>NZ_JBFUKP010000015.1:0-121867 GCF_056400765.1 Ramlibacter sp. P4_H7
TGGCGGGCGCGACGGCGGTGCCCGTGGCGCGCAAGGCAGCGTCGGCGACGCACTGCAGGATCGCGCGCAGCGGCGCGAAGTCCAGTCCCTGCGTGGAGGGGAGGCGCCGGTCCAGGCTTTCGCCGAGCGCCCGCACGGCCTCCAGGCCGGCCGGCATCAGCGCGGCCAGTTCGGGGGATTCGGCGATGACGGCGGCCACGCCTTTCAGCACGCCCTCCTGGGTCGACACGCTTTCGCCGGGGGCCGGCTCGGCGTGGCCCAGGGCCAGTTCGAGGTCGCGCACGGTGAGCGCGCCACGGCGCCCGGTGAGGCTGGCCGCGCGCAGGTCGGCCAGGCCCGCGTTCGCATGCAGCAGCGGCTGCAGCGCATTGACGCGCGCCGTCGGGTCGTTGTTGTCGGCCGCATCCAGCTGCGGATGCAGGTGGTCCCAGTGCCGCTCGACCAGCGCCTGCACCAGCTGCAGGCCCCGCACGGCACCCGACAGGCCGGTCAGCCGCGCGCCGCTGCGGACCAGCCAGACCGCCACGCGCAGGTCGCGGGTGCGCAGCGCCAGCTGCCGGGCCTGGTCGTTCACGGCCTCCCAGTCCGGCTCCTGCGCCGCGATCAGCGTGTCGCCGTACTGCTGCTCGGGCTTGACGGCGCCGGCCTCGTGCAAGGCGAGGAAGGCGGGGTCGTACTCGAGGTCGGCGCCGCAGGGGGCGTCGGCCGCGAGCGGCGTCAACAGGGGCTCGAGTTCGGGGTGGGTCATGCGGGCATTCCGGGACAGTCCGATGTGCTCGCGGCAACTCTAGGAGCATCGCCGCGCGCGCACAGTGGCCGAAAGTCATTTCGGCCCGGGCGCCGCCTACCCCGGTCAGGGGATGTGCCCGCGCAGCGCGTTCAGCAGCTTGCGCGGTTGCACCGGCTTGAACAGCACCGGGTGACCGCTGTCGTTCGCCCGGCGCAGTTCCTCGTGCGAGGTGTCGCCCGTGATCAGCACCGCCGCGACGTCGCAGCCGCACACGCGCCGCACCGCCTCGATCGCGGCGATGCCGTCGGGGCCGTCCCCCAGGTGCAGGTCCGACAGGATCAGGTCGGGGGGCGCATCGAGGCTCTGCACGATCTGCTCGGCCTGCTCGACCGTGCCGGCCGCGAAGACCTGGTAGCCCCACTCTTCCAAGAGCAGCGCGAGCCCGTGGCGGATCGATTCCTCGTCGTCCACGATCAGCACGGTGCGCGGCTGGGGCACCGGCAGCGGCATCGGCAAGGTGTCGGCGGGCGCGGTCGCATCCTCGATGTCGGGCAGGCCCCCGACCGGAATGCCGACGCGGAACATGGTGCCGCCCCCCGGCTGCGACGCGACCACCAGCCGGTGGCCCAGCAGTTGCGCCAGGCGCTTGACGATCGCCAGGCCCATGCCGAAGCCCCGCTCGCGCGCGCGCTCGCCGCGGCCCACCTGGTAGAACTCGTCGAAGATGCGCGGCAGCTCGGACGCCTGGATGCCGACGCCGGTGTCCCACACTTCGACGTTGATATAGGAGTCCACGGTACGGGCGACGACGACGATCCCACCCTGCCGCGTGTACTTGATGGCGTTCTGGATCAGGTTGCCCAGCAGCCGCTCCAGCAGTTGCGGATCGCTGGTGACCGACTTGCCGCCGGGGGAAAAGCGCAGGCCCAGGCCGCTCTGCTCCGCCTGGCCGGCGAAATGCATGTGCAGGCGGCGGAACAGGTCGCGCAGCGGAAAGCGCTGGAAGCTCGGCTCGATCGTTCCGGCGTCGAGGCGCGACACGTCCAGCATCACGTTGAAGGAGCGGTCCAGCGCGTCGATGGAGCGCACCAGGTTGTGCACCAGCAGTTCCTCGGCGCTGCCTTGCAGCCGCTTTTCCAGCGTCGCCGCGAACAGGCCCAGTGCATGCATCGGCTGGCGCAGGTCGTGGCTGGCGATCGCGAGGAAGCGGCTCTTCTCCTGGTCCGAGCGGATGGCGGCGTCGCGCTCCTCGGCGATGGCGCGCAGGCGGTCCTCCCGTTCCAGCGCGGCGCGGGCGGCGTGCAGCCAGCCGCGCCGGCTGGCGGCGGCGACCAGGCCGGCCCCCAGCATCAGCAGCACGCCGACGGCGGCCGCAGCCAGGCTGCTTCCGTGCACCAGCGCTTCAGCGGCGGCGGGCGACAGCGGGAGTGCGGCCGCCAGAACGGCGAGCCCGCGCACGGAAGCGAAGGCCGCGGCGCCCGCCACGGCGACGGCGCCCAGCGCCACGGCGAGCACGATGCGCTCCTCCGGCGATGCGGCGGGCCCCGGCATCCAGGGCGACAGCGCCAACAACAGAAGGGCCGCGGCCGCGAGCGCGATGAACATCCGCTGCCGGCGCCGGACCTGCGCGGAGGATCTTCGCCGGCCGCTGCCCGCGAGGTTCGCGGCCCACGCGACGGTCACCGCCAGCGTGCAGGCGAGCCAGGTCCAGCGCCACCCGGAAGGCGCGAGCAGCAGGACATCGCACGACAGGGCGAGCGCAAACGCGGCCAGCATCGCCGGGGCGGCGGCGCGCGCCGCGCGCAGGGCGGCATCCCACAGCCTGGCATCGGCGAGAGGCCCGCTCGCGTTCGCGGCGGCCTGCGAGGCACTGCCCTCGGGGCAGGACACCGCGACGAAGGTCGCACGGGGAGTGCGCGGGATTGCCGCGCGGTCGCCGGTGGCCCCGTCGCTGCGCAGCAGGGCGGACACGGCAGGCCCGCTAGCGGAACAGGCTGACGAGGTGGGAGCGCGACTTCACGTCGAGCGCCAGCAGCAGCGACGACACGTAGTTCTTCACCGTGCCCAGCGCCAGTCCCATGGAGTCGCTGATCTCCTGGTTGGTGCACCCGGACAGCACCATCTCCAGGATCTCCAGGTGGCGCGGTCCCAGTTCGGCGACGCGGTCGTACATGGCGGACGACGGGAAGCGCGGGAACAGGGCCTGCGCCGGCGCGATGCGGCGGGCCTGCGGGCTGCCCTGCGGCCACAGCAGCGCGGACAGCAGCTCGCGGACTTCGGCGCTGGCCGCAGTCTTCGACACGTAGCCGATGGCGCCGAGCGCGCGCGCCTGCCGGATCACGAACTCGTCCTGCGTGGCACTGAAGACGGCGATGCGCGCCATCGGTTGCTCGTGGACGAACTGCCGCAATCCCTGCAGGCCCTTGCAGTCGGCGAGATTGAGGTCCAGCAGCACCGCGTCGATCTCGGGTTCGCGCGCGTAGATGGCGAGCGCATCCTGCAGCGACGTCGCCTCGATCCAGTGCAGCGGGACGCCGTGCAGTTCGGTGTAGCAAGCCTTCACGCCGTAGCGCACCAGCTCGTGGTCATCGACCAGCAGCAGCTTGCGCGGGCGCAGGACCGGCATGGCGAGTTCGACCGGGGGGGCTTCCGTGCTCCGGGACGTGGCGGTGTACATATCAGTCCTCCTTCCGGTGGCGATGGAGGCTTGCAGTGCACGAAGCCCCGGCGCAATCCGGCCCCCGGGGCACCGCCGCCGACCCTGCGAAGCCATGTCGGCCAGGGGTCGCACCGGCGAGATGCAACAAAGGGAAGCACAGCTTAGGGACGCCGCGTAGCAGGAGCAACTCGGCGGTGAAGAAACGAAGTGTGAATGCCGCCGCCGTTGAAACAAATTCGAAGCGCCTCGCAACAGCTTCGGGAACTTTCCAGGCGTGAAAGGCAAGCTCGACAGCAGGCTGGAGTGAGGTGAGCGGAGTGGACATGGGAGATTCCCTGGTGGCTGCGACGACGTGGCACCGAACCTTAGTCAAGGTGCGCGCACCGCGCTTACGCCAAAGGAGGGAGGGACACACGTTCACGCCATGGGCGCCCGGCATGAACACGCGAGGCTCGCGCAGTGCACGCCGGCTTCGTGGGGCGCGACCGCAGCCGGCGTTCTCGGGCAGCGGCCGCGAACCCAGCTCAGCGTTGCTCGGGGCGCAGCTTGCGGATGGGCTCGGAAAACAGCGCGTGCGCCGCCGGATCCACCGGCTTATGCCGGACTTTCGTGCCGGCCGGGTCCTTGCCGAGGTAGTTGCCGCCCTTCCAGTTGCGCGCCGGCCGGATGGGACGGGGCACGAAGCCACCGCCGCAGTTCGGGCAGACGTTGGCGAGGACGCTGTCCACGCAGTCCGCGCAGAACGTGCATTCGTAGCTGCAGATGCGCGCCTCGGTCGACGCGGGCGGCAGTGCCTTGTTGCAGTGTTCGCAGGTGGGTCGCAGTTCCAGCACGCTTGCTCCCTTCGCTTCGATCAGGCGGGCTCGGGCGCGCCCAGCAGGTTCGCATCCCGCGCCAGCAGCCAGCGGCCCCGGACCTTGCGCAGCACGGTCAGCGTGTGCCCCTGGCGCTGCACGCGCGGCGAGCCGTCCGCCGGCGTCGCGACCACGCGCAGGCGGCTCCACAGCCAGGCCCACTCGCCCGCGACCTCGATCTCCTGGATGTCGCTGCTGCCGTCGAAGCTGGGACCCGCGCCCGCGTGCGCGCGCATGCCCGCCGCGAACTCGGCCTTGCGCATGGGCTCCCGGCCGGGCACCAGGAAGACCACGTCGTCCGTCATCAGTCCCAGCACCGTTTCCACGTCGCTGGAGCGCGTCGCGGCCATCCAGGTCGCAACCAGTTCACGAATCTGCTGCTCGTCGTGCTGCATCCCCGTCTCCCCTAGCGCTGGGCCCGGTCCTTGGCGTTCTGCGCCTCGATGCGCTCGCGCGCCGCCTGCCATTCCGCATCGCTCCATTCGCGCAGCTCGTAGAAGTTGCCGCCCGTGGCCAGGGCGTTGCCACCATCCATCATGATGCTCTGGCCGGTGAGCCAGTCGCACTGGCCCGGCGCCATCAGGAAGGCGGCGAGGTTCTGCAGTTCGCTCATGCGGCCCGGCCGCGCCATCGGGTTCTTGGCCTTGCTGCGCGCGCCGGGTTCCTCTCCGGGATTCAGGCGCTTGCTCATCCCTTCGGTGGGAATCTCGCCGGGACCCACCGTGTTCAGCCGCACGCCGTGGCGGGCCCACTCGACCGCCAGCGACTTGGTCATCACGTCGATGCCGGCCTTGCTCATGGCCGAGGGCACGACGTAGGGGCTGCCGTTGTCCACCCAGGTGGTGACGATGCTCATCACGCTGCGGAACGGCCGCTCGGGCGTCCACTGGCCCGCCTTCGCCTCGGCCACCCAGCGCTTGCCGACCGCCTGCGTCACGTAGAAGGTGCCGTGGAAGACGATGTTGGCGATCGCGTCGAAGGCGCGCGGCGACAGGCTCTCGGTCGGCGCGATGAAGTTGCCCGCCGCGTTGTTGACCAGGCCCGTGAGGCCGCCGCCGGCCCACAGCGACTCGACCATCTCCTCCACCGCCTGCGCCACGCGGATGTCCACGCCGAAGGTGTCGATGCGCCGTTGCGGAAAGCGCTCGCGCCAGGCCGCCGCGGTCTCGTCGCACACGGCCTTGCGGCGGCCGCAGATGGCGACGTCGGCGCCGAGCGCCAGGAAGCGCTCGGCCATGGCCTGGCCCAGGCCGGTGCCGCCGCCGGTGACCAGGATGCGCTGGCCGGCGAACAGTTGCGATGCGTACATGGAATCTCCTCGCGGGCGCGATGCCCGGCTCGCTGCAATCTAGCAGCACCGGCATCGCGCCTGCAAGGAAGGCCGCGCGAAGCGCTCGTCGCGGCCCTGCTTGCTAGAGAAAGCGCTCGGCCTTGGCCAGCAGGTCCTCGCGGGCCGGCAGCTCCGAGCGCGGGCAGCGCACGAAGGCGATCACCGCCTTCAGGTGCTCACCCACCCGCAGCTCGGCCAGGGTGAGCGCCTGGTGCGGTTCGTCGCGCCCGGGCTCCACCTTCACGTTCATGCGGTTCATCCGCAGTTCGCTGCGCGCGAGCGCGACGTGCCGCTCGGGGTGGCCGAAGACCTCCTCGATCTGCGCGATGTAGCCGTCCAGCGTGGCGAGCGTGGACTTCACCTCGATGAAGTCCTTCACGGCCTGGTCCAGCTCGCGCTGCACCTGCGCGATCTGCTGCGCCACCGTGGCGGGATCGTCCACGATGCCTTCCATGCCGTCCTGCGCCAGCTTCAGGAAGCGCAGCCGCGTGGAGAGGTAGGACTTGTGCTGCTCGTGCTTCAGGCCCTTGCGGTCGATCTCGAGGATGCGGCCCAGCGCCACCTGCGCCAGCCGCAGCATGATGCGCTTGCCCACTTCCAGCCGGGATTCGTGCTCGGTGGCCGAGACGCCCACCAGCTTGTGGCCGGTGAAGTTGACCGTGGTCTGCGTGACCTCCTCGGACAGCATGCCGTTCTCGAAGCGCGGGGCGAACACCGTCTTCTCCTCGCGCCGCATGCCCAGCAGCGCGAAGGCCTCGGCGACATCGGCGTGGGCCGGGTCGTCGAAGAAGGCCCGCAGTTCCTTGCTGCGGCCCAGGAAGGCCGGGATGTCGTCCGCGCTGCCGAAGAAGGCGTTGACGCAAGGGTCGCCGCTCCAGCGCGCGCGTGCCAGCACCACCGGCTCCAGCGGCATGCGTCCCACTTCGCGCAGGTAGGCGATGGTGGTCCGGATGCAGGGTTCCAGCTTCTGCCGGTAGCGCCGGTTCGCCCGCACCTTGGGCTCGACCGTGTCCACCACCAGGTCCGTGAGCTCGGCCACGAACTCGCGGTCCTGGTCGGGGCGCACCTGCTGCTGCCGGCCGAACAGGACGCCCAGCGTGCGGTCGAAGAGCGAATCGCCCACGCTACCAGTCCATGGTGGGCACCCAGGCGTTGAGCGCCTTGCCCTGGTAGAGCCGTCCGCGGATGCGCTGGGCCAGTTGTTCCGCGTGCGCGCGGGTGGTCTCCATGTCGATCACGGCGGTGGGGGCGCCGCTCTCGTGCACGAGCTTGATGGAGTCGACGGGGGCGAACGGCGAGAGGGCGTCGCGGATGCCCTCCTCGTCGACGTCGTCGGGCAGGTTTCCGATCACGATGCGCATGCTGTCTCCTTCATTGTCATCCCATGATGTGCACGCCGCCGTCGACGTACACCGTGCCGCCGGTGATGCGGCGCGCGTAGGGCGTGGCGAGCCAGGCGCAGGCGAAGCCCACGTCCATGATGTCGACCAGTTCGCCCACCGGCGCGCGCTCCATGGCGGCGTTGAGCAGCAGGTCGAAGTCCTTCAGGCCGGACGCGGCCCGGGTCTTCAGTGGTCCGGGCGAGACCGGGTGCACGCGGATGCCGCGCGGCCCGAGCTCGTATGCGAGGTAGCGGCAGCTGGCTTCCAGCGCGGCCTTCACGGGGCCCATGACGTTGTAGTTGGGCACCACCTTCTGCGCGCCGTGGTAGCTCATGGCCATCATCGTCCCGCCGTTCTTCATCAGCGGCGCGGCCAGCTTCGCCATGCGCACGAACGAGTGGCAGGAGATGTCCATGGCCTTGGCGAAGCCCTCGGCGCTGCAGTCGAGCAGGCCGCCCAGCAGGTCCTCCCTGGGCGCCCAGGCGACCGAGTGCACCAGGATGTCGAGCTGGCCCCAGTCCTCGGCGATGCGCCCGAACACGGCCTCCAGCTCGCCGTCCCGGGCCACGTCCAGCGGCAGCAGCAGCGAAGCCTGCAGCTCGCGCGCGATGGGCTCCACGAACGCCTTCGACTTCTCGTTGACGTAGGTGATCGCCAGGTCGGCGCCCAGCTGGTGGAAGGCCGACGCGCAGCCGTACGCGATGGAATGCTCGTTGGCGACGCCGACGACCAGCGCCTTCATGCCCTTCAGGGCCGGGGTGGGAACCTGCATCATGCTGTCGGCTTCCGGGAACTCATGAACCGGTGAGGACCGAGCGCGTGTGGCGGGCGATCATCAGCTCTTCGTTGGTGGGCAGCACCCAGACGGGCACACGGCTCGCCGGCGTGCTGATGCGCGGGCCGTCCTGGGCGTTGGCGGCGGCATCGAGTTCCACGCCCAGCCAGCCCGCGTCCTCGCAGACGCGCTGGCGGATCGGCGCAGCGTGCTCGCCGATGCCGGCGGTGAAGACGATCGCGTCCAGCCCGCCCAGCGCCGCGGCCAGCGAGCCGAGCTCGCGGCGGATGCGGTAGACGTACAGGTCGATCGCCGTGCGCGCGCCGGGCTCGTCGCTCTCCAGCAGTGCGCGCATGTCGCTCGAGATGCCCGAGACGCCCAGCAGGCCGGACTGGCTGTAGACCAGCTTCTCGATGGCGCGCACGTCCATGCCGCGCTGGTCCATCAGGTACAGGATCACCCCGGGGTCGATGGCGCCGCAGCGCGTGCCCATGGGCAGCCCGTCCACGGCGGTGAAGCCCATGGTGCTGGCCACGCTGCGGCCGTCGGCCAGCGCGCACATGCTGGCGCCGTTGCCCAGGTGCAGGACGATCGTGCGCCCGCGCGCTGCGCGCAGGTCCACCTGCGGCAGCACGGAGGCGATGTACTCGTAGGACAGGCCGTGGAAGCCATAGCGCCGCACGCCCTCCGCATGGAACCGGGCCGGCAGCGCGAACATCTGCGCGACCTCGGGGTTGCTGCGGTGGAAGGCGGTGTCGAAGCAGGCCACCTGCGGCATGTCGGGCTGCCGCTGCATCAGCAGTTCGATCGGTGCAAGGTTGTGGGGCTGGTGCAGCGGGGCGAGCGGTTCGAACTTGCGCAGCGCGTCGAGGATGTGCGCGTTCATCCGCACCGGCCGCGCGTAGTCCATGCCGCCGTGGACCACGCGGTGGCCGATCGCGGCCAGGTTGTCGCCGCCCAGGTGCTCGCGCACGAAGGGAACCAGGTGGTCCAGCGCGCCTTCGTGGCCCAGTTGCACGCCCTCGCCCCAATTCTTCTCCGCCAGCAGTTTGCCGGCGGCGTCCTTGGCCACGAAGCGCGGCTGGGTGTAGATGCCCTCCACCTGCCCGCGCAGCGCCAGTTCCAGCTCCTTGCCGCGCAGCAGGAACAGCGAGTACTTGATGCTGGAGGAGCCGGCGTTGAGGACGGCGATCGCATCAGCCATGGTGCGCCCCCTTCACTGCACGGCCTTGGACAGCGCCTCGCGGCGCGCATGCGCCACCAGCGAAGCGACCGCGCAGGACGCCAGCCGCGTCATCACCGAGTCGGCGCGGCTGGTCAGGATGATGGGCACCTTGGCGCCCAGCACGATGCCGGCGGCGTCGGCCCCGGCCAGGAAGGTCAGGCTCTTGGCCAGCATGTTGCCGGCTTCCAGGTCCGGCACGATCAGCACGTTGGCGCGCCCGGCCACCGGCGAGTCGATCTTCTTGATGGCCGCGGCCTGCAGGTTGATCGCGTTGTCCAGCGCGAGCGGGCCGTCCAGGATGCCGCCCGTGATCTGGCCGCGGTCGGCCATCTTGCACAGCGCCGCCGCCTCGATGGTGGACGGCACCTTGGGATTGACCGTCTCCATCGCCGACAGGATCGCGACGCGCACTTCCTCGCTGCCCAGGGCGCAGCCCAGGTCGATCGCGTTCTGCACGATGTGGACCTTGTCCTCCAGCGTCGGCGCGATGTTGACGGCCGCGTCGGAGACGATCAGCGGGTAGGCGTAGCTGGGCACGTCCATCACGAAGCAATGGCTGATGCGCCGCGCCGTGCGCAGGCCGCCCTCGCGCGAGACCACTGCGGCCATCAGTTCGTCGGTGTGCAGGCTGCCCTTCATCAGGCATTCCGCGCGCCCTTCGCGCACCAGCCGCACCGCTTCCGACGCGGAGGCGTTGCTGTGCGGGGTGTCGACGATCTCGTAGCCGGAGATGTCCACGTCCGCCTGCCGCGCCGCGGCGCGGATGCGCTCGGCCGGCCCGACCAGGATCGGCGAAATGATCCCCATCTTGGCTGCGTCCACTGCGCCCTGGATGGACGAGGCGTCGCAGGGATGCACCACGGCGGTCGGCACCGCCGGCAACTCCCTGGCCCGCGCCAGCAGGCGCTCGTAGTTGGCATGCGGCCGGTCCATCACAGGGCCCTCCGCGCGGAACGGGCGGGCACCCGCCGTTTCTGGGTTGCGCCATCGCCGCCGCCGACCGTGGTGCGGATGCGTTCCAGCATGGCGATCTGTTCGGGCAGCGGCTTGAACTTCTGCACGCGCTGGTCGGCCATCAGCCGGTCCAGCAGCGACAGCAGCCGCTGGCGATCCGACTTCTGCGGCAACAGCTGCGCCAGGCTCTCCACCGCCTTCTCGGGCGCGTAGCGCACGATCAGTTCCTGTTCGCCTCGGACCTTGCGCGCCTCGTCCATGGAAATCGCCGGCAGCAGTGCCTTGTAATCGCCGATTAGCTCCTTCTTCAGCTGCAGGCGCGACAGCGGCAGCGGCTCGCCCTTGCGCGCCAGCAGGAAGGCGGCGCGCGCGGTGGCCGCGGCATAGCCGCCCTGGTCGATGGCCGCCAGCGCCTCCTGCACCACGGGCTGCTCGCGCGGATCCTGCGCCTGCTGCTTGCCGGGCGCGAATTCCGGCCGGTCGGCCAGGTACAGCGAGAACAGGTTGCCGTACAGCTGGAAAAACTGCGACTCACTCATCGCGTCGCGCACCGCACGGTGGTAATCGATCGCCGCGCTGGTCAGCTCGGACATCAGCTTCTCGTTCTTGCGCAGCGGGTGGTCGTCGGCAAGGGCCTTGCGCTGCTGCTTGACCATCTCGGCGGCGGGCTTGAGCCACCACAGCGCCGGGTTCAGGTCGGAGATCGACCAGCGCTGCAGGCGCAGGGGATGGAAGGTGCGTTGCAGCTGGCCCGAGAACTCTGTGGATAGGGCCTGCACCAGCGGGCGCGCAAACAGCTCGTAGGCGCGCTGGTTGAAGTCCGACACCGCGGCCACGGCCTCGAACGGCTTCTCGTCGGCGCGCTGCAGGCGATTGAGGTTCTTCACCACGTCCTCCAGCCGACGTTCCTCGAAATCCACCTCGTACTGGGGCGCGCCCTTGCCGTTACGCTCGGTGATGTGCATGGCGTACAGGCCGGGCGGCAGCGCCTCGATCACTTCCATGACGTTCACGATCTGCGCGTGCTCCTTCTTGGCGACCTTGCCGGACACGAAGATGCCCAGGTGGCCGATGTCCTTGTGCACCAGGCCCACGATCACCTGCCCGTTGGCCTTGATCTCCTCGGTGCTGCCGTACACGTCGGCCACCCAGTTGAAGGCCTGTTCCGGCGGCGTGATGTTGTCGCCCATGGACGCGAACAGCACGATCGGCACCTTCATCGCGCGCAGGTCGAACATGCCGCCCTGCCCGGTCTCCACCGATCCCGACCACAGCTTGTTGCCGACGAACAGGTTGCGGGTGATCCACTCGATCTCCTCGCGGTTCATCAGGTAGAAGCCGCCCCACCAGCGCTCGAAGTCCAGGAAGCGCGGCGGCTCGGTGTCCGCGTTGGCGAACACGTGGTAGTACTTGTCCCAGAAGGTGTTGGCGGGATTGAGGTTCTCGAAGTTCTGCACCAGCCAGGCGCCGTCGAACTTGCCGCCGGCGAGGTCCGAGGTGAACGAGGCCAGCCAGGTGCCGCCCAGCATGCCGCCGGCGTAGCGCATCGGGTTGTCGCCCTCGCCCTCTTCCCAGGCACCGCCCCAATAGGACATCGGGGCGCCGTTGATCACCACCGGGCCGGTGTCGTCCGGATTGGCGGCGGCCAGCATCATGGCGGCCCATCCGCCCTGGCAGTTGCCGATGATGGCGGGCTTGGGCGCCTTGGGATGCAGCGCGTGCACGTGCCCCACGAAGACCTTCTCGGCCTTGCAGACGTCCAGCAGCGTCTGGCCGGGTTCCGGCTCGGGGAAAAAGATGACGAAGTACACGGGGTGGCCCGCGCGCAGGGCCACCCCCACCTGCGAATCGTCCTTGAAGCCGCCGATGCCCGGGCCATGGCCCGCCCGGGGGTCGATCACGACGTAGGGGCGCAGCTTGGGATCGACCTGCACGCCATCGGGCGGGACGATGCGCACCAGGGCGTAGTTGACCGGCTGCGTGAGCGCGCGCCCGTCGATTTCCATTTCGTAGTCGAAGTGCAGCACCGGGGGCAGCCCGCTGCGCGTGCGATCGACGAACTGGTTGCCGCGCTCGCGCAGCGTGTCCCAGAACAGCACGGAGCGCTGGGCGAAATCGACCGCATAGTCGGCCGCGCCGGTCCACAGATCCAGGGGCGCCTGCGGCTTCGCGGCGGCGGGGCCGCCGTGGGCCTCGACCGCCTTGCGGGCGCGCTCGGTGAAATGCTCCTGCGCCACGGTCAGGCGCTTCTGCATCAGCTGGCCGACCTTGGCGGACAGCGCCGTGCTGCGCGACAGATGGCGGGTGGGGTCGTTCATGTCTGCTCCCGACAGGCAAAGAGGGTGGCTTCCCTGCGGGGCGGCATGCGGCGAGGGGTGCCCGACTGGCGTGCGCCCCCGCGGGGCTGCCCAAATGGTGGGGTTTTGCTGCACTGCACACCATCGGACCAAGGTCCAATGGGCGGTCTTCAGCCGCCAGCCAAGGTCCCGGAAGCGACAAGGCGGTCGCGGCCGGTGGACAGGAATTCGGCGCCGCCTGCGCGGGCGCAGGCTCAGGCCTTGCGGGCGAGCGCGAGCACCAGCGCGCTCGCGCTGCACGCCATCGCGCCGATCTGCCAGGCACCCAGCGGCTCCGCGTGCACGACGGCCCCCGTGAGCATCGCCAGGATGGGCACCATCACCGAGGACAGGCCGGCAACGCTGGCCGGCAGCAGGCCGACGATGGCGAACCACGCGGCATTGCCGATCGCCATCGGCACCACGGTGATGTAGGCGATGACCAGGATCGATGCGGTGGACGGCAGGAACCAGTGGCCCTGCCCCAGCCAGAGCGCCCCCACCCACAGCGGCACGGCGGCGACCAGCAGCTGCCAGGCCGTGAGCACCAGCGCCGGCACCGGCACGGCGGCGCGCTTGAGGATCACTGTGCCGACCGCCCAGCCGAGGCCGGCGGCGAGGCCAAGCAGGAAGCCCGCCGGTGCGTCGCGGTAGGCAGCGCGCGCCGGCACCATCAGCAGGATCACGCCAAGCGCCGCCAGCGCGACGGCGACCAGCATGCGAGCGGTCGGCCGCTCGCCGTACACCGCCCAGACCACCAGCACGGTCCACAGCGGCATGGTGAAGCCGAGGATCGCGGCCTGCCCGGAAGGGATCAGGATCGCCGCGTAGGTGCTGGCCAGGTTCCAGACCACCAGGTAGATGAGCGCCGCCGCCGCGACCGGCTTCCAGTAAGCCCGCGGGATCACGGCGGGGATCCCGCGCAGCCGGGCGAATGCGAGGAGGAACAGCCCCGCGCCGGTGAGGCTCACCGCGCGGAAGGTCCAGACGGACACTTCCCGCACGGCCAGGGGAAACAGGGACCAGTTGGTGCCCCACACCAAAGTGAGGAGGACGACGAGGGGAAGGGCCCGGACGGCAGCGCTTCGCGGCATGGTGGCGCATCATCGGTGCCTGGGCACCGGCGCGCAACGCCTGGCTGCATGCGGCGCACCGGGCGCCCGGCATGCCGTGACGCCGCGGCGCCCTTCACCCACCTGGGAGCAACGATGAAGATCCTGGTTCTCGGCGCCGGTGCGATCGGCGGTTACTTCGGGGCCCGCCTGGTGCAGGCGGGCGGCGACGTGACATTCCTCGTGCGCGAGCGGCGTGCCGGGCAGCTGCGCACGCACGGGCTGGTCGTCCGCAGCCCGCACGGCGATTTCCAGGTGCCTGCCGTTGCCCTCCTGCAGTCGCAGCTGCGCTCCCCCTTCGACCTGGTGATCGTCGCCTGCAAGGCCTACGACCTGGAGGCGGCGATCGAGGACATCCGCAGCGCCGTCGGGCCGGGCACCCTGGTCCTGCCGCTGCTCAATGGCATCGCCCACATCGAGCAACTGCAACAGGCCTTCGGCGCGGACCGCGTTGTGGGCGGCAGCTGCGGCATCCCGGCCACCCTGTCATCCAGCGGGGAAGTGGTGCAGATCGCGCCGCTGCACCGGATCGTGTTCGGGCCGCTGCCGGACAGCAGCGCGGGTGCACCCGGCCGGCTGCGCGAGCTGGAAGCGCTGTTCCGGCGCACGCCCGTGGAAACCGTGCTGGCGGCGGACATCTGGCAGGAGCTGTGGGAGAAGTTCGCGGGCCTGGCCACCATCGCCTCCATGACCTGCCTGATGCGCGCGGCGATCGGTGACATCGTCGCCGCCGAGGAAGGCGCCGCGCTGGTCGCCGAGACTTACGAGGCCTGCTGCGCCGCGGCGCGTGCCGCCGGCCACGCGCCAGGCGACGCTTCGGCGGCCTGGTACCGCGGCGTGCTGCAACAGCGCGGATCCACCCTCACCGCCTCGATGCTGCGCGACCTGGAAGCGGGGCGGCCGAGCGAGGGAGCGCACGTCGTGGGTGACATGTTCCATCGGGTCCGGGCGGCCGGGGTGGAGGCACCCGGGCTGCGCGCGGCCTGGGTGCACCTGCAAAGCTACGAGCACCGGCGGATGCGCGAGTCCGGCGCCGAGAGCGCCTGACGCGCGCGCCTTGGGCCCTAGAGCCTAGTGGTGTTGGGGAGGCGTGACCTCCCAGTGCTGCATCACGCGGTCGTGGCCGTCCACGCTCTCCAGGCGGACGCGGAAGCCCCACAGGCGCGCCACGTGCTTCACGACCTCCTCGGCGCCGTTGTCCAGCGGCCGGTCGGCGTTGCGGACGTGGCGCAGCGTGAGGGAGCGGTCGCCGCGCGCGTTGACGTTCCACACCTGGATGTTGGGTTCGCGCCAGCTCAGGTCGTGCTGGCGGGACAGCGATTCGCGCAGGCGGCGGTAGCCGTTCTCGTCGTGGATGGCCGCCACTTCCAGTTCGGACTGCGCCGAGTCGTCGAGCACGGCGAACAGGCGCATGTCGCGCATCAGCTTGGGCGAGAGGTACTGGCCGATGAAGCTCTCGTCCTTGAAGTGGCGCATCGCGTAGTCCAGCGTCTTGACCCAGTCGCTGCCCGCGATGTCCGGGAACCACTGGCGGTCCTCGTCCGTCGGGCTCTGGCAGATCCGCTTGATGTCCGAGAACATCGAGAAGCCCAGCGCATAGGGGTTGATGCCGCTGTACGCGGGATGCGTGATCGGCGGCTGGAACACCACGTTGGTGTGCGAGGAAAGGATCTCCATCATGTAGCCATCGGACAGCATGCCCTGGTCGTACATGGTGTTGAGCAGCGTGTAGTGCCAGAACGTGGCCCAGCCCTCGTTCATCACCTGGGTCTGGCGCTGCGGATAGAAATACTGGGCGACCTTGCGCACGATGCGCACGATCTCGCGCTGCCAGGGTTCCAGCAGCGGTGCGTTCTTCTCGATGAAGTACAGGATGTTTTCCTGCGGCTCCTCCGGGAAGCGGCGCTGTTCCTTCTTGGCCTGCTTGCCGGCCTTGGTGGGCAGCGTGCGCCAGAGGTCGTTGACCTGCTGCTGCAGGTAGGCCTCGCGGTCCTTTCGGCGGTTTTCTTCCTCCACCATCGAGATCTTCTGCGGCCGGCGATAGCGGTCGACGCCGTAGTTCATCAACGCATGGCAGGCGTCCAGCACCTGTTCCACCGCGTCGATGCCGTGGCGTTCCTCGCATTCGGACACGAAGCTCTTGGCATAGACCAGGTAGTCGATGATGGAGCTGGCGTCCGTCCACATGCGGAACAGGTAGTTGCCCTTGAAGAAGGAATTGTGGCCGAAGCAGGCGTGCGCGATCACCAGCGCCTGCATGGGCATCGTGTTCTCCTCCATGAGGTAGGCGATGCACGGATCGGAGTTGATGACGATCTCGTAGGCCAGGCCCATGTGGCCGCGCCGGTAGCTTTTCTCGCTCTGGATGAAGTGCTTGCCGTAGGACCAGTGCCGGTAGTTCACCGGCATGCCCACGGAGGCGTAGGCGTCCAGCATCTGTTCCGCGGTGATCAGTTCCAGCTGGGTCGGGTAGGTGTCCAGCCCGAAGCTTTCGGCGGTGCGCCGGATCGCCTGGAAGTAGGTCTCGATCAACTCGAAGTTCCAGTCGGATGGACTGGGCAGCCTCGTCTTCTCGTCCTTCTTCATGTCGGAGGGGGTCAGGAGTGCTTCTTCAGTCACGGGCATGCCTCCATGCTTCGCATTGCGGTAAGGGCCCCTTCGGGCGGCCGGGCGGGACTCATGCCGCCTGTGGTGTCTTCTTGAACAGGTCGCGGAACACCGGGAAGATCTGCGCGGGGGTCACGATCTTCTGCATGGCGAAGTGCGCGTTGGCATCCCGCACGCGCGTGTATTCCTCCCACAGGTTCTGGTCCTCGTCGGCCACCTGCACATAGGCGTAGTAACGCACCAGCGGCAGGATCTTGCCGTCCAGCAGCTCGCGGCACTTGGACGAGTCCTGCTGCCAGTTGTCGCCGTCCGACGCCTGCGCGCCGTAGATGTTCCATTCGCTGCCCATGTAGCGCTCGCGGATGATGTCGTTCATCAGCGTGAGCGCGCTGGACACCACCGTGCCGCCGCTTTCGGTGGCGTGGAAGAACTCGTCCTCGGTCACTTCGGCCGCCTGCGTGTGGTGGCGGATGAACACCACCTCGGTCTTCTCGTAGTGGCGCGAGAGGAACAGGTACAGCAGGATGAAGAAGCGCTTGGCGAGGTCCTTGCGCGATTCGTCCATGGAGCCGGAGACGTCCATCAGGCAGAACATCACCGCCTTGCTGGTCGGCTTGGGCTCGCGCACGCGGTTGCGGTAGCGCAGGTCGAAGGGGTCCAGGAAGGGCACCCGCTTCATGCGCTCGCGCAGTTCGGCCACGCGCTTGCGCAGGATCTCGACCTCGGGCGGCGGGCCTTCGGGGCGCCGCTCCAGGTCCTCCAGCTGACGCTCGGCCTCCTTGAGTTCCGTGCGCGCGTCGCCGCCCATGGCGATGCGGCGGGCCAGGCCCACGCGCATCGAGCGCACGACGTGCAGGCTGGTCGGGTTGCCTTCGGACACGTAGCCTGCGCGGCGCAGCTTCCATTCCGGCACGTCGGCCAGCAGCTGCGTTCGGATCATGCGCGGCAGGGCCAGGTCGTCGAAGAAGTAGTTCATGAACTCTTCGCGCGTGATCCGGAAGACGAAGTCGTCCTCGCCCTGCCCGTCCTGCGAGGCGCCGCTGCCGCCGGAGCCGCCGCCGCCGCCGCCCTGCGGCCGCTGGATGCGGTCGCCGCGGATGTATTCCTCGTTGCCGGGGTGCACCAGTTCCCGGCTGCCGCCGGGCGCATGGCCGAAGGTGGGCTCGGACACGTCCCGCTTGGGCAGGGTGATGTCCGCTCCGTCCTCCATGTCGGTGATGCTGCGGTCGCCGACCGCCTTGCGCACCGCTTCCTTGATCTGTTCGCGGTAGCGGCGCAGGAAGCGTTCCCGGTTGCCGATCGACTTGTTCTTGCCCGACAGGCGCCGGTCGATGACCTGGTGGAGCATGGACCGCTCGCCACCGCTACTGTTGCTCACTGGGCGGCCCTTCCTCTGTTCAAGTCGCTTGCGGCCTGGATCACGAACTCTTGCGAACGCGCAGGTACCACTCGCAGAGCAAGCGCACCTGTCGTTTCGTGTAACCCTTCTCGACCATGCGGTTGACGAAATCCTCGTGCTTCTTCGCCTCGTCGGCGCTGGCCTTCGCGTTGAAGCTGATCACCGGCAGCAGTTCCTCGGTGTTCGAGAACATCTTCTTCTCGATCACCGTGCGCAGCTTCTCGTAGCTGGTCCACACCGGGTTCTTGCCCGCGTTGTTGGCGCGCGCCCGCAGCACGAAATTGACGATCTCGTTGCGGAAGTCCTTGGGGTTGGACAGGCCGGCCGGCTTCTCGATCTTCTCCAGTTCGGCGTTCAGCGCGGCGCGGTCGAAGATCTCGCCCGTGTCTGTGTCGCGGAATTCCTGGTCCTGGATCCAGAAGTCGGCGTACGTGACGTAGCGGTCGAAGATGTTCTGGCCGTATTCCGAGTAGGACTCCAGGTAGGCCGTCTGGATCTCCTTGCCGATGAACTCCGCATAGCGGGCGGCCAGGTGTTCCTTGATGTACGACAGGTACTTCTGTTCGGTCTCGGCCGGGAACTGTTCGCGCTCGATCTGCTGTTCGAGCACGTACATCAGGTGCACCGGGTTGGCCGCGACTTCCTCGGAGCCGAAATTGAACACCTTGGAGATGATCTTGAAGGCGAAGCGGGTGGAGATGCCCGTCATGCCCTCGTCGACGCCGGCGTAGTCGCGGTATTCCTGGTAGCTCTTCGCCTTGGGATCGGTGTCCTTGAGGTTCTCGCCGTCGTAGATCAGCATCTTGGAGAAGATGCTGGAGTTTTCCGGTTCCTTCAGTCGCGTGAGCACCGAGAACTGCGCCATCATCTTCAGCGTGCCGGGCGCGCAGACGGCGTCCTTGAGCGAGGAGTTGGAGATCAGCTTCTCGTAGATCTTCACTTCCTCGGTGACGCGCAGGCAGTACGGAACCTTGACGACATAGATGCGGTCGAGGAAGGCCTCGTTGTTCTTGTTGTTCTTGAAGGCCTTCCACTCGCTCTCGTTCGAGTGGGCCATCACGATGCCGTCGAACGGGATCGCGCCGAAGCCTTCCGTGCCCTTGAAGTTGCCTTCCTGCGTGGCGGTCAGCAGCGGATGCAGCACCTTGATCGGCGCCTTGAACATCTCGACGAATTCCAGCAGGCCCTGGTTGGCCAGGCACAGGCCGCCGGAGTAGCTATAGGCGTCCGGGTCGTCCTGCGCGAAGGTCTCGAGCTTGCGGATGTCGATCTTGCCGACCAGGGAAGAGATGTCCTGGTTGTTCTCGTCGCCCGGCTCCGTCTTGGCGACGGCGATCTGCTTGAGGATCGAGGGGAAGCGCTTGACGACGCGGAACTTGCGGATGTCGCCGCCGTATTCCTCGAGGCGCTTGACGGCCCAGGGCGACATGATGCGTTGCGTGTAGCGGCGGGGGATGCCGAACTGCTGTTCCAGCAGCGGGCCATCCTCGTCGTTGGACAGCAGGCCCAGCGGCGACTCGTTCACCGGCGAGCCCTTGAGGGCGTAGAACGGGACCTGTTCCATCAGCTGCTTGAGGCGCTCGGCGATGGACGACTTGCCGCCGCCCACCGGGCCCAGCAGATACAGGATCTGCTTCTTCTCTTCCAGGCCCTGCGCGGCATGGCGGAAGTGCGAGACGACCTGCTCGATCGGCTCTTCCAGCCCGTAGAAGTCCTTGAATGCGGGGTAAACGCGGATCACCTTGTTGCCGAAGATGCGCGACAGCCGCTGATCGTGGCGGGTGTCAACCATCTCGGGCTCGCCGATCGCGGCCAGCATGCGTTCTGCGGCCGTGGCATACGTCAGCGGGTCGCGTTTGCACAGCTCGAGGTAGTCCTCGATCGACAACTCTTCCTCGCGCTTGGTTTCGTAACGCGTGAGGAAATTGCGGACGACGTCCATGAAGCCTCCTTCGTTGCGTACTGCGTTGGATCGCGCGCAGTGCGGCTGTCAATGTACTCCGGCACCAGCTTTCTGGCTCAACGTGCCATGTAGGCCGAACGCCGACTTCACTGTAGGTGAACGGTAGATAAAAACAAGAGGTGAGAGTTGCTAAGGACAAACACGAGCGCATGTAAACGACGGTGCGTTTCATCCTCAGCGGGTGCGCGTCACCTTCCGCAGGTGCGGCGGACTGTCAGGATCGTGACTGCGCTCCCGCGCGAGTGCTTCCACCATGGGATAGAAGCTCTGGATCGCGCACACTGCGTCGAGCTCGGGCACACTGCTCTCCACCAGCGGCAGCACCGCGCCGGGCGTGCCCGGCGGCGCCGCGAGCAGCACGTGTGCACCGCGGGCGCGCATCGCCGCGGCGAGCTCCAGCAGGCCGGCCTGCGCGGGTCCGCGCGGCGCGAACAGCAGCAGCGGATAACCTTCGTCGATCAGGGCCATCGGCCCGTGCTGGATCTCCGCGCCGGAGAAGGCCTCGGCCTGGATGCCGCAGGTCTCCTTGAACTTGAGCGCCGCTTCCATCGCGACCGGCAACCCGAGACCGCGGCCGACGACAAAGAGGCGGTCAGCTTCCCGCAAGACTTCCAGCGCCGGCGACCAGTCCGCGCGCGCGGCGAGCTCCAGGGCGCGCGGAAGCTCTTCCAGCGCGGCGCCGAGCGCGTCATCATCCTGCCAGGACGCCACCAGCCGCGCCCCGGCCACCAGCTGCGCGATGAAGCTCTTGGTGGCCGCCACGCTGCGCTCGGCGCCCGCATGCAGGCAGAACAGCCATTCCGCCGCGTGCGCCAGTGGCGAGTCCGGATCGTTGACGAAAGCGCAGGTCACCGCGCCACGCTCGCGGAACCAGCGGGTCGGCCCCACCAGGTCGGGGCTCTGGCCCGACTGCGAGAACGCGAACGAGGCGAGTCCCTCGCTGCGGATCTCCGACTGGTACAGCGTCACCAGCGACATCGGCATCGAGGTCACCAGCCGCCCCAGCCGCGCCATGATCAGGTAGGCCGCGTAGTGCGCGGCGTGGTCGGAACTGCCGCGCGCGATCGTCAGCAGCGACGCCGGCGGCTGCCGGCGCAGCCGCTCGCCGAAGGCGCGCCAGCGCTCGCGGTCCTGCCGCAGCTGGCGGGCGACCGCTTCGGGCGCCTCGCGGGCTTCATCCAGCATGCGCGACATCGAGCGCCCCTCCTTCGATGAAGACGTCCTGCACGCGCAGGTCGCGGTCCAGCACCACCACGTCGGCCCAGGCGCCAGGAGCCAGGCGACCGCGGTCGCCGAGCTCCAGGAAATCCGCCGCGTGGGTGGCGAGGCGGCGCGCCGCGTCGTCCAGCGGCAGGCCGACGACGTCGACCAGGTTGCGCAGCGCGCGGTCCATGGTGAGCGTGGAGCCGGCCAGCGTGCCGTCGGCCAGGCGCACCCCGCCCAGGCACTTGGTGACGGGCTGGCTCCCGAGCCGGTATTCGCCATCGGGCATACCGGTGGCGGAGGTCGAATCGGTGACGCAGTAGAGACCGGGGATGCTGCGCAGCGCCGCGCGGATGGCGCCGGGATGCACGTGCAGCAGGTCGGGAATGATTTCGGCGTAGTGCGCGTGCGCCAGCGCCGCGCCCACCATGCCGGGCATGCGGTGGTGCAGCGGCGTCATGGCGTTGAACAGGTGGGTGAAGCCCCGCGCGCCCCGCTCCAGCGCCTGCACGCCGTCCTCGTAGGTGCCCAGCGTGTGCCCCAGCTGGACCCGGAATCCGGCGGCCACCAGCTGCGGGATCGCGTCCATGTTGCCGGGCACCTCGGGCGCCAGCGTGAGAAGGCGGATCGGCGCCAACGAGTCGAGTTCCTCCAGTTCGTGCAGCGACACCGGCCGGGCGAAGTCGGGTTGCGCGCCCAGCTTCCCGGCATTGATGTACGGGCCTTCGAGGTGCATGCCCAACACCCGGGCCGCGCCCGGCGCACCCTCCCGGCACAGCGCGCCGATGGCGGCCAACGCCTGCCGCAGGTCTTCGACCGGTGCGGTCATCGTGGTCGCCAGCAAGGACGTCGTCCCGTGTTCGGCGTGCCGGCGCGCCACCTGCAGCGCGGCGTCGCCGCCTTCCATGATGTCGCGCCCGGCTGCACCATGGACGTGCAGGTCGACGAAGCCGGGCAGCAGCAACGGGGCGCCCGGTTCGCGGGCCCGCTCCAGCGCGATCGGTGCGGCTTCGATCGCGGCGATGCGGCCGTCCGCGCCGATGCGCAGGACGCCCTCGACCAGGCCCGCGGGCGTGAGGATGCGTCCCTGCAGGCCGCGGCTCACAGCGCCGCTTCCCTTTCCTGCTGCACGGCGGTGCGCGCCAGCATCAGCGCACCCTCCGCAGCGCCCGCGCGTGCGGCAACGATGCGGCCGCGGACGAAAGGCCGCATGCGCGGGGCAAGGCGTTCGGCGATGCTGCCGGCGACCGCCAGGGGCAGCCGGGCGCGCGGATCGATGGCGAGGGCGAGGTCCTCCAGGGCAGCGGTCGCCTGTTCCAGCAGGCGGGCGGCGACCGGATCGCTCGCCTCGCAGTCGAACACGGCGGGCGCGAGCTGCGCGAATTCGAACTGGCCGGCGCTGCCGCACCAGGCCTG
This sequence comes from Ramlibacter sp. P4_H7, assembly GCF_056400765.1. Classification (NCBI taxonomy): domain Bacteria; kingdom Pseudomonadati; phylum Pseudomonadota; class Betaproteobacteria; order Burkholderiales; family Comamonadaceae; genus Ramlibacter; species Ramlibacter sp. P4_H7. Next base: position 21,946 of record NZ_JBFUKP010000015.1, read on the forward strand.
CAGGGTCTCGCGCTCGTCGCCGCAGTGGATCCACACCCGGCGGGCCAGCGGCCCCGGATTGGCGCGGCCGTCGAAGGCCGCCAGCCCGTGGCGCACCGCCTGCAGCCCGAGCCAGCCGCCGCTGCCTTCGTCATCCACGCGAAAACCCCATCCGCCGACTGTAGCGCGGCTGCCGTCCGCGCGGAGCGCTTCGGTGATGCTGCCGGTGCCGGCGATGAGGATGGCCCCGGGCTTGCCGGCATGCGCACCCATGAGCATGGTGAACGCGTCGCTCTCCGCCTGCAGCAAGGCGAAGCCCGGATCGGCCGCGAGGAAGGCGTCGCGCCACGGCGCGTGGCTGGCGCCGGACAGGCCGGCCACCAGGGCACAGCGCTGCCACGGGGGAACCGCCACGCCCGCCGACTCGAAGCCGCGCCGGACCGCCAGCCGCACGTGGTCCCAGGCCTGCGGGATGCCCTGCTGCAGAGCCGAGGGCCCGGCCGAGCCGGTGCCCACCGCGCCGTGACGGACATGGTGGACCAGGGCGCGCGTGCCACTGCCGCCGCCATCGACGCCGATCAGGTAATCCACCATCAGCGAAGGCCCCTCCCCCCGCTGGCTATCAGCTGTTCCATTCGTGTTAGAAGCGGCTATCCGTGTGGAGTTGCAGCCCGGCGGCGTGCGCGGACAACGCTTTGGTTTGTAGTCGGATGCAACGGTCGAGCACGGCGCTAAGCTGCTCGGATGGCCGCGCCGATCGCCTTCTATTTCGACTTCATCTCGCCCTACGGCTACTTCGCCAGCCGGCAGGTCGAGGCCCTGGCCGCGCGCCACGGACGCACGGTGGACTGGCGGCCGATGCTGCTGGGCGTGGCGGTGCTCAAGGTGATGGGGCTCAAGCCGCTGCTGGACACGCCGCTCAAGGGCGACTACGCCCGCCGCGACGTGCTGCGGCAGGCGCGCCGACTCGGCATCCCGCTGGGCCGCGACCTGAACGCCTCGGTCGGCAATCCGCTGCCGCCGGCCCGGGCCTTCTACTGGGTCAAGCGGCACCATCCGGAACTGGCGGTTCCCCTTGCGCACGCGCTCTTCCACGCGTTCTGGGCGGAGGGGCGCGACCTCTCGACACCCGAAGCCGTCGCCGCCATCGCCTTGCCCGCGGGCCTGGAGCCCGCCGCCGTCATCGAAGGCGCCACCAGCGACGAAGCGGCGACCCTGCTGCGCAATGCGGTGGCCGCCTCGATCCAGGCGGGCATCTTCGGTTCGCCGACCGTGGTGGTGGACGGCGAGCCCTTCTGGGGATCGGACCGCCTGCGCGACGTGGACGAGTGGCTCACCTGCGGAGGTTGGTGATCTCGCAGGCTGGCGGTGCGAGCGAAGCGGCACCCCAGCGATCGCGCGGAAGCGCTGGGGTTCGGCTGCGCGCTCACCCCAGCCTACAGGAGGCCTTCTACCGCTCGAACGTGATGACGGTCTCCACCGCGATCGCGCCCAGCGCATCGCGCAGGCGCTGCTCCAGCGCTGCATCCCGTGCCGCCTGCACCTTCACCTCCGCGATGCAGCCGGCGCCCTTTTCCTTCGCGCTCACCCGCAGCGTCACGCCCGGCGCCGCGGCGGACAGCACTTCCTGCAGCTTGAGTTCGGTGGCGCGCAGCCGCAGCGCCGGCTTGTAGACCTTGCCGACCGCGGTCAGCGGCAGCGCCTCCAGCACCACCACCCGCTTGGGCACGGCGGGGCGCTCGTAGACGTGCGCCGCGACCTCGCCCAGCACCGCGTCGGCGGTGACCTGCATGCCGGGCTTGAGTGTCACGAAAGCGGCCGGTACCTCGCCGGAATGGGGATCGGGCTCCCCCACCACCGCGCACATCGCCACGGCCGGGTGCGCGAGGAAGGCGTCCTCGACCAGGCCGGGATCGATGTTGTGGGAGCCGCGGATGATCACGTCCTTGGCGCGGCCGGTGACGTGCAGGTAGCCCTGCGCGTCGAGGTGGCCGAGGTCGCCCGAGACCAGCCAGCCGCCTTCGAACATGCCGGCGTTGCGGGCCGGGTCGGTATAGCCCGGGCTCACGTTGGGACCGCGCAGCACCACCACGCCGGTCTCGCCGCCGGCGCATTCCTCGCCCAGCGCCAGGCTGGCGCCGCCCCAGGGCACCACCTTCACCTGCGTGTAGGGCAGGCGCAGTCCGGCCGACCCCGGAACGCGCGGCGAGAGGAAGGGCTCGATAGCCACCAGCCCCGCGCACTCGGTCATGCCCAGGATGTTGCGCACCGCGATGCCCAGCGTGTTCTCGAAGCGCGCCGCCAGTTCGGTGGGCAGCGGCGAGCCGCCCGTGTACGCGACCTTCACGCGGGAGATGTCCGCGTCCACCGGCTGGTTGCACAGACCGGCCAGGATGGTGGGCACGCAGGCGAGCGCCGTGACGCCCTCGCGTTCGCAGAACTTCCAGTAGTTGCGCAGGAAGGCGGCGTTGCGCATGCCGCTCACCGTCGGCAGCACCTGCGTGCCGCCGATGGCCAGCAGCGCGAGACCGTAGACGAAGGCGCCGGCCACGTGGAACAGCGGGAAGCCGTTGACCTCGACGGTGTGTTCGTCGAAGCCGTAGAAGCGATGCGCGAACCAGCCGGTGTGTGCCTCGTTGCCGTGCGTGTGCTGCACCAGCTTGGGCGCGCCGGTCGTGCCGCCAGTGTGGAACAGCGCCGCGATGCGGCCCGGCCCCAGCTGCGGATCGAAGCCGAGCACCTCGGATTCGTTCGCCAGCGCGTCGTCGAAGCTGCTGCCGATGGCCAGCACGGTGCGCGACGCCAGGCCGGGCACTTTCTGCACCGCCGACCAGACATCCAGCTCCGCGTTCGGACCGAGCGCGACCACCACCTTGGCGCCGCTGGCGTCCAGCAACGCGGCGACGTGGTCGGGCTGCAGCATGAAGTTGATCGGGCAGGCGCGGCCCGCGACCTGCGCGCCCCACAGCGCGTAGTGGGTGGCGGGAACGTTGGGCGCGAGGATCGCCACCGCATCGCCGGGTCCGACCCCGAGGCGACGGAACAGGTTGGCGGCGCGATGGATCCGGGCCAGCAGTTCACGGTAGGTGATGCGCTGCGGTGGCGTCGCGAGTTCGCCGTCGGGCAGGTAGGTGAAGGCGATGCGGTCGCCGAAGCGCTGCGCCGCCCGCGCGATCAGCCCGTAGGTCGTGCGCGCCGGGATCGCCTGTTCGTACGGCGTGCGCTCCAGCGCCTCGATGTCCGCGAGGCCGCGGAAGAACGGCCCCATGGCCTCAGGCCTTGGACTGGTCGAGCCCGAGCAGGCGCACGGCGTTGCCCTTCAGGATGCCGGGCATCACCTCCGGCTTGAAGCCGGCGTCCTCGAAGTCCTTCATCCAGCGATCGGGCGTGATCAGCGGGTAGTCGCTGCCGAACAGGATGCGGTCCTTCAGCAGCGTGTTCGCGTACTGAACCAGCTGCTTGGGGAAGTACTTGGGGCTCCAACCCGAGAGGTCGATCCACACGTTGGGCTTGTGCGTGGCCACCGACAGTGCCTCGTCCTGCCAGGGGAAGCTGGGGTGCGCCATCACGATCTGCATGTCCGGGAAATCGATCGCGACGTCGTCCAGGTGCATCGGGTTGCTGTACTCCAGCCGCAGCCCGCCGCCGCAGCGCATGCCAGACCCGATGCCGCTGTGCCCGGTGTGGAAGATCGTCGGCATCTTGTGCGCGTTGATCACCTCGTAGATCGGCCAGGCCATCTTGTCGTAGGGGTGGTAGCCCTGCACCGTCGGGTGGAACTTGAAGCCCTTGACGCCTTCTTCCCTGATCAGGCGTTCCGCCTCGCGCGCGCCCATCTTGCCCTTGTGCGGGTCGATGCTGGCGAAGGCCATCATCATGTCGCTGTTCTCGCGCGCGGCCTGCGCGATCTCCTCGTTGGGGATGCGGCGGCGCCCGAGCTGGGACTCGCTGTCGACCGTGAACATCACGAGGCCGATCTTGCGTTCGCGGTAGTACGCGATGGTCTCGGCGATGGTCGGGCGTCGGTTGCTGCGGAAGTACTTGTCGGCCGCGCGGTCGTACTCCTCGCCGTAGTTGTCGAAGGGGTTCCAGCAGCTGACTTCGGCGTGCGTGTGCACGTCGATCGCGACCAGGTTCGCGTGGTCCATGGTTGTCTCCGGTTTCGGTGGTTCCTAGGGTAAGCCCTAGGGCGGCGGCCTTGATTTGGTTATTGTTTATAACAAACAATGCACCCACTCCGCAAACACTTCATGACCACCCACAAAGACATCCTGCTCGAGATCGACGGCCCCGTCGCCATCGTCCGGCTCAACCGTCCCGCAAAGCGCAATGCCCTGTCGGACAGCCTCGTGATGGGCGTGCGGGATACCTTCCAGAACCTGCCCTCGACGGTGCGTGCGGCCGTGCTCGACGGTGCCGGCGACCACTTCTGCGCCGGGCTCGACCTGTCCGAGCTGAAGGAGCGCGATGCCGGCGCCGGCCTGCACCACTCGCGCATGTGGCACACCGCGCTGGAGGAAGTGCAGTACGGCCCGGTTCCGGTCATTGCCGCGCTGCACGGCGCGGTGGTGGGCGGCGGGCTGGAGCTGGCGGCGGCCTGCCACATCCGCGTGGCCGACGCGACCGCTTTCTACGCGCTGCCGGAAGGCGCCCGTGGCATCTTCGTGGGCGGCGGCGGCGCCGTGCGCATCCCGCGGCTCATCGGTGCCGCACGCATGGCCGACATGATGTTCACCGGCCGGGTCTACCAGGCGGACGAAGGCGAGCGCGCGGGTTTCGCGCAGTACCTGGTGCCCGCCGGCGAGGCGTCCGCCCGGGCGATCGAGATTGCCAGGCGGGTCGCCGAGAACGCACCGCTGACCAATTACGCGCTGATGCATGCGTTGCCCCGCATTGCCGAGCAGCCCGCCGACCAGGGCTTCCTGACCGAAGCGCTGATGGCCGCCATCGCCCAGAGCGCACCGGAAGCCAAGCAGCGCGTGCGCGACTTCCTGGAAGGCCGCGCCGCGAAAGTCGGCAAGCGCTGAACGTGGCGCAGGCCCCGAGGAGACAAGAGATGAGAGCCCCCCAGCGAGCGGCCGCCGCCTACCGCCCCCTGCGCTTCGGCGTGACCCGCGCGATCCTGCGCGACGGCCCCGGCGGCGTGCGCTACGTGCGTGCCGAATCCGGCCTCCAGCCGCACGCCCACCGGATGACCGACCGCCTGGTGCACGGGGCCGCGCAGCACCCGGACCGCGTGTTCATGGCGCGCCGCCGGCGCAATGCCGACGGCAGCACCGGCGATTGGACCACCGTCACCTGGCGCGAGGCGCTGGAGCGCGCGCGCAGCATCGGCCAGGCCCTGCTGGACCGCGGCCTGAACGCCGACCGGCCGGTGGTGATCCTCGCCGAGAACAGCATCGAACACGCGCTGCTGGCGCTGGGGGCGCTGTACGCCGGCATCCCGCACAGCCCGGTGTCGCCCGCCTATTCGCTGGTGAGCCAGGACTTCGACAAGCTGCGCCACGTGCTGGCCACGCTGACCCCGGGCCTGGTGTTCGCGCCCGACGCCCGCTATGCCCGCGCGGTGCTGGCCACCGTCGGCCCCGACGTCGAGGTGGTGCTGGGCGAGGGCCGCATCGAAGGCCGCGAGACCACGCCGCTGGCGCAGTTGCTGGCGACGCAGCCGACCCCGGCCGTGGATGCGGCGATGCAGGCCACCGGCCCGGACACCATCACCAAGTTCCTGTTCACCTCGGGTTCCACCAAGCTGCCCAAGGCGGTGATCAACACCCATGCCATGTGGTGCGCCAACCAGCAGCAGATGCGCCAGTCGATGCCGGTGCTGGCCGAGGAGCCTCCGGTGCTGGTGGACTGGCTGCCCTGGAACCACACCTTCGGCGGCAACCACAACGTCGGCCTCGTCCTCTACAACGGCGGCACGCTCTACATCGACGACGGCAAGCCGACGCCCGCGCTGATGCACGAGACGCTGCGCAACCTGCGCGAAGTCGCGCCCACCGTGTACTTCAACGTGCCGACCGGCTTCGAGGCGATCGCCCACGCGATGAAGGCCGACCCCGTGCTGCGCAAGAACCTGCTGTCGCGCGTGCGCATGTTCTTCTACTCCGGCGCCGCGCTGGCCCAGCCGATCTGGGACCTGCTGCACGAGGTGCAGGAGGAGGAGATCGGCGAACGCATCGTCATGGGCACCGGCCTGGGCATGACCGAGTCCTCGCCCTTCGCGGTGTTCATCACCAACCCGGACGTGAAGTCCGGCCACATCGGGCTGCCCACGCCGGGCATGGAACTGAAGCTCGTTCCCACCCAGGGCAAGACCGAGATCCGCTACAAGGGCCCGAACGTCACGCCGGGCTACTGGCGCAATCCCGAAGCCACCCGGGACTGCTTCGACGAGGAAGGTTTCTTCTGCACCGGCGACGCCGTGCTGTGGATCGCCGAGTCCAACCCGCACCTGGGCCTGAAGTTCGACGGCCGCATCGCCGAAGACTTCAAGCTCGCCACCGGCACCTTCGTCAGCGTGGGACCGCTGCGCGCGAAGATCATCAACGCCGGCGCGCCCTACGTGCAGGATGCGGTGATCACCGGCCTGAACCGCAACGAGATGGGCGCCCTGCTGTTCCTGCGCCCCGAAGTGCGCAAGCTGGCGCCGCACCTTCCGCCCGACACGCCGCTGCGCGAGGTGCTGGAAAGCGCCGCCGTGCAGGACCATTTCCAGGACATGCTGGACGAACTGGCGAAGACCGCCACCGGCAGCGCCAACCGCGTGGCCCGCCTGCACCTGATGGATGAGCCTCCTTCCATCGACAAGGGCGAGGTCACCGACAAGGGCTCGATCAACCAGCGCGCCGTGCTGAAGCACCGCGACGCGCTGGTGCAGGCCTTCCACGACGACCGCCTGCCCTTCACCCTGAAACCCAGCCAGGAGAGCGCATGAACATCCAGGGACAAGCCGCCCTCGTCACCGGCGGCGCCTCCGGCCTCGGCGAAGCCACCGCGCGCGAGCTCGCGCGCCTCGGTGCCAAAGTCGCCGTGCTCGACGTCAACCTCGAACAAGCGGAGAAGGTCGCCGCGGACATCGGCGAGCAATATGGAGACGGCTGCGCCGTGGCCTGCCAGTGCGACATCACCAATGCCGCCAGCATGGCCGCCGCGATCGCCAGGGCCGCCGCGACCCACGGACCCGCGCGCATCCTGATGAACATCGCCGGCATCGGCAGCGCCAGGCGCGTGGTGCAGAAAGACGGCAGCGCGGCGCCGCTGGACGACTTCGCCCGCGTGATCAACGTCAACCTGGTCGGCACCTACAACGCCAGCCGCCTGTTCGCCGCCGAGTGCGCCAGGCTGGCGCCGCTGGAGGATGGCGAGCGTGGCGTGATGATGTTCACCGCCTCGGTCGCGGCCTTCGACGGCCAGGTCGGACAGCAGGCGTACAGCGCATCCAAGGGCGGGCTGGTCGGCATGACGCTGCCGATGGCGCGCGACCTTGCGCAGCACGGCATCCGGGTGTGCACCGTGGCGCCCGGCCTGTTCGCCACGCCGCTGATGAAGCAGTTGCCCGAGACGGTGCAGGCTTCGCTGGCCGCCTCCATCCCCTTCCCGCCGCGCCTGGGCAAACCCGAAGAGTTCGCCCAGCTCGCCTGCCATATCGTCACCAACACCCACCTCAACGGCGAAGTGATCCGCCTCGATGGCGCGCTGCGCATGGCGCCGCGCTGAACAACGCATTTCAACCCGGAGACAGAAGATGAAACTCGTACGCACCCTGATCGCCGCCGCGGTGGCCCTGTCCGCCGCCGGCGCCGCGCTGGCCGACATCAACGTCGGCGTCGTGCTGTCGCTCACCGGCCCCGGCTCGGGCCTGGGCATCCCGATGCAGAACCAGCTCAAGCTGTTCCCCAAGGAGATCGCGGGCGAGAAGGTCAACCTGATCATCCTGGACGACGCGTCCGACCCGGGCAAGGGCGTGAGCAACACGCGCCGCCTGATCACCGAAGACAAGGTCGACGTGATCTACGGCTCGGGCCTGACGCCCGTGGCCGCGGCCATGGCGCCCGTCACCGCCGAGAACAAGACGCTGCAGATCGCCGGTTCGCCCGTGGGCGTGCCGCCCGGCCAGGACCACTGGCTGTTCCGCCTGCCCCAGGGCAACGACGTGATGGCCCACGCGATGGTCCAGCACATGAAGAAGCAGGGCATCAAGACCATCGGCTTCATCGGCTATACCGATGCCTATGGCGAACTGTGGCTGAAGGCGCTGACGGCGGAAGCGGAAAAGAACGGCATGAAGGTGGTGGCGGCCGAGCGCTTCGCGCGCGCCGACACCAGCGTCACGCCGCAGGCGCTCAAGCTCGCGTCCGCCAACCCGGACGCGATGGTTGTGGTGGCCACCGGTTCCGGCGCCGCGATGCCGGAGAAGGCGATCGTCGAGCGCGGCTACAAGGGCAAGATCTACCAGACGCACGCCGCGGCGACGCCCGACCTGGTGCGGATCGGTGGCAAAGACGTCGAAGGCACCTTCGTCGTGTCCGGCCCGGCGGTGGTTGCCGAGCAGCTGCCCGACAGCCATCCCTCCAAGAAGGTGGCGATGGACTTCGTGACCAAGTACGAGAAGGCCAACGGCGCCGGCTCGCGCAACCAGTTCGCCGGCCACTCCTACGACTTCCAGATCGTGATGGAGAAGATCGTTCCGGTGGCGCTGAAGAAGGCCAAGCCGGGCACGCCCGAGTTCCGCGCCGCGCTGCGCGACGCCATGGAAACCATGGGCCGCACCGTGTTCGCGCACGGCGTGATGAACTGGACCAAGGACGATCACTGGGGCTACACCAACGAGACGGGCGTCATGCTGAAGGTCAGCGACGGCAAGTTCGTGGTGGAGAAGTAAGCGGTCCTGCCTTGCTCCTTCCCCCTTTGGGGGAAGGTCGGGATGGGGGCGCTTCTTCAGTGCCGCCGCGCCCCCACCCTCACCCTCCCCCAAAGGGGGAGGGAACGAAAACCCGGAACATCCTCCATGGACCTCTCGATCGCCGGCATCCTCGCACTGGACGGCCTCACCAACGGCGCCGTCTACGCCCTGCTCGCATTGGCGACGGTGCTGGTGTTTGCCGTCACGCGCGTGATCTTCATTCCGCAAGGCGAGTTCGTCGCCTTCGGCGCGCTGACACTCGCCCTGTTCCAGACGGGCAAGGTGCCCGGGACGGTGTGGTTCCTGCTCGCCCTCGCCGTGCTCGCGGCCCTGGGCGACATCGTCAACGGCTGGCGGCATCACCTGCCCGCCCGGCGCGTCGCCCTGCAGGTGGTGCGCACGCTGGCCTGGCCAGTGATCGCATCGACCATCGCGATCTGGGCCGCGCCGCGCGGCCTGCCGCTGGTGGCGCAGGCGCTGCTGACGCTGGCGCTGGTGACGCCCTTCGGTGCGCTGATCTACCGCCTCGCCTACGAATCCCTGGCCGACGCGTCGGTGCTGGTGCTGCTGATCGTGTCGGTCGGCGTGCACTTCGCGCTGGTCGGACTGGGGCTGTTCTTCTTCGGCGCCGAGGGCTTCCGCAATCCCAGCTTCTGGGACAGCCGCTTCTCCGCCGGCGCGCTGGCGCTGACCGGCCAGACCATCATCATCTTCATCGCCTCGCTGGCGCTGATCGTCCTGCTGTACCTGTTCTTCGAGCGCACGCTCACCGGCAAGGCGCTGCGCGCCACCGCCGTCAACCGTGCCGGCGCCCGCCTCATGGGCATCTCCTCCAGCGGCGCCGGGCGGCTGGCCTTCACCATGGCGGCGCTGATCGGCGCGCTCTCGGGCCTGCTGATCGGCCCGACCACCACCGTCTTCTACGACAGCGGCTTCCTGATCGGCCTCAAGGGCTTCGTCGCCGCGGTGTTCGCCGGCCTGTCCAGCTATCCGCTGGCGCTGGTCGGCGCGCTCGCGGTGGGCCTGCTGGAAAGCTTCGGATCGTTCTGGGCCAGCTCGTTCAAGGAAGTGATCGTGTTCGCGTCCATCCTGCCGGTGCTGCTCTGGCGCTCGCTGGCGGACCCGCACGCGGAGGAACATTGATGGCCTTGCGCCGCTACGCCTTTCCGCTGTTCGCGCTGCTGATGCTGGTGCTGCCGGCGCTGCCCGTCCCGGACTTCTGGATCTCGCAGAGCAACTACATCGGCCTCTATGCGCTGGTGGCGCTGGGGCTGGTACTGCTGACCGGGGTCGCGGGCCTCACCTCGTTCGGCCAGGCCGCGTTCGTGGGCGTGGGTGCGTACACGGCCGCCTTCATGACGGTGAAGCTGGCGTCCTCGCCCTGGCTCGCCCTGCTGGTGGGTGTGGGCCTGGCCGTGATCGCGGCGCTGATCCTGGGCGCGATCACGCTGCGCATGTCGGGCCACTTCCTGCCGCTCGCGACCATCGCCTGGGGCCTGGCCCTCTACTACACCATGGGCAACATGGAGTTCCTGGGCAAGTACGACGGCCTGCTCGGCGTGCCGACGCTGAAGCTGTTCGGCATGGACCTGGGCACCGGCCGCGGACTGCACGGGGTGATCTGGGTGATCGCCCTGCTCGCGGCGCTGGGCTGCAGCAACCTGCTCGATTCGCGGCCGGGCCGTGCGATTCGCGCCGTGAAGGACGGCTCCACCATGGCCGAGGCCATGGGCATCTCGACCTTCCGCTACAAGCTGGTGGTGTTCGTGCTGGCCGCCGTGCTGGCCGCGGTTTCGGGCTGGCTGTTCGCCTTCTTCCAGCGCACGGTCAACCCCACGCCGTTCTCCCTGGGCAAGGGCATCGAATACCTGTTCATGGCGGTGCTGGGCGGCGTCTCGCACGTGTGGGGCGCCTTCCTCGGCGCCGCGGTGGTCAAGCTCACGGAAGACCAGCTGCAGGTGCTGTTGCCGAAACTGATCGGCACCAGCGGCAGCTTCGAGACCATCGTGTTCGGCATCGTCCTGGTGGTGGTGCTCAAGTACGCGCCGGACGGCCTGTGGACCTTCGTGCAGAAGCTGCTGCCGCGCGCCGACCGCAAGCGCGACTGGGCGTCGGCGGCCCCGCTGCCCGCGCGCGACAAGCCGGCGCGCGGCGAGGCGCTGCTGCAGGTCGACGCCGTGCGCAAGCAGTTCGGCGGCCTGGTGGCGGTCAACGACGTCAGCTTCGCGATCAACGCGGGCGACATCGTCGGGCTGATCGGCCCCAACGGCGCCGGCAAGTCGACCACCTTCAACCTGATCACGGGCGTGCTGTCGCTCACCGGCGGCCAGGTGCGCTGGCGCGGCGAGGCGATCGGCGGCCTGCCCTCGCGCGAGATCGCGCGGCGAGGCATCTCGCGCACGTTCCAGCACGTGAAGATGATCCCGGAGATGACCGTGCTGGAGAACGTCGCGCTCGGCGGCTACCTGCGCGGCCAGAGCGGCACCACGCGGGCCATGCTGCGCCTGGACCGCGAGGAGGAGCGCCGGCTGTTCGCCGAGGCGGAACGCCAGCTGGCGCGCATCGGCATGGCGGACCGCATGCACGAACTGGCCGGCAACCTGGCGCTCGGCCCGCAGCGGCTGATGGAGATCGCGCGCGCGCTGTGCACCGACCCGGCGCTGCTGCTGCTGGACGAGCCGGCGGCGGGCCTGCGCCACAAGGAAAAGCAGGCGCTGGCCGACGTGCTGCGCCAGCTCAAGGGCGAAGGCATGAGCCTGCTGCTGGTGGAACACGACATGGAATTCGTGATGGGCCTGACCGACCGCATCGTGGTGATGGAGTTCGGCACCCGGCTGCTGGAAGGCACGCCCGCGGAAGTGCAGGCCAGCCCCGCGGTGCGCGCCGCCTACCTCGGGACGGAGCACTGATGGACAGTGCATCCCCCTTGTTGGCCGTGAAGGACCTGCACGCCGGCTACGGCCGCGCGGAGGTGCTCACCGGGCTGAACTTCGAACTGGCGCGCGGCCAGGTCGTGACCGTGATCGGCCCCAATGGCGCCGGCAAGTCCACCACGCTCAACGCCCTCATGGGCCTGCTGCCGGCGCGCGGCCTGATCCGCTTCGACGGCCAGGATCTCGCCGACACGACCCTCGAAGAGCGCGTGATGCTGGGCCTGGCCCTCGTGCCGGAAAAGCGCGAGCTGTTCGGCACGATGCCGGTGGAGGACAACCTGGTCCTGGGTGGCTTCCGGCCGATGAAGCTGCGCATCCCCAATTGGCGCTCCGGCCTGGAGCGGGTCTACGAACTGTTCCCCCGCCTGAAGGAACGCCGCACGCAGCTGGCCGGCACGCTCTCCGGCGGCGAGCGCCAGATGCTCGCGGTGGGCCGTGCGCTGATGGCGCAGCCCAAGCTGCTGATGCTGGACGAACCCAGCCTGGGCCTGGCGCCGCTGGTGGTGCGCGAGATCTTCCACATCATCGAGCGCCTGCGCGAACAGGGCGTGTCCATCCTTCTGGTGGAACAGAACGCGCGCGCCGCGCTGCAGGTCGCCGACTACGGCTACGTGCTGGAGACCGGCGAGATCAGCATGCAGGGGCCGGCGATGCAGCTGTCCGGCGATCCCCGCGTCATCGAAACCTACCTGGGTGCGGCACGCACGCGCCCGGACGACGCCGCAGCCAGAGCGGCCAAGGACACCATCGCATGAAGAACCGCCGACTTGGCTTGTCCTCCCTTGCCTGCGCCACCGCGCTGCTCGCCGCATGCGGTGCGCCCGGTCCGGCGGCGCCGCCCGCGGCTTCGGCCAGCGCCTGCGCCAGCGCGGCCCAGGCCTTCGCCGTGCCGGGGGTGTGCATCACCGAGGCCGAGGCGATCGCGGGCGACACCGTGCGTCCCTCCGGGCAGACGACGGGCCCGCTGCTGGTGGCGCACTGCCGCATCCAGGGCCGCATGAACGAGCGCACCGGCGTCGACGGCAAGCCGTACCACATCGGCTTCGAGCTGCGCCTGCCCGCGCAATGGAACGGCCGCTTCCTGTACCAGGGCGGCGGCGGCAACGACGGCGTGATCCGCCCCGCGGTCGGGCCGCAGGCCGCACCTGGCTATGCGCTCAATCGCGGCTTCGCGGTGGTGACCACTGACGCCGGCCACCAGGGGCCGGACGCCGGCTTCGGCTTCGATCCCGTGGCACGCGTCGACAACGCGTACAACGCCCACGACCGCGTCGCCGTCACGGCCAAGGACATCGTCCGCCGCTGGTACGGAAAGCCGGCGGACCGTTCCTACTTCATCGGCTGCTCGGGCGGCGGCCGGCAGGGGATGATGTTCACGCAGCGCTTCCCCTCTTACTTCGACGGCGTGATCGCGATGGCGCCGGCGATGCGCGTGTCCAAGGGCGCGACGATTGCCGCCGCCTGGGACACGCAGGCGCTGGGCGCGATCGCGCCGGCCGGGACCGACGGCAAGCCGGTCCTCGCGCGCGCACTGAACGATTCCGACCTCGCGCTGGTGCGCAACGCGATCCTGAAGTCCTGCGATGCGCAGGACGGGCTGGCCGACGGCCTGGTGTCGCATCCCGCGGCCTGCCGGTTCGACGTGCGTTCGCTCGCCTGCAGCGGCGGCAAGAGCGCCGACTGCCTGGCGCCCGCGCAGGTCAGCGCATTGCAGAAGATGTTCGGCGGCCCCGTCGATTCCGCCGGCCGCAAGCTCTATTTCAGCTGGCCGTGGGACCCGGGCATGGGCCACCCGGCGAACGACTGGCGCATGTGGAAGCTGGGCAACTCGCAGACCGCGGTGCCCAATTCGCGCCACGTCTTCCTGATGCAGGACGCGCTGCAGGGTTACTTCGTGACGCCGCCCGACCGCTCGCTGTCCATCTTCGCGTTCGACTTCGACCGCGATCCCGCGCGCATGGATGCGCACGACTGGATGTTCGACACCGAGAAGGACGTCGACCTTGCCGGCTTCCGCGCGCGCCAGGGCAAGCTGCTGTTCGCCCACGGGCTCGCCGACCCCATCTTCTCGCCGCACGAGATGATCGATTACTACCAGCGGCTGACCGCCAAGCACGGCGCCGCCACCGCCGACTTCTCTCGCCTGTTCCTGGTCCCGGGCATGGGCCACTGCGCCGGCGGCGCGGCCACCGACAGCTGGGACGGGCTGGGCGCCCTGGTCGACTGGGTCGAGAAGGGACAGGCGCCGCAGAAGATCGTCGCCACGGGGACCAGCGTGTTCCCCGGCCGTTCGCGCCCGCTGTGCCCGTATCCCCAGTACGCCCACTACGACGGCCGCGGCAACCCCGAGGACGCCGCCAGCTTCAGCTGCCGCACGCCCTGACCGCCACCGTCCCGACGCACCGCAGATGCCCCGCGCCAGTCCCGCCCGCAACGCCCCGCCCGCCATGGTGGAGGAAGTGGATACGTCCTTCCTGGAGACCCTGCTCGGGTACAACGCGCGCCGTGCCGCGCTGGCGGCCATCGACGTCTTCCTCGACGGGATGGCGCCCTTCCAGCTCAAGCCGGTGGAGTTCTCCGTGCTGTCCCTGGTGACGCACAACCCCGGCATCACCTCGCGCCAGCTCTGCACGGCGCTCGGCATCCTGCCGCCCAACCTGGTGGGCCTGGTCAATGCGCTGGAAAAGCGCGAGCTGATCGCCCGCCAGCCGCATCCACGCGACGGCCGGGCGGTCGGCCTGCACCTGACCGCCTCCGGCCACAAGCTCATGCGCGACGCCGAGAAGACCGTCGCGGCGCTGGAGGCGGAGGTGGCCTCGCGGCTGTCGCCTGCGGAACAGCGCACCCTGCTGAACCTGCTGAAGAAGGTCTACCGACCGGCCTGAACGGGCCTCGCGGCCCGGCCGTTGCGCGGGGGTGACGAACGCTATTGTTTGTATAGCGCAGGCTGCGTACACTCCGTTCCCCCGCCCCGCTTTCGCGTGGGCGCCAGGAGTGCCCCGCGAATGAGTGTCAAGGAGAACGCCGCCACCAACCAGCTGCTCGCGCTGCTGGAGGCGCGCTATGCCATGCGGGTGCTCTGGGCGCTGCGCGACGGCCATCCGCAGACCTTCCGCCTGCTGCAGGACAGCGTGGGCGGCATCACGCCGAACACGCTGAACACCCGCATCAAGGAACTGCGCGAAGCCGGCCTGATGCACCACAACGGCGACGGCTACAGTGTCACCGCCAGCGGCGTCGACCTCTTGAAGCGCATGGCCGACCTGCAGCCCTTTGCCGCCCGCTGGGTGGCGGTGCAGGCCAAGAAAAAACACCCGCCCAACTGATGCAAACCTTCCTGAAGGCGACGCTGCCCGCCGATGCGCAGCAAGCCACGCTCGTGGGACGCGTGTGGATCGAAGGCCAGGGCCCCGTGCTGGTCCGTGCCGACCACCAGTCCCTGTACGACCTCTCCGGCCTCGCACCCACCTGCAGCGCGCTACTGGAGTTGCCGGATCCGGCCACGGCGGTGCGCAATCATCCCGCGCCGCGCATCGCGGCGGTCGCCGACGTCATCGCCAACAGCAGCGCCGACGCCCGCGTGGACGAGACACCCTGGCTGCTCGCGCCCTGCGACCTCCAGGCAGTCAAGGCTTCGGGCGTCACCTTCGTGGCGTCCATGCTCGAGCGGGTGATCGAGGAGCAGGCGCGCGGCAACCCGGCCCTGGCCGAATCGGTGCGCAAGGAAGTGGTGGCCGTGATCGGCGACGACCTGTCCAAGGTGCGGCCGGGATCGAGCGAAGCAGCCCAGCTCAAACAGGTGCTGCTGGCCAAGAACCTGTGGTCGCAGTACCTGGAGGTCGGCATCGGCCCCGACGCCGAGATCTTCACCAAGTCGCAGCCCATGAGCGCGGTCGGCACCGGCGCCGAGATCGGCATCCACCCCAAGAGCGCGTGGAACAACCCGGAGCCGGAGATCGTCCTGGTGGTCAACAGCCGCGGCGAGACGGTCGGCGCCACGCTCGGCAACGACGTCAACCTGCGCGACTTCGAGGGGCGCAGCGCGCTGCTGCTCGGCAAGGCCAAGGACAACAACGCGAGCTGCGCGATCGGCCCCTTCATCCGCCTGTTCGACCCGCACTGGGGCATCACCCAGGTGCGGCAGGCTGACCTCGCGATGAAAGTGTTCGGCCCCGAGGGGTTCGAAATGGACGGCTCCAGCAGCCTGAAGCTGATCAGCCGCGATCCACTGGAGCTGGTGGAGCACGCCATCGGCCCCAGCCACCAGTATCCGGACGGGCTCGTGCTGTTCCTGGGCACGATGTTCGCGCCGACCAAGGACCGCTTCGCACCGGGCCAGGGCTTCACCCATGCCGTGGGAGACGTGGTGGCCATTTCGACGGCGGGCCTCGGTACACTCGTGAACCGCGTCAACACCAGTGACCGGATCGAACCGTGGCGCTATGGCGTGGGAGCGCTGATGCGTGACCTCGCCCGGCGCCGCCTGCTCTGAACTCACGAAAGAACAAGATGATCACCACCCCCAGCGGCCTCCAGTACGAAGACGAACTGATCGGCAGCGGCCCCGAGGCGAAAGCCGGCCAGGACGTGCGCGTGCACTACACCGGCTGGCTGTACAACAACGGCGTGCAGGGCGCCAAGTTCGACTCGAGCCGCGACCGCAACGATCCCTTCGAGTTCTCCCTCGGCGGCGGCATGGTGATCCGCGGCTGGGACGAAGGCGTGGCCGGCATGAAGGTGGGCGGCAAGCGCACCCTGGTCATCCCGCCGCAACTCGGCTACGGCGCCCGCGGCGCCGGCGGCGTGATCCCGCCGAATGCGACGCTCAAGTTCGACGTGGAGTTGCTGGAGACGCGCTGACGCGTTCCGGCCAGCGCGCCGCCCAGGGTTCCAGGGGCACGCGCGCTGCGTTGCAGACGTAGCTGATCGCCCGGTACCAGCCCGCGAGCAACAGCAGCTCGATCAGCTGCGCAGTGCTCCATTCGCCGGCAAGCTCGCTCCACAAAGCATCGTCCACCGTGGCCGTCTCCTGCAGCGCGTCGCACAGGCGCACCAGCAGGCGGTCGCGCGGCGGCAGCGCGGCGAGCGTGTCGTGCGGGTTCGCGATCGCCGCGTGCTGGTCGGGAGAAAGTCCCGCCTGTTCCGAGAACGCCGCCACGTGCACGCCCCATTCGTACTGCGCGCCGCACAGCGCGCACACGCGGGCGATCACGATTTCGCGGTCGCGCAACGGCAGTGCGGCGCGGCGTCCCAGCAGGAAGCCGCCCCAGCCGGTCATGCGTTCGGCCAGCTGCGGATGGTGGGCCAGCACGCGGAACAGGGCGAGGAGGTCGGGCGCACCCGGTGGCGTCATGCGCTCGAGCAGCGCCTGGAGCTCGGGCGCATACGGGGGTGACAGCGGCGGAATGCGGGGTGCGGCGTCCATGGCCTGCCTTTCCGCTACGGAATGCGTAGCGGATCCGATGATGCGCTACGGATTCCGAAGCGGCCGTCGCGGCCGCGACACATCCCGCGGCCTACAATGCGGGCCGATGACGACCAAGGTCCCGCTGCCCGGCCGCAGCGTCCGCGGCTCGCGCAGCGGCCGGCCGGTGATGGCCTTGCTCGACCTCCTGGGTCGGCGCGGCACGCTGCGGTTGCTGTGGGAGCTGCGCGATGGCCGCGGCCAGAGCTTTCGGCTGCTGCAGGACAATGCCGGCGGCATGTCGCCCTCGGTCCTGAACGACCGGCTGAAGGAATTGCGGGAGGCCCAGCTGGTCGAGGCCGGCGAAGGCGGCTACGCGCTCACGCCATCCGGGCTGGAACTGGTCCGTCGACTGAAGCCGCTCGACCACTGGGCCGAAGCCTGGGCCGGGGGGATCCGCTGACCTGCCGCAAGGCAGTCTTTTTTGTCCGACCGGAGGATGACCTTTGGCTTGAAAAGGGCTTCGCCGCCCCAAGCTCCTCCGCGTCAAAGAGAACACTCCAAGCATTTTCCATGTCCAACGACGTCCGCACCGAAAGCGAATTGCCGCCAGAGACGGCTCCCGCCCAGGATCCCGCAGCCAATGGCTCGGCCCCTTCACCCGACCAGGACTGGCAGGCGCAGGTCGCCAGCCTGAGCGCCAAGAATGCCGAGCTGGTGGACCAGTTTTTGCGAGCGCAGGCCGAGATGCAGAACATCCGCCGCCGCTCCGAGGAAGAAGTCTCCAAGGCGCGCAAGTTCGCCCTGGACAGCTTCGCCGAGAGCCTGCTGCCCGTGTGCGACAGCCTCGAGGCCGGGCTGAACCACCAGGACCAGACCACCGAACAGATCCGCGCCGGCGCCGAGGCGACGCTGCGCCAGCTGAAGGCGGCCCTGGAGCGCAACAAGGTCGTCGAGATCAATCCGGCGGCCGGCACGAAGTTCGACCCCCACCAGCACCAGGCGATTTCCGTGGTCCCCGCCGACCAGGAGGCCAACACCGTCGTGACGGTCCTGCAGAAGGGCTACGCCCTGGCCGAACGCGTGCTGCGCCCTGCTCTCGTCACCGTGGCGGCGCCCAAGTGAAACGCGCCAGCGCGGCCTTGAATCCGTAACAGTTATCCACAACTACCCCATAGACTGGTTCACAGCCCCCGCGGGCGAACAGATTTAGGAGAGAGAAATGGCAAAGATCATCGGCATCGACCTGGGCACGACCAACTCGTGCGTTGCCATCATGGAGGGCAACAACGTCAAGGTCATCGAGAACTCCGAAGGCGCGCGCACCACGCCTTCGATCGTCGCTTACCAGGAGGACGGCGAGATCCTCGTGGGCGCCTCGGCCAAGCGCCAGGCCGTGACCAACCCCCGGCACACCTTCTACGCGGTCAAGCGCCTGATCGGCCGCAAGTTCACCGAGAAGGAAGTGCAGAAGGACATCGACCTGATGCCCTACAAGATCGTGGCCGCCGACAACGGCGACGCCTGGGTGGAAGAGCGCGGCAAGAAGCTGGCGCCCCCGCAGGTGTCCGCCGAAGTGCTGCGCAAGATGAAGAAGACGGCCGAGGACTACCTGGGCGAGGAAGTGACGGAAGCCGTGATCACGGTGCCCGCGTACTTCAACGACAGCCAGCGCCAGGCCACCAAGGACGCGGGCCGGATCGCCGGCCTGGACGTCAAGCGCATCATCAACGAGCCCACCGCGGCGGCGCTGGCCTTCGGCCTGGACAAGCACGGCAAGGGCGACCGCAAGATCGCCGTCTATGACCTGGGCGGCGGCACCTTCGACATCTCGATCATCGAGATCGCCGACGTCGAGGGCGAAAAGCAGTTCGAAGTGCTGTCCACCAACGGCGACACCTTCCTGGGCGGCGAGGACTTCGACCAGCGCATCATCGATTACATCGTCACCGAGTTCAAGAAGGAACAGGGCGTCGACCTGACCAAGGACGTGCTCGCGCTGCAGCGCCTGAAGGAAGCCGCGGAGAAGGCCAAGATCGAACTGTCCAACAGCACGCAGACCGACATCAACCTGCCGTACGTGACGGCCGATGCATCCGGTCCCAAGCACCTGAACATCAAGCTCACGCGCGCCAAGCTCGAAGCGCTGGTCGATGAGCTGATCCAGCGCACGATCGAGCCCTGCAAGGTCGCGATCAAGGACGCCGGCGTGTCCGTGAACGACATCCAGGACGTGATCCTGGTGGGCGGCATGACGCGCATGCCCAAGGTGCAGGAAAAGGTGAAGGACTTCTTCGGCAAGGAGCCACGCAAGGACGTGAACCCCGACGAGGCCGTGGCCGTCGGCGCCGCCATCCAGGGCCAAGTGCTCTCGGGCGAGCGCAAGGACGTGCTGCTGCTGGACGTCACCCCGCTGTCGCTGGGCATCGAGACCCTGGGCGGCGTGATGACGAAGATGATCAAGAAGAACACCACGATCCCGACCAAGTTCGCCCAGACCTTCTCGACGGCCGACGACAACCAGCCGGCCGTGACCATCAAGGTGTTCCAGGGCGAGCGCGACATCGCCAGCGGCAACAAGCTGCTGGGCGAATTCAACCTGGAAGGCATCCCGCCGTCGCCGCGCGGCCTGCCCCAGATCGAGGTGAGCTTCGACATCGACGCCAACGGCATCCTGCACGTGGGCGCCAAGGACAAGGGCACCGGCAAGGAAAACAAGATCACCATCAAGGCGAACTCCGGCCTGTCCGAGGCCGAGATCGAGAAGATGGTGAAGGACGCCGAAGTCAACGCGGCCGAGGACAAGAAGAAGCTGGAACTGGTCCAGGCCCGCAACCAGGGCGAAGCCATGGTGCACAGCGTGCGCAAGAGCCTCACCGAGTACGGCGACAAGCTCGATGCCGGCGAGAAGGACAAGATCGAAGCCGCGGCCAAGGAACTCGAGGAAGTGCTCAAGTCCGAGGACAAGGAAGCGATCGAGGCCAAGACCAACGCGCTCATGACCTCCAGCCAGAAGCTGGGCGAGAAGATGTACGAGGCGCAGCAGGCCGCCGGTGGCGCGGGCGCCCCGGGTGCGGACGCCGCCGCGGCCGCCGCCGGTGCATCGTCCAAGCCGGCCAACGACGACAACGTCGTGGACGCGGAAGTCAAGGAAGTGAAGAAGGGTTAAACGCGGACGCTCAGCGCCGGTTTAACTCGCCGCGTTCGACGCTCACGCCTTCGGCGGAGGTCAACGCGGCGTTCTCGTTGAAGTACCACTCGAACAATGGCCACGAAACGCGACTACTACGAAATCCTGGGCGTACCGAAGAACGCTTCGGACGACGAGATCAAGAAGGCTTATCGCAAGCTGGCGATGAAGCACCACCCTGACCGCAACCAGGGGGCGGACGCCGGCGCCAAGGACGCGGAAGCGCGCTTCAAGGAAGCCAAGGAAGCGTACGAGATGCTCTCGGACACCGAGAAGCGCGCCGCCTACGACCAGTTCGGGCATGCCGGGGTGGACCCCAACATGCGCGGCCCGGGCGGGCCCGGCGCGGAAGGTTTCGGCGGCTTCGCGGAAGCGTTCGGCGACATCTTCGGCGACATCTTCGGCCAGCAGCGCGGGGGTGCCGGCCGCGGCGGCCGCCAGGTCTATCGCGGCAGCGACCTGTCGTACGCGATGGAGATCACGCTGGAAGAGGCGGCCAAGGGCAAGGACGCCCAGATCCGCATTCCGTCCTGGGACGAATGCGAGACCTGCCACGGCAGCGGCGCCAAGCCCGGGACCCAGGCCAAGACCTGCACGACCTGCCACGGCGCGGGCGTGGTCCAGATGCGCCAGGGCTTCTTCAGCGTGCAGCAGACCTGCCCGCACTGCCGCGGCACCGGCAAGATCATTCCCGAGCCGTGCCAGACCTGCCACGGCCAGGGCAAGGTCAAGCGGCAGAAGACGCTGGAAGTGCGCATCCCCCCGGGCATCGACGACGGCATGCGCATCCGCAGCGCCGGCAACGGCGAACCCGGAACCAACGGCGGGCCGCCGGGCGACCTGTTCATCGAGATCCGGCTGAAGAAGCACACGCTGTTCGAGCGGGACGGCGACGACCTGCACGTGGTGGTGCCGGTGAGCATCGCCCGCGCGGCGCTCGGCGGCGAGATCGACGTGCCGACGCTGGACGGCAAGGCCGCCATCGACATCCCCGAGGGCACCCAGGCCGGCAAGCAGTTCCGCCTGCGCGCCAAGGGCATCAAGGGCGTGCGCTCCAGCGTCGCGGGCGACCTGTACTGCCACATCGCCGTGGAGACGCCGGTCAAGCTCACCGAGCACCAGCGCAAGCTGCTCAAGGAACTGGACGAATCGCTCAAGAAAGGCGGTGCCAAGCACTCGCCCGGCGAGGAGTCCTGGGCTGACAAGCTGAAAGGCTTCTTCAGTGCGTGAGCACGTAGGCCGAAGCGCAGGGGAGCAGGGTAACAATTGCCCGAAGGGCTTGTTGGCCGAAGCCACAAGCTGAAAGGCTTCTTCAGCGCCTGATTCGCAAGCAGCGGCACCGCCGTGTCGCTTCCTGTGCACAGCCTGCGCGGCCGCAAAGTGCCAAGCCGGTGCGCCCCGGCGACAATGACCGCATGGCGCTCCGGCTGTTCCGATCCACCGGCTACTCCACCCTGCTGATGCCGGGCGAGTCGCACATGCCCACGCATCCGGCCATGCTGGTGCTGTGGGGCAGCCTGTGGCTGGGCGTGGCCTGCAACGTCGCCATCTGGCGCTGGGTCGGCGGCAGCGTCGACGCCCGCACGGCCCTCGGATCCTTCCTGGTGATTGCTGGCGCCAGCGGGACGCTCTTCAGCCTGCTCGGGTGGCGGCGCACGCTCAAGCCCATCCTCACGCTCTCGTTCGTCGCCGGTGCGCTCGTGGCCGCCGGCCTGTGGAGCCAGCAGCTGCCGATGGAAACCCTCTGGCAAGGGCCTTCGCGCGTGCTGCTGCCGGCCTGGACCAGCTTCATGCGCTGGGACGTGCTGGCCCTGGTCGCCCTGCTGGCGGTGCTGCCCGTGGTCTGGTTGTGGAACCACCAGGTGCGCCGCGTGCCGGGTCCGCGCCAGCTCCAGTCCAACATCACCGGCAGCCTGCTGGCCGCGGCGATGTTCGGCGCCGGCCTCTTCCTGATCCACTGAGTGCCCGGCGCGAAGGCGCCCTCGCCCTCCGCTAGAACAGCGTGGCCTGGCCCCCGGCCGAGGGCGGCCGGAACAGGTCCGTGCGGAACGGCAGCGTCTTGGCGTTGAAGCCGAGCCGCCTGGCCGCCTTCTCGAAACGTTGCTTGAGCAGCTCCGCCCAGGTGCCCGAGCCCTTCATGCGCGTGGCGAAATCGCTGTCGTAGTCCTTGCCGCCGCGCATCTCCTGGATGCGGTGCATCACGCGTTGCGCGCGTTGCGGGTAGTGCGTCTCCAGCCACTGGCGGAACAGCGGCGCCACCTCCCAGGGCAGGCGGATCACATGGTAGAAGGCCTCGCGCGCGCCGGCGTCCCAGGCCGCTTCGAGCACCTGCTCCATGTCGTCGTTGAGGAACGGAATCTGGGGCGCGAGGCTGACGCCGCACGGGATGCCGTGCTCGGCCAGCGTGCGCAGCACGCGCAGGCGCCGGTGCGGCGCCGCGGCGCGCGGCTCCAGCGTGCGCGCGAGCTGCGGATCCAGCGTGGTGATGGTCACGTACACCGCGGCCAGCCGCTGCTGCGCCATCGGCGCGATCAGGTCGAGGTCGCGCTCGACGCCGCTCGACTTCGTCACCAGGCCGAAGGGATGCTGCGTTTCCTGCAGCACCTCGATCACGCTGCGCGTCAGCCGCAGTTCGCGCTCCACCGGCTGGTAGCAGTCGGTGGCCGTGCCGATGGCGATCAACGCGGGGCGGTAGGACTTGCGCCCCAGCTCGTGGCGCAGCAGCTCCACGGCGTTGCGCTTGGCGATGATCTTGGTCTCGAAGTCCAGTCCCGGCGAGAGGTTCAGGTAGCTGTGCGTCGGCCGCGCGTAGCAATAGATGCAGCCGTGCTCGCACCCGCGGTAGGGATTGAGCGACTGGTCGAAGAAGATGTCCGGCGAGTCGTTGCTGGCGATGATGCTGCGGGCGTTTTCCCAGATCACTTGCGTGCGCGGCAGGCCGGCGGCCTCTTCGTCGCTGCGGTCCCAGCCGTCGTCGAAGGACTCGCGCGCATCCTTTTCGAAGCGATGCGGAAACCAGCTCGCGGATCCCCGTCCCTTGAGCGCCGAAAGCGGCACGCGCACCTCCTCGGGAACGTTGGAACTGCTGCGATCGATACTGTTCATGCGTACAGTATGGCGCAAACCGACATGGCGAGAGCCCCTGACGCTTTGTCTGAAATTTCAGAACTTTCTGAAACTTGCGGAACGACCCGACAGAATGACCAGCCATGTCCTTGCAGGAGAAGCTCCCGCCCCTCGGCCGCCAGTTCGTCTCGCACTTCGGCGAGATGGGCAGCCGCTGGGGCATCAACCGCACGGTCGGCCAGATCTACGCCCTGCTCTTCATCTCGCAGCGCCCGCTGAACGCCGACGAGATCGCCGACACGCTCGAGTTCTCGCGTTCGAACGTGAGCATGGGGCTGAAGGAGTTGCAGTCGTGGCGGCTCGTGCGGATGAGGCACCAGCCCGGCGACCGGCGCGAGTACTTCGAGGCGCCGCCGGACGTCTGGGAGATTTTCCGCGTGCTTGCGGAAGAGCGCCGCCGGCGCGAAATCGAGCCGACACTGTCGATGCTGCGCATGGCGCTGCTGGAGCAGCCCGGCAGCGATGCCGAGCGCCATGCGCAGCAGCGCATGCGCGAGATGTACGAGCTGATCGACCGCCTCATGACCTGGTTCGACGACGTGCAGAAGCTGGCGCCCGAGACCGCCCTGCAGCTGATGGGAATGGGCGCGGCCGTGACGCGCGTGCTGGAACTCAAGGACCGGGTGACCGGCAGGTCCCGCAACGACAAGGAAACGTGAACGATGGACACCCTGATGCTGTCGCGCCTGCAGTTCGCAGCCAACATCGCCTTCCACATCCTTTTCCCCACCATCAACATCGCGTTGTGCTGGTTCCTCGTCTACTTCCGCGTGCGCCACAGCACCGCGAAGGATCAGGGCGAGGCGCGCCACTGGGAGGAGGCCTACTACCTGTGGACCAAGGTGTTCGCACTCAGCTTCGCGATAGGCGTGGTCTCGGGCATCACCATGAGCTTCCAGTTCGGCACCAACTGGCCGGGCTACATGGAACGCGTCGGCAACATCGCCGGCCCGCTCCTGGGCTACGAGGTGCTGACGGCCTTTTTCCTCGAGGCCACCTTCCTCGGGATCATGCTGTTCGGGCGCGGCCGCGTGTCCGACCGCGTGCACATGATCGCCACGCTGATGGTCGCGGCGGGCACCACGCTGTCGGCCTTCTGGATCCTGAGCCTCAACTCCTGGATGCAGACGCCCACGGGCTTCACCGTGATCGACGGCAGCTACCACGCGCAGGACTGGCTCGCGATCGTGTTCAACCCCTCGTTCCCCTACAGACTCGCGCACAAGCTGCTGGCCTCGACACTCACCGCCGGCTTCCTGATCGCGGGGCTGTCGGCCTGGCAGCTGCTGCGCGGCACGGCGAACGGGGGCACCACGCGCGCGCTGCGCACCGCGGTCGTCGCCACCGCCATCGCGATCCCCCTGCAGATCGTCGCGGGCGACATGCACGGCCTCAACACGCTGGAGCACCAGCCGGCCAAGATCGCGGCCGTCGAAGCCATCTGGCACACGGAGAAAGGCGCGCCGCTGACGCTCTTCGGCTGGCCCAACGAAAAGGAAGGCCGCACCGACTTCGCGTTGCAGGTGCCCAAGCTCGCCAGCCTCATCCTCGCGCACGACGCCGAGGCGGAGCTCAAGGGTCTGGACCAGTTCCCGAACGCGCATCCGCCGGTGGCGCCGGTGTTCTGGGGCTTCCGCGTGATGGTGGGCATGGGCCTGCTGATGCTGGGCGTGTCCTGGTGGTCCGCGTGGACGCTCTGGCGGCGACGCCGCACGGCGTCGGCCGAGGACTCGCCCTTTTCGCGCTGGCAGCTGCGCCTGCTCGCGGCGATGACCTTCTCCGGCTGGGTCGCGACCCTCGCCGGCTGGATCGTCACCGAGGTAGGCCGCCAACCTTTCCTGGTTTACGGCCAGTTGCGCACGGCGGAGCTCGTCGCGCAGCACCCCCCGGGCACGGTGCTCGCGACGCTGCTCTCCTACCTCGCCGTGTACGTGTTCCTGCTCGGCGCCTACGTGCGGGTGCTGATGTACATGTCGGAGCATCCGGCCATGCCCACCCTTCAAACACCGCAAAGTCCCAAGGCCGCCATGGCCGTCGGCGGACCCGCCTGAGGAGCGCGCGATGGACCTGAACTGGAACAACCTGCTGCCCCTCGTCTTCATGGCCGTGATGGGGCTCGCGTTGCTGGCCTACGTGGTGCTGGACGGCTACGACCTCGGCGTGGGCCTGCTGCTGCCCTTCGCCAGCGACGAACAGAAGGACGTGATGGTCTCGAGCATCGGCCCGTTCTGGGACGCCAACGAGACCTGGCTGGTGCTGGGCATCGGCGTGCTGCTGATCGCATTTCCGCGCGCGCACGGCCTGGTGCTGTCGGCGCTGTACCTGCCGGTCGCGGTGATGCTGATCGGGCTGATCCTGCGCGGCGTGTCCTTCGACTTCCGGGTGAAGGCGCGGGCCGCGCGCAAGGACATGTGGAACCGCCTGTTCGCGCTGGGCTCGCTGATGGCCGCCGCCGCCCAGGGCTGGATGCTGGGGCGCTACCTCACCGCCTTCGACCATGGCCTGTGGCCGACGCTGTTCAGCCTGCTGATCGCCGTGACCCTGCCCACGGCCTACGCGATGCTGGGTGCGGGCTGGCTGATCATGAAGACCGACGGCGAACTGCAGGCCCGCGCCGTGCGCTGGGCGCGGCTGGTGCTGTGGCCGATGGGCGCGGCCCTGGTCGGCATCTCGCTGGCGACGCCGCTGGTGAGCCCCAACGTGTTCGACAAGTGGTTCGCGATGCCGCAGTTCCTGGGGCTGCTGCCGATCCCGGTGGCGTGCGCCGCCGCGTTCTTCGCGGCCTGGCATGTGACGGGGCGCGAGAACGTGGTGCAGGCGGGCTACGGCTGGGTGGTGTTCGCCAGCACGGTGCTGATCTTCGTGCTGTCCTTCCTGGGACTGGCGTACAGCATCTACCCGTACATCGTCATCGACCGGCTGACGGTGTGGCAGGCGGCGAGCGCGCACGAGTCGCTGGTGGTGATCTTCGCGGGGGTGGCGGTCACGCTGCCCGCGATCATCGTCTACACGGTGTTCATGTACCGCGTGTTCTGGGGCAAGGCCTCGGCGCTCTCGTACGGGCCGGGGTCGTAGGCTGGCGGTGAGCGCGCAGGCGAACCCCAGCGAAGCGCGAAGCGCTGGGGTTCGCCTGCGCGCTCACCCCAGCCTACGGATCAAGCCGTGGCGAGCGAAGGCATGCCCAGGCGCTCCCGCGCCTGCGCGTACTCGCGTTTCAGGTTCGCGACGAAGTCCGCCACGTGCGTGACCTCCTTCACCGCACCGATGCCCTGGCCCGAACCCCAGATGTCCTTCCACGCCTTCTTGCTGCCCTCGCCGCCGCCGAAACTCATCTTGCTCGGGTCGCTTTCCGGCAGCTTGTCGGGGTCCAGCCCCGCCGCGCGGATGCTGGCCTTGAGGTAGTTGCCGTGCACGCCGGTGAACAGGCTGGAGTACACGATGTCGTCCGAGCTGCCTTCCACGATGGCCTGCTTGTAGCCTTCGGGGGCCCGCGCCTCGTGGGTGGCGATGAAGGCCGACCCGATGTACGCGAAGTCCGCGCCCAGGGCCTGCGCCGCCAGCACGGCGCCGCCGTTGGCGATGGCGCCGGACAGCGCGATCGGGCCGTCGAACCACTCGCGGATTTCCTGCACCAGCGCGAACGGGCTCTTCACGCCCGCGTGGCCGCCGGCGCCGGCCGCCACGGCGATCAGGCCGTCGGCGCCCTTCTCGATCGCCTTGCGCGCGAAGGTGTTGTTGATGATGTCGTGCAGCACCACGCCGCCATACGAGTGGATCGCTTCGTTGACGTCCACGCGCGCGCCCAGCGAGGTGATGATGATCGGCACCTTGCGCTTGACGACGGCTTCCATGTCGTGTTCGAGCCGGTCGTTGCTCTTGTGCACGATCTGGTTGATCGCATACGGCGCAGCGGGCCGGTCCGGGTTCGCGCGGTTGTAGGCCGCCAGCGTTTCCTCGATCTCGTGCAGCCATTCGTCCAGCTGCGACGCCGGCCGCGCGTTGAGCGCCGGCATCGAACCCACCACGCCCGCCTTGCACTGCTCGATCACCAGCCTGGGCGTGCTGATGATGAACATCGGCGACGCGATCACGGGCAGCGACAGGTTGCGCAGGACGGGGGGCAGTTTCGACATCGGGGCTCCTAGGGGATCAGAAGGCTTCCAGCGGCAGCGCCGTGACGCTGTCCGCGCCTTCGACGATGCTGTCGCGCACGCCGGGTGCCTTGGCCAGTATGTGGTCGGCGTAGAAGCGTGCGGTGACGATCTTCGCGCGCATGAAGTCCGCGTCCTGTCCCTTTTGCAACAGGTCCTCGGCCACCAGCAGCGAGCGGGCCAGCTGCCAGCCCGCGACCAGGTTGCCCGCCAGCATCAGGTAAGGCACCGAGCCGGCGAACACGGCGTTCGGCGAGCCTTTGGACTGCTGGGCGACGAAGGCCACCACGTCGAGGAAGGCCTGGCGCGCGGCGGCCAGCCGCCTGGCGACGGCGCGGGCGGCCACGCTGTCGCGTTTCGCCAGCTCGCCCTCGGTCTTCTCGATCTGCGCCGCGATGGCCTGGGCCGTCTGGCCGCCGTCGCGGGCCGTCTTGCGGCCCACCAGGTCATTGGCCTGGATCGCGGTCGTGCCTTCGTAGATGGTCAGGATCTTGGCGTCGCGGTAGTACTGGGCCGCGCCGGTCTCCTCGATGAAGCCCATGCCGCCGTGCACCTGCACGCCCAGCGATGTCACTTCGAGGCTCATCTCCGTGCTGTAGCCCTTCACCAGCGGCACCAGGAATTCGTAGAAAGCCTGGTTCTGCTTGCGCGCGGCGGCATCCGGATGGTGGTGCGCGGCGTCGTACGCGGCAGCCGCCACGCTGGCCATCGCGCGGCAGCCCTCGGTGTAGGCGCGCATCGTCATCAGCATGCGGCGCACGTCGGGGTGGTGGATGATCGCGGCGGGTCCGCCGACCGAGCCATCGACCGGACGCGACTGCACGCGGTCCCGGGCGTAGGCCACGGCCTTCTGGTACGCACGCTCCGCCACCGCGATGCCCTGCATGCCCACGGCGTAGCGCGCCGCGTTCATCATGATGAACATGTACTCGAGGCCGCGGTTCTCCTCGCCGACGATGAAGCCGGTGGCACCACCATGGTCGCCGTACTGCAGCACCGCGGTCGGCGAGGCCTTGATGCCCAGCTTGTGCTCGATGCTCACGCAGTGCACGTCGTTGCGCGCGCCGAGGGAGCCGTCCTGGTTCACCATGAACTTGGGCACGACGAACAGGCTGATGCCCTTGACGCCTTCCGGCGCGCCGGGGATGCGGGCCAGCACCAGGTGGACGATGTTGTCCGCCATGTCGTGCTCGCCGTAGGTGATGAAGATCTTGGTGCCGAACACCTTGTAGGTGCCGTCGGGCTGCGGCTCGGCGCGGCTGCGCACCATGGCGAGATCGCTGCCGGCCTGCGGCTCGGTGAGGTTCATGGTGCCGGTCCATTCGCCGCTCACCAGCTTCTCCAGGTACACCGCCTTCAGGCCGTCCGAACCCGCGGTCAGCAGCGCCTCGATGGCGCCGTCGGTGAGCAGCGGGCACAGCGCGAAGCTCAGGTTGGCGGAGTTGAGCATCTCGATGCAGGCCGCACCGATCGCCTTGGGCAGGCCCTGGCCGCCGAAATCCGACGGATGCTGCAGGCCCTGCCAGCCGCCCTCGGCGTACTGCTTGTACGCCTGCACGAAGCCCGCGGTGGTGGTGACCTTGCCGTCCTTCCAGCTCGAAGGATTCCTGTCGCCTTCGGCGTTCAGCGGGGCGACCACGCCTTCGTTGAAGCGGGCGCATTCCTCGAGCACGGCCTGGGCCGTTTCGAGGCCGGCTTCCTCGAAGCCGGGCAGTTGGGCGATCTGTTCGAGACCGGCGAGGTGCTCGATGTCGAACAGCATGTCCTTGAGGGGGGCGGTGTAGCTCATGGCGAGATCCTCCGTGAAATGCGGCGCCCCCCTCCCCCTCCCGCGGAGGGGTTGGGACCGGCGCCGTCGCGCGCCCTTACAGGGCCTTCACCAGCTCCGGCACGGCCTGGAACAGGTCCGCCTCGAGGCCGTAATCGGCCACGCTGAAGATCGGCGCTTCCGGATCCTTGTTGATCGCCACGATCACCTTGGAGTCCTTCATGCCGGCCAGGTGCTGGATCGCACCCGAGATGCCGCAGGCGATGTACAGCTGCGGCGCCACGATCTTGCCGGTCTGGCCGACCTGCAGGTCGTTGGGCGCGTAGCCCGCGTCGACCGCCGCGCGGCTGGCGCCGATGGCGGCACCCAGCTTGTCGGCCAGAGGCTCCAGCACCTCGTGGAACTTCTCGTTGGAGCCCATGGCCCGGCCACCGGAGACGATGATCTTGGCGGCGGTGAGCTCGGGACGGTCGTTCTGCGCGATCTCCTGGCCCAGGAAGCTGCTCTTGCCGCTGTCGGCGGCGGCGCCCACGCTTTCCACCGCGGCGCTGCCGCCGGTGGCCGCAGCCGGGTCGAAGCCGGTGGTGCGCACCGTGATCACCTTGATCTTGTCGGCGCTTTGCACGATGGCAATCGCGTTGCCGGCGTAGATCGGACGCTCGAAGGTGTCGGGGCTGTCGACCTTGGTGATGTCGGAGATCTGCGCGACGTCCAGCTTGGCGGCCACGCGCGGGGCGACGTTCTTGCCGCCGGCGGTGGCCGGGAACAGGACGTGGCTGTAGTTGCCGGCGATGGCCAGCACCTGCGCGGCGACGTTCTCGGCGAGACCGTGTTCGAGCTGGGCGCCATCGGCGTGGATCACCTTGGCCACGCCGGCGATCTGGCTGGCGGCCTTGGCGGCCTCGGCTGCATTGGCGCCGGCGACCAGCACGTGCACTTCGCCGCCGCAGGCGATGGCCGCGGTGACGGTGTTCAGGGTGGAGGGCTTGATCGACTTGTTGTCGTGTTCGGCAATGACGAGGGCGGCCATCAGATCACCTTGGCTTCATTCTTGAGTTTCGCAACGAGGGTGGCCACGTCGGGCACCTTCACACCGGCGCCGCGCTTGGGCGGCTCCGTGACCTTCAGGGTCTTCAGGCGCGGCTTGACGTCCACGCCCAGGTCCTCGGGCTTGACGATGTCCAGCTGCTTCTTCTTGGCCTTCATGATGTTGGGCAGCGTCACGTAGCGCGGCTCGTTCAGGCGCAAGTCGGTGGTGATCACCGCGGGAATCGAGATCGACAGGGTCTCCAGGCCGCCGTCGACTTCGCGCGTGACCCTGGCTTTTCCGTCGACCACTTCGACCTTGGAGGCGAAGGTGGCCTGTGGCAGGTCGGCCAGCGCCGCCAGCATCTGGCCGGTCTGGTTGCAGTCGTCGTCGATCGCCTGCTTGCCCAGGATGATCAGGCCGGGCTGCTCCTTGTCGACCAGGGCCTTGAGCAGCTTGGCCACGGCCAGCGGCTGCAGTTCCTCGTCGGTTTGCACCAGGATCGCGCGGTCGGCGCCGATCGCCATCGCGGTGCGCAGGGTCTCCTGGCACTGCTGCACGCCGCAGGAGACGGCGATCACCTCGGTGGCGACGCCCTTTTCCTTCAGGCGCACCGCCTCTTCGACCGCGATCTCGTCGAACGGGTTCATGCTCATCTTGACGTTCGCGATGTCCACACCCGTGTTGTCCGACTTCACGCGGACCTTCACGTTGTAGTCCACCACCCGCTTGACCGGGACCAGGACCTTCATGCTGGGCACTCCTAGAGATCTCTTCCGAGAATTGACGTTGACGTAAACTGGAATTCTATGCCGCCAGGGAGCGGCGGCCGCGGATTGCATCGTGCCACCGCATGGCGCGACAGAAAAAGAACGACCGTTCTTTTTTGCGATTATAGGCCCGCTACGCGCCCCGTCCCGGAAAGCCCCCCAGCTCGCGACGGCTACCGCGCCGCGCGACCTGCGATGCGGGTAAGTCAGGACCGGCGCGGCGCGGGCCGCGAATTACAGTCCAACGCACTTTCAGACACTGGAGTTCGTTGGATGAAACGCAGCCTGCTTTCCCTCTCGGCCATGGCCGCCTTCTGCGTTGCCGGCACGGCCGGCGCCCAGACAGTGCTGACCGCCTCCAGCTGGGTGCCGCCCACGCACGCGCTGAGCGTCGCGCAGAAGGAGTGGTGCGACCTGGTCGAGAAGAACTCCGCCGGCCGGGTCAAGTGCAACGTGCTGCCCCGCGCGGTGGCCAACCCGCCCGGCACCTACGACGCGGTGAAGAACGGCCTCGCGGACGTTTCCTTCACCGTCCATGGCTACACGCCCGGCCGGTTCGTGTTGACGCAGATGGCCGAGTTCTCCTTCCTGGGCGATTCGGCCGAGCCCCTGTCGGTGGCCTTCAACCGCGTGGCGATGAAGCATCCCGAGTTCGCGCAGGAGCACCAGGGCGTGCACGTGCTGGCCTTCTTCACGCACGGGCCGGGCATCGTGTTCAACACCAAGCGGCCGGTCACCAAGCTGGAAGACCTGCAGGGCCTCAAGTGGCGCGTGGGCGGCGGCATGGTCAACGAGATCTCCAAGACGCTGGGCATGAACGTGACGCTCAAGCCGGCGCCGGATTCGTACGAGCTGCTCTCGGGCGGCGTGATGGACGGCACGCTGTTCCCGGCGGAATCCATCGAGTCCTTCAAGATCGACAAGGTGATCAAGTACGCCACCACCTTCCCCGGCGGCCTGTACAACACCAGCTTCGTCTTCATGATGAATCCCGGCACGTACGGCAAGCTCAGCGCCGCCGACAAGAAGGCAGTCGACGATGCGTCCGGCGAGGTGGCGGCGCGCATCATGGGCCGCAACTGGGACAAGGTGGACCTGCGCGCCTACGCGCTCATGCAGGCCAACAACGTGCAGATCACCAAGGCGGACGCGAAGTTCGTGGCCGACGTGAAGTCCAAGACCTCCGCGCTCGAGCAGAAGTGGGTGAAGGAAGCGGAAGCCAAGGGCCTCAAGGACGCGGCCAAGGTGCTGGCGGAATTCCGCTCCGAGATCGCGAAGGCTTCCAAGTAAGCCCACAGCCCTGCTACGAAGGCGGCAGCCGGGGAGGTCTCCGGGTGCCGCCTTTTTGCGCACCCTTCCAGAAAACCGGACCAAGAGATTGAACAAGCTGCTGGACCTGCTGTGCGGGCTGCTGTCGGGGATCGCGCTCTTCGCGATCATGGCCCTGACCTTCTTCGACGTCATCGGGCGCAAGCTCGTCTCCAACTCCATTCCTGGCTCGCTGGAGCTCACGGAGCTGCTGATGGTCGTCGTCATCTTCGGGGCCCTGCCGCTGGTGTCGCGTCGCGGCGAGCACGTGGAATTCGACTCGCTCGATCCCTACCTGCCGGCCTGGGTGCGGCGCGCGCAGGGCGTGGTGGTGCACCTGCTGTGCGCCGCCGTGCTGCTGGCGCTGGCCTGGTTGATGTGGCGCACCGGCCTCCAGTTCGCCCAGAACGGTGAAACCACCGCGCAGCTGCAGATCCCCAAGGCGCCCTTCATCTATGGCATGGGCCTGCTGTGCGGCATCACCGGCGTGGTGCACCTGGCCCTGCTGGGCGCGCCGCCGGTGGACCGCGCCGAAGGCGAAGGAGTCGCGCTGTGACCGCGGCGCTGATCGGCTTCGCCGCCATCTTCATCCTGGCGCTCATGCGGGTGCCCCTGGCATTCGCGATGGGCCTCGTCGGCTTCGCGGGGATCGGGCTCACGCGCGGCTGGCAACCGGCCATGGCGAGCGCCGCGCAAGTGGTGTACGAGACCGGCTTCGCCTACACGCTGTCGGTGATCCCGCTGTTCATCCTGATGGGCAACTTCGTCGCGCGCGCGGGCCTCGCGCACGAGCTGTTCCAGGCCGCCTACGCCTTCATCGGCCACCTGCGCGGCGGGCTCGCGCATGCGACCGTGGCGGCCTGCGCGGGCTTCGGCGCCATCTGCGGATCCTCCATCGCGACCGCCGCCACCATGAGCAAGGTGGCCTATCCGTCGATGCGCAAGCTGGGCTACAGCGACTCGCTCTCCACGGGGGTCATGGCCGCGGGCGGCACGCTCGGCATCATGATCCCGCCATCTACCATCATGGTGATCTACGGGATCATCACCGAGACCAACATCGGCAAGCTGTTCGCCGCCGGTGTCATCCCCGGGCTGCTCACCGCGGCGATGCTGATGGGTGCGATCGTCATCGTCACCTCGCGCGATCCCAAGCACGCCCCGGCCGGCGAGCGGAGCTCCTGGCCCGAACGCTGGCGCGCCTTGCGCGGCATCTGGGGCGTGCTCGTGCTGGTGGTCCTGGTGCTGGGCGGCATCTACGGCGGCTTCTTCACGGCCACGGAGGGTGCGGGCTTCGGCGCGGCCGGCGCCTTCCTGTTCGCGCTGCTGCGCGGGAGGCTCAGCTGGCGCGACCTGTACGACGTCCTGGTCGAATCGGCGCGCACCACGGCGATGCTGTTCACGCTGCTGATCGCCGCCACGCTGTTCGCCAACTTCGTGAACTTCACCACCCTGCCGGGCGACCTGAAGCAGTGGATCACCCACCTGGGCCTGTCGCCCACCATGGTCGTCGTCGCGATGATGGCGATCTACGTGGTGCTGGGCACGGTGATGGAGGAGCTGACGATGGTGCTGCTCACCATCCCTCTGTTCTTTCCCATCGTGACCTCGCTGGGCTTCGACCCGGTCTGGTTCGGCGTGCTGATCGTGATGATCGTGCAGATCGGCCTGATCTCGCCGCCCGTGGGCATGAACCTGTTCGTGCTCAATGCGCTGCTGCCCGGCGTCGGGCTGGGCAACATCTTCCGCGGCTGCTGGCCTTTCGTGGCGGTGATGGTGCTGATGCTCGGCGTGCTGATCGCCTTCCCGCAGCTCAGCCTCTGGCTTCCGTCGCTGATGAAGTGAGGTGCACGACGCGCTGCGGGAACGGGATCTCTATGCCCGCTGCGCGCAGCCCCTTGAGAATGCGCAGGTTCACGTCCGACCGCACGGCCAGCTGGCCGTTCTGCGGATCGGCGATCCAGAACAGCACGGAGAACTCCAGCCCGTCGGCGCCCAGCCGCGCCAGCCGCACCACGGGCGCCGGCTCGGGCACGACGCGCGTCGCACCGATGGCGGCCTCCAGCAGCACCTTCTGCACCAGCTCGACGTCGCTGTCATAGGCCACCGACACGTCGGTGGTCAGCAGCACGCGCGGATCGGCGAGCGACAGGTTCTCGATGCGCTCGGTGATCAGCTTCTCGTTGGGCACCACGGACTCGGTGCCGGACAGCGAGCGGATCAGCGTGTAGCGCGTCTTGATGTCCGCCACCACGCCTTCGAAGTTGTCCACGCGGACGGTGTCGCCGATGCGCAGGCTGCGCTCCGCCAGGATGACGAAGCCGCTCACGTAATTGGCCGCCAGCTTCTGCAGGCCGAAGCCGAGGCCGACGCCGATGGCGCCGCCCAGCACCGACAGCGCGGTGAGGTCCACTCCCGCCGCGGACAGCGCGAACAGGAAGCCGAGCAGCAGCAGGACGGCGCGGATGGTATTGGCGGCCACCTTGCGCAAGGAGAGGTCGTCGGCCACCGCGGCGTACAGCAGCTTGCGCTCCAATGCGGCCGACACCCAGAGGACGAGCACCATCACCAGCCCGGACGACAGCACGCCCTGGACGATGGACAGCAGGCTCACCCTGGACTTGCCGAAGGCGAATTCGATGGACTCCATCTCCGCCATCACGGCCGGCAGCAGCCCGAGCATCCACAGCACGGCCGCGATCCAGGCGAGCCAGGAGAACACGCGTTCCACCACCCGCGCCCAGCCGAAACGCGGGAACACCAGCGGCAGCACGCGGGCCACGAGGCGGATCACCGCCAGCGACACCAGCACCGGCACCGCCAGGCGCAGCAGCGGCACCCGGTGCAGTTGGCCGAGGGCCACGCGGGCGGTGTAGGTGAAGGCCAGGGCCAGCAGCGGAAACAACACGCCATCGAACAGGTGGCGGCCGAACAGCACGGAGTCGGGCGGTTGCCGGCGGCCGGTCAGCCAGCAGATCCCGTACGCGGCGACCAGGCAGGCAATGAGGGTCGTGCCCTCCCACGGCGTTCCGCGCTGGCTGAGTTCGGAGATCAGCTGGTCGATGTCGATCATTCAGCGCCGGGCGTCCACTTCGGCTTGCGCTTCTCGGTGAAGGCGGTGACGCCCTCCTGCGCGCAGCCGTCCATCATGTTGGCGGCCATCACCTGCGCGGCCAGCTGGTACGCGGCCGCGATGCCCATTTCACGCTGGCGGTAGAACAGTTCCTTGCCCATCGCGAGGGCCACGCGCGGCTTCGCCAGGATGCTGGCCACCAGCCGATCGATTTCCGCGTCGACCCGGTCCGGCGCGACGGCATGGTTGACGAGCCCTCGCTCCTGCGCTTCCTGGGCCGAGATGAAGTCGCCGGTCACGAGCATTTCCATCGCCTGCTTGGCCGGCACGTTGCGCAGCAGCGGCACGCTGGGAGTGGAGCAGAACAGGCCGTAGTTGACGCCGCTGACCGCGAAGCGCGCATCGGTCGACGCCACGGCGAGGTCGCACTGAGCGACCAGCTGGCAGCCCGCGGCGGTCGCGATGCCCTGCACCCGAGCGATCACCGGAACCGGCAGCTGCTGGATCGCCAGCATCATGCGGCTGCACTGTGCGAACAGCGCCTGGTAATAGGTCAGGTCCGGCTGCGCGATCATTTCCTTGAGGTTGTGACCGGCGCAGAAGGCCTTGCCGGTCGCGGTGAGGATCACCACCCGCACGGCGTCATCGCGGGCGATGCGGTCCAGCGCCCCCTGCAGGGCCTGCAGCATTTCCTCGCCCAGCGCATTGAAGCTCCCCGGGCGGTTCATCGTGAGCGTGACCACGCCCCGCGCATCGCGCGCCTGCACCAACGCGTCGTCCATTCCTTGCTCCTCGCTCGGCTTCAGACGTCGGCCAGCGTGCGCACGTGCGCCTCGACACTGCGACCGAGCGCGTCGAGGTTGTACCCGCCCTCCAGGCAGGAGACGATGCGGCCCTTGCCGTACTTGCGGGCGACGTCCTTGATCTGCTGCGTGATCCAGGCGTAGTCGGCCTCCACCAGCCCCAGCTGGCCGAGGTCATCTTCGCGGTGCGCGTCGAAGCCGGCACTGACGAAGATCATCTCCGGCTGGAACGCCTCCAGTCGCGGCAGCCAGTGCTTCTGGATCAGCTCCCGGATCGCCGGCCCGCGCGTGTACGCGGGCACCGGGACGTTGACCATGTTGTCCGCATGCGATTCAAAGCCGCTGTAGGGATAGAAAGGGTGCTGGAAGATCCCCACCATCAGCACGCGCTCGTCGCCGGACAGGATGTCCTCCGTGCCGTTGCCGTGGTGCACGTCGAAGTCCACGACCGCCACGCGCTTGAGGCCGTGCCGATCGAGCGCGTAGCGCGCCGCCACCGCGACGTTGTTCATGATGCAGAAGCCCATCGCGCGGCTGCGCGTCGCGTGGTGGCCGGGCGGGCGCACCGCGCAGAACGCGTTCTCCAGTTCGCCCCCGATCACCGCGTCGGTCGCGGCGATCGCCGCGCCCGCACCGCGCAGCACCGCGTTCCAGGTGTACCGGTTCATGGACGTGTCGGGATCGATGTGCAGGTGGTCCATGCCGCCGGCGGCTTCCTGCTCGCGCAGTTCCTCGGCCAGTCCGCGCATGGCGGCCACGTGCATGCGATCGTGCGCGAGTTCGAGGATCTCGGTACTGGCGAGGGGCGCCTCGCGCCGCTCCACCGCGTCGAGCAGGCGGGAGGCCAGCATGCGGTCCTCGATGGCATCGAGTCGCTCGGGGCACTCCGGGTGCCCACGACCCATGTCGTGTCTCCTGCAATCCGGGTGTGTGAAATAGCCGGTCTTGTGCATGGCTCGTCGCGGACCTGTTCCAAATTTCGGATAAGGTCGTGCTTCATGGAAGCACGAAAAAAACTCAAAACGCTCCTGGATCAGCTTAACACGGTGATTGTCGGCAAGCCCGCCCAGGTGAGGGACTGCGTGGCCTGCCTGCTGGCAGGCGGCCACCTGCTGATCGAGGACGTTCCGGGAGTGGGGAAGACGACGCTGGCGCACGCGCTGGCCCGGGCTTTCGGGCTTCACTTCTCGCGCGTGCAGTTCACGGCGGACCTGATGCCCAGCGATCTCTCCGGGGTGTCCGTGTACGACCGCGGGCGGGAAAGCTTCATCTTCCACCCCGGCCCGATCTTCGCGCAGGTGCTGCTGGCCGACGAGATCAACCGCGCCAGCCCGAAGACGCAGAGCGCGCTGCTGGAGGCGATGGAGGAAAAGCAGGTCACGGTGGAAGGCGAGACCCGCGCCCTGCCCTCCCCGTTCTTCGTGATCGCCACCCAGAACCCGCATGACCAGCTGGGCACCTTCGCCCTGCCGGAGTCGCAGCTGGACCGCTTCCTGATGCGCATCTCGCTGGGCTATCCGGACCGCGCCGCCGAACGCGCGCTGCTGGCCGGAGCCGACCGCCGCGACATGGTGCAACGACTGGCCAACACGCTGTCGTCCATCGAGCTGCAGCAGCTGCAGGAGCAGGTGCTGGCCATCCACGCCGCCGACCCCCTGATGGACTATGTGCAGGACCTCGTGGCGGCGACCCGCACGGGGCGCTGGTTCCTGCAGGGCCTGTCGCCTCGCGCCGGCATCGCGGTGATCCGCGCCGCCAAGGCCCAGGCTTTGCTGTCCGGCCGGGACTACGTGGCACCGGACGACGTGCAGGCCATCTTTCCGCAGACGGTCGCGCACCGGATGATCCCGGTGGGCGATGCCGGGCGCGGCCCGGTGGAACAGGTGCGTGCGATGCTGGAGGCCGTCCCGCTGCCCTGAGGTCCGCGTGAGCACCACCTTGCTGCAACCCGTCGCGTTCGCGCGCAGCCGCTTCCGCCGCTGGTGGCAGGCACGGCTGCCGCTCACCGACACGATGACGCTGACGCAGCGCAACGTCTACATCCTGCCCACGCGCGCCGGCTTCATGCTGGGCGCGACACTGCTGGTGCTCCTGGTCGGCTCCATCAACTACCAGCTGAACCTGGGCTACCTGCTCACCTTCCTGCTGGCCGGGTGCGCCGTGGTGGGCATGCACGTGTGCCACGCCACCCTGCGCGGCCTGACCATGAGCCTGCTGACGCCCGCGCCGCAGTTCGCCGGCGCGAGCACGCCGCTGTCCGTGGTGCTGACCAATGCGCGCCGCAGCGAGCGCCACGGCATCGGGCTGGCGGTGCTGGACGCTACGCACGAGGACCATTGGACCTGGACCGACGTGCCCGCCCAGGGCGGTTGCACGATCCAGGTCGCTTTCCGGCCGGAGCGTCGCGGCCTCCACCGCGTGCCCCCGCTCACGGCGGAGACCCGTTTCCCGCTGGGTACGTTCCGCGTCTGGACCGTGTGGCGCCCGGCGGCGCAGGTGCTCGTCTATCCCACCCCCGAGCCGCAGCCGCCGCCGCTGCCGCCGGGCGAACCGCGGTCTGGCGGCGCGGCCGTCAACCGCCTGCAGAACACCGGCGAGTTCGAGGGCGTGCGCCCGTACCGCCGGGGCGATCCGTTGAAACTGGTGGTGTGGAAGAAGGCGGCCAAGTCGAATGAGCTGGTCAGCCGCGATACGCTGCAGGCACAGCGCATGGAGCTGTGGCTGGACTACGAGCGATGCGGGCAGCTTGAACGGGAGGCGCGCCTGTCGCGGCTGACGGCGTGGGTGCTGCAAGCGGACAAGCTGGGGCAGGACTATGGCCTGCGACTGCCCGGACAGCGTATCGCGGCCGGCTCGGGCGAGGTCCACAAGCGCCGTTGCCTGGAGGCGCTGGCACTGTGCTGAGGCTCCTTCCCCGCCGCATCGCCACGTTGCCGCGCGACGGCCGTGACACGCTGTTCCTGCTGCTGGTGATCGGCTGGATCGTGCTGCCGCACGTGAACCACCTGCCGTGGTGGTGCTCGCTGCTTGCGGCAGTGATCCTGGCCTGGCGCGGCGCGCTGGCGGTGCTGGGCCAGCCGCTGCCGGGACGCGCGTGGCTCGCCGTGCTGCTGGCGCTGGCGCTGCTCGGCACCTGGGCCACGCACCGCACCCTGCTGGGGCGTGACGCCGGCGTCACGCTGATCGTGGCGCTACTGGCGCTGAAGACGCTGGAACTGCGGGCAAGGCGCGACGCGTTCGTCGTGTTCTTCCTGGGCTTCTTCGCGATGCTCACCAATTTCTTCTTCTCCCAGTCCCTCGCCGTGGCCGCCGCCATGCTGGTGGGCCTGCTGGGCCTGCTGACGGCACTGGTCAATGCGCACATGCCCGTGGGGCGCCCCGCGTTGCTGAAATCCGCGCGCATCGCCGGGGGGATGACGCTGCTGGGCGCGCCGGTGATGGCGGTTCTGTTCCTGCTGTTCCCGCGCTTCGCGCCGCTGTGGGGCATCCCCGGCGACGCGATGTCCGGCCGCAGTGGCCTGTCGGCGCAGATGGAGGTCGGAACGCTCGCCCATCTCGCGCTGGACGAAAGCATCGCGATGCGGGTGCGCTTCGAGGGAAGCCCTCCTCCGCAAAGCGACCTGTACTTCCGCGGGCCGGTGCTGAGCGACTTCGACGGCCGCCAATGGCGCCCGCTGCTGCCGCGCCTGGGTTCGCGCTTTCCTCCGCCCCACCTGATGGACCCGCAGCTGCGGGGTCTCGGCGCACCGGTCCGCTACGAAGTGACGATGGAGGCGAACAACCGGCCCTGGCTGCTCACGCTGGACGCCGCCCTCCAGCCGCCCGAAGCTCCCGAGCTGCAGGCGGCAATGACCAGCGAGCTGCAGTGGATCGCCTCGCGCCCGGTGG
The DNA here is from genome assembly GCF_056400765.1 of Ramlibacter sp. P4_H7. Taxonomy (NCBI): domain Bacteria; kingdom Pseudomonadati; phylum Pseudomonadota; class Betaproteobacteria; order Burkholderiales; family Comamonadaceae; genus Ramlibacter; species Ramlibacter sp. P4_H7. The sequence goes on from NZ_JBFUKP010000015.1 coordinate 62,271, forward strand.
TGGACCTGCTGCGCTACCGCGCCGTCAGCCATGTGGTGTTCCGCCATGGCCCGCCGCGGAGCCTGCTCGTGCTGCCCGAGTACGCGCAGCTGCCGCCGGGCTACAACCCGCGCACCCTGGAACTCGCCGCGCAGTTGCGGCGCGATCACCCTGGCGCCGACGCGGGAGCGCTGGTGCAGGCCGCGCTGCAGCTCCTTCGCACCGGCGGCTACCGGTACACGCTCGATCCCGGCGTGTACGGCCAGCACACGGCCGACGAATTCTGGTTCGACCGCAAGGAGGGTTTCTGCGAGCACATCGCCTCCGCGTTCGCGGTGCTGGTGCGCGCGATGAACATCCCGGCGCGCGTGGTCACCGGCTACCAGGGCGGCGAACTGAACGCGATGGATGGCTATTGGGTGGTGCGGCAGAGCGACGCCCACGCCTGGACCGAAGTGTTCCTGGAGGGGCGCGGCTGGGTCCGGGTCGACCCCACTTCCGCGGTGGCGCCGGGCCGCACGGGCAGCTTCCAGCGCCTGCTGGCGCCGCGCGGGGTGCTGGGGGCGGCCATGGACACCGTCACGCCCAACCTGTCGGCGGTGCTGCGCTCGGCGTGGGAGGCGATGAACAACAGCTGGAACCAGTGGATCCTGAACTACACCCAGAGTCGCCAGCTCGACCTGCTGCGCAACCTGGGTTTCAGCTCGCCGAGCTGGGAGGACCTGAGCCGGCTGCTGCTCGGCGTGGTCGTCATCGTGGCCCTCGCGGGCGCCGCGTGGAGCTGGTGGGACCGACTGCAGCACGATCCATGGCTGCGCCTGCTCGCGCGCACGCGCCGGCGGCTGGGCCAGGCCGGCCTGGAGGTCGGGTTCACCTCGCCTCCTCGAGAGATTGCACAATTGGTGAGCACGCGTTTCGGTGCGGATGCGCAAGAATTGGCGGACTGGTTGCTCAGGCTGGAGGCCCAGCGGTACGCCCGGCCCCCCGCCAGCAGCCTGGGCGCGCTCCGGCGCGAGTTCCACCAGCTATCCTGGCCCCGTTGATGCCCTTCCTTCCTGTCCTGCTCGCCCTGCTGCTCGCCTGGTCGCCCGCTGTCCTGGGGCAGGAGAGCGCGTCCCCGTCCGAGGCTTCGCCGCCGGCCAAGGTGAAGCCTCGCGTTTCCCCGCGCGCAAAGCCGGCGGTGCAGCGCAACGGCCCGCCCTATGCGGAGCGCGAGGACGCGATGGAATTCGCCGAGGAGATGGCGGCCAAGCGCGACCTCGATCCGGCCTGGGTGCGCCGCATGGTCGGACAGGCCCGCAACCTGGCGGTCGTGAGCCGGCTGATGCAGCCTCCGCCGGCCAGCCAACCCAAGAACTGGCGGGTCTACCGCAGCCGCTTCATCGATGCCACGCGCATCAATGCGGGCGTGCGGTTCTGGAACGACAACCGCAAGACGCTGGAGCGGGCCGAACAGGAGTTCGGTGTGCCCGCGGACATCATCGTCGGCATCGTCGGCGTCGAAACGATCTACGGGCAGCAGATGGGCGACTTCCGCGTGATCGACGCGCTGGCCACGCTCGCTTTCGACTTCCCTTCCAGCCACCCCCGCGCTGCGGAACGCACCCAGTACTTCCGCAACGAACTGGAGCAGTTCCTCGCCTTCCACAAGGCGGAGCGCACCAATCCGCTGCAGCCCCGGGGCAGCTATGCGGGCGCCTGGGGCATGCCGCAGTTCATGCCCAGCAGCCTGGCTCGCTGGGGCGTGGACTACGACGGCGACAAGAAGGTCGACCTGGCCAACAGCACCGACGACGTGATCGGTTCGGTGGCCAGTTATTTCAAGGGCTACGGCTGGACGCCGGGCATGCCCACCCACTACCCCGTGGGCTTCGATCCGGCGAAGCTCGACCTCGAAGGCCTGCTCGCTCCCGACATCCTTCCGACCTTCACCGCGGCCCGCCTCCAGGAGAAGGGCGCGGTCCTCGAAGGCGATGCGCTGCAGCACAAGGGGCCCCTCGCGCTGGTCGAACTGCAGAACGGAGGCGACCCTCCCAGCTACGTCGCGGGCACCGAGAACTTCTACGTGATCACGCGCTACAACTGGTCCAGCTACTACGCGATGGCCGTGATCGAGCTGGGGCGCGAGGTGAAGGAAGCCTTGTCGCGCACCACGGCACGCAACCCATGACGGTCAGCGGCGACTCCTGGCGTCGGATCTGGACGGAGCTTGGCGCCCACACCATCGACGGCGGTGTGTTCAACCAGCTGGTGGCTGCCTACAGCGAGCGGCATCGCCACTACCACACGCTGCAGCACCTGCGCGAATGCCTGGCGCATTGCGAGGCGGCGGCCTCGCTCGCCCGGCGCCCGGCGGAAGTGGAACTCGCGCTCTGGTTCCACGACGCCGTGTATGACCCGCGCCGCGCCGACAACGAAGAGCGCAGCGCGGAATGGGCGTGGCGCAGCATCCTGGCGGCGGGCTGCGCAGAAGATGTCGCCCAGCGCGTGCAGTCCCTGGTGCTGGCCACCCGCGACCACGAAGCGGCCTCGGGGGACGCCGACACGCAGCTCTTGCTGGACATCGACCTGGCGATCCTGGGTGCCGCGCCTGCGCGATTCGCCGAGTACGGAAACCAGATCCGCGCCGAGTATGCGCACGTGCCGGAGGCCGACTACCGCAAGGGGCGGGCCCAGGTGCTGTCAGGCTTCCTGGCGCGCCCGCGCATCTACGCCACCGCAGCCTTCCATGACGCGCTGGAGCATCGCGCCCGCGAGAACCTGGCAGGGGCGCTGGCCGTACTCGCAGCCGGATGAAAGTCTCGCCTGCGTGCGCCCCGGCGCGCGCAGCTCGACTGGAGTTACTCCGGTAACAACCCTGCTGGTGTCGCTGCAAGCGGGAAACGTTTGCGCCCGCTCAGCCTCGGCTTTGGCACATTGACGGGGCCATGAACTTCGATGTCGCGATCGACCAGGAACTGCACTTCGTGCGGATCACGGTCAGCGGCCAACTCGCCATCGAAGAACTGCTGTCGATGATCCACCTGCTGGGGGTGGAGAGCGAGACCTGGAACGAAGACCGGGTGCTCGTCGACCTGCGATCGGTCCGGACCGTCTTCACGCTGCTGGACCACTACCGCATCGGCGAGGAGGCGGCGGCCAGCCTGTCGCACATGGGCAAGATCGCGTCGCTGGTCCTGCCGGAGCGCGTGACGCGCATGAGCGAGAAGGCCGCGCGGCGCAGCGGCACCAACGTGCGCGTGTTCGACGACGAGCGGGCGGCGGTGGCCTGGCTGCAGGCCGCGCTCGTTTGACCCTAGGTCGGGATCAGGAAGTCGCGGCTGATCCGGGCGCCGAGGTCGTTCACGCGGTCGAGGAACTGCGTGAGGAAGGCGTGCAGGCCCGTGGCCAGGATCTCCTCGATGTCGCCGTATTGAAGCTCCGCGCGCAGCTTGCCTGCGCGGCGCGCCGTCTCCGAGGACTGGTCGTTGGCCACCATGGAGACGTTGTGCACCACTTCGTTCATGCTCGCGTGCAGCGAGCGGGGCATGTCCGCCCGCAGGATCAGCAGGTCCGCCACGCGTTCCGGCTTGATCACGTCGCGGTAGACCTTCCGGTAGATCTCGAAGCCGGAGACGCTGCGCAGGATCGAGCTCCAATGGTAGAAGTCGTACTCCTGGTCCTTCTCGCTGGCGGCGCCGAAGAAGTCGCTCTGCACGGCATGGAATTTCACGTCGACCAGCCGCGCCGTGTTGTCCGCGCGCTCGAGGAAGGTGCCCAGGCGCATGAAGTAAAGCGCTTCGTCCATCAGCATGGTGCCCACCGTCACGCCACGCGACAGGTGAGAGCGGAACTTCACCCATTCGAAGAACTGGCCGGGGTCGCGCTCGAAGTCGCCGGTGCGCAGCATGCGGTTGACTTCCAGCCAGGTCTGGTTCTGCGTTTCCCACACCTCCGTGGTCAGCGAGCCCCGCACCGCGCGCGCATTCTCCCGCGCCGCGCGCAGGCACGACACGATCGAGGACGGATTGCTCTCGTCGCGCACCATGAACTGCATGACCCGCTGCGGTTCGACCTCGCCGTGCTTGGCCTGGTAGGCGGGCATCAGCTCGCTGATGGACAGCATGCCCTGCCAGCCCACCTTGGAGACGGCGGCAGACTGGGGCAGCAGCGACGTCTGGTAATTGACGTCCAGCATGCGGGCGGTGTTCTCCGCCCGTTCGGTGTAGCGCGCCATCCAGAAGAGGTGGTCGGCGGTGCGCGAGAGCATGTTCGCAGTTTCTCCGTCAGCTTCAGATTTCGAGAATCCAGGTGTCCTTGGTGCCGCCCCCCTGGGAGGAGTTGACCACCAGCGATCCCTCCTTCAGCGCGACGCGGGTCAGGCCGCCCGGCACCATCTGCACGTCCTTGCCGGAGAGCACGAAGGGACGCAGGTCGATGTGGCGCGGCGCGATGCCCTTGTCCACATAGGTGGGGCAGCTGGACAGCGACAGCGTCGGCTGCGCGATGTAGCCCTCGGGCTTCGCCTGCAGCTGCCTGCGGAAATCCTCGATCTCCTGCTGCGTCGCCGCCGGTCCCACCAGCATGCCGTAGCCGCCGGCGCCGTGCACCTCCTTCACCACGAGCTCCTTCAGGTTCGCCAGCACGTACTTGAGGTCGTCCGGGTTGCGGCACATGTAGGTCGGCACGTTGGACAGGATCGGCTTCTCCCCGAGGTAGAACTCGATCATCTTCGGCACGTAGGGGTAGATGGACTTGTCGTCCGCCACGCCGGTGCCGATGGCGTTGCACAGCGAGACGTTGCCGGCGCGGTAGACATTCAGCAGGCCGGCGCAGCCCAGCGTCGATTGCGGGCGGAAGGCCTGCGGGTCCAGGAAATCGTCGTCGACGCGACGGTAGATCACGTCCACGCGGCGCGGGCCCCGCGTGGTCCGCATGTACACGAAGTTGTCGCGCACGAACAGGTCCTGGCCTTCCACCAGCTCGACGCCCATCTGCTGGGCCAGGAAGGCGTGCTCGAAGTAGGCGCTGTTGTACATGCCCGGGGTGAGCACGACCACGGTGGGATCGTCGGTGGTGGCCGGCGCCGAGGCCCGCAGCGTTTCCAGCAGCAGGTCGGGGTAGTGCATGACCGGCGCGACCCGGTAGGCGCTGAACAGGTCCGGGAACAGCCGCATCATCATCTTGCGGTCTTCCAGCATGTAGCTCACGCCGCTGGGGACGCGCAGGTTGTCCTCGAGCACGTAGTACTCGGCGTCCCCCTTGGCGTTGGGCGCTCGCACGATGTCGATGCCGGACACGTGCGAATAGATGTTGTTGGGAACGTTGACGCCCACCATCTCCTGGCGGAACTGCGCGTTGCCCGTGATCTGCGCCAGGGGCACGATGCCGGCCTTGAAGATCTCCTGCTCGTGGTAGACGTCGTGGATGAAGCGGTTGAGGGCCGTCACCCGCTGGACCAGCCCTTTTTCCATCTGCCGCCATTCGGAGGCGGGGATGATGCGGGGAATCAGGTCGAACGGAATCAGCCGTTCGGTGCCCGAGCCGTCCTCGTCCTTGGCGCCATAGACGGCGAAGGTGATGCCCACGCGGCGGAAGATCATCTCCGCCTCTTCCCGGCGGGCGCGCATCATTTCCTGGGGCTGGCGACCGAGCCAGTCGGCGTAGGTGCGGTAATGGTCGCGCACGCCCTGGACCTGCGTCTGAGACATTGATCCGAGCGACTGGCTCTGGAACTGCACCGATCCGTTCCCGGGCAGCAGTGCGAACATCTCGTCGAATTTCAGCATGATCCTCTGTGCGATGGCTCGGAAGACAGGATAGCAAGTTCCCGGCCATGGTTGGGCGCCGGCAGGGCGTCCTCATGCACCATTTCGGCCCGGTGCCGGCGCACCGTGGTGCCAATAGCGTGGCGCCGCTTCCCGCTCGCAGCGTACCGCCGAGGGCAGCGCCGACCGCCAGGTGAGCGCACCACAGGTGGGCGACACCGACAGGGAGATGCCGCGCTCGACGTAGCGCTGCACCACGTCGGGGGCCGGATGGCCGAAGCGGTTGCGATAGCCGGACTGCGCCAGCGCGATGGCGGGGCGAACGGCGTCCAGGAAGACGGCGCTGGAGGAGGTCCGGCTGCCGTGGTGGGGCACCAGCAGCCAGTCGGCCTGGAGGGCCGCCGGCGTGTCGGAGAGCGTCGCTTCCTGCGGCTTCTCGATGTCGCCGGCCAGCAGGGCATGGACCCGGCCATTGCCCACGCGCAGCACGCAACTCAGCGAGTTCGGCCGCGCGGGTGCAGCGTAGGCCTCGGGCTGGGGGTGCAGGATCTCGAAGCGAACACCGTCCCACTCCCAGGCCTGCCCCGCCATGCAGCGTTCCACCGGCCGGAGGGCCTGCAGGGGATGCGATGCTTCGATGGAGCTGACGAGGCGGGCCTGCGATTGCATGCGCAGCACGGCCACGGCGCCGCCGGTGTGGTCCGCATCGCGGTGGCTCAGCACCAGCACGTCCACCCGCTCGTCGAACGCGCGCAGCAGCGGCACCAGGACCCGCTGGCCCGCGTCGGTTTCGCGGCTGTAGAGGGGTCCCGCGTCGTACACCAGGGTGTGGCCGGCCGTGCGCACCAGCACCGCATTGCCCTGGCCCACGTCGGCGGCAAGCAGCTCGAACTCACCAGGGGAAGGCCGTTCGGGCTGCCACAACAGCACGGGCAGCATCAGCGGCACGCCCAGCAGGCGCGCAGCCAACGGCAGGCGCATGGCCAGCAGCACCCCACCGGCAACGCCCACGGCCGCCGCCCAGAGCGGTGGGGCAGGCGCCGACCAGGTCGCCATCGGCCACTCCGCCAGCCACCGCAGCAACACGGCCAGCCCATCCACTGCTCCGGCGGCCAGCCCCCACAGGGGCGTGAACGCCACCCCCGCAAGGCCCAGCGGCGTCACCACCAGCGTGACCCAGGGAATGGCGAGCAGGTTGGCCAGGAGCCCCACGAGGGACACCTGGCCGAACAACAGCAGGGAAAGCGGCGTCAGTGCCACCGTCACGATCGCCTGCTCGCGTACGAGCCCGCGCACGGCCTCGGCGACGCGGCCCGCCAGCCGCGGCCTTTCGGCGGCGGGCAACGCCTCGCGGCTGGGTCCGCTTGCAAACAGCACACCGACGGCCACGAAGCTGAGCCAGAAACCAGCCTGGGTGAGCGCCCAGGGATCGGAGGCGACGACCACCGCACACGCGGCCAGCCATACCCACGGCCACGGCCAGGAGCGCGCGCCGAGCCGCAGCGCCCCGACGGTGGCCAGCATCAGCACCGTGCGCTGGGCCGGGACGCCCCAGCCGCTGAACAGAGCATACGCCGCCGCCAACAGGATGCCGCCTGCAACCCCGGCGTGCTGTGCCGGCCAGGCCAGGCAAAGACGAGCGCTGCGCCGCCACAGCCGCACGACACCGGCCGCCGCCAGCCAGGCGAACATCGTGACGTGCAGGCCCGAGATGCTCATGAGGTGGGCGACCCCCGTGGCCCGGAACACGTCCCAGTCGGCGCGCTCGATTGCGCCCTGGTCTCCCACCACCAGGGCCGCCAGCACACCCGCCAGCCGCGGATCGGTCACCTGCACCTCGATGGCCGCCCGGACGCCGTGCCGCGCCAGTTCCATCGGGTGCCGCCAGCTGGTGGCGAGCCGCTGCGGTGGCGGGTCGCGCGGTCCGGCACGGATCGAGCCGGTCGCCTGGACACCCTGCTCCCAGAGCCACAGCTCGTAATCGAACCCGTGCGGGTTGACCTGGCCGTGGGGCGCTTTCAGCCGCGCGTTGAATTGCCAGCGCTCGCCAGGACGCAGATCGGCTGGTTGCCGCTGCGGCGACAAGATGCCCTCGGCACCGGTTTCGGGGCCGCCATACCAACCCAACAGGAGTTGCGGCGGCACCCGCACCTCCTTCCCCCCCAGGCGCGCCGACTCTGGCTCGAAGCGGAAGCGGATACCTGTCTCGCCTCGGTGCGGCAAGGCCGCGACGATGCCGGTGAGCACGAGGTCGCGTCCCTCCAGCGACGCTTCCAACCCGCTCCCTGCATAGGCAGACGCGCGCCAGCCCGTTGCGCCGGCCGAAAGCAGGCAGGCCGCGGCAAAGACCAGGAACGAGCGCAATCGAACCGGGCATGCGACATGCCAGAGAACCACCAGGACGATGGCCGCGGCCGCCGTGCCCGCGGCGTACGTCCAGAGCGCCCAGAGCTGCGGTTGCTGCAGTTGCAAGGCGGCGCCGAGCACGATGCCGGGCAGTGACGCTGCAAAGGCGCTGGTCCTGTAGCCGGGCGCGGGCGTGCTCATCTCCGCTCAACGCACCGAGAGCGGTCGCGAGCTCCTCCAGTTGGGGGACCTGTCAGGCGACCGCGAGCGCCTCGAGCCGCGCGGGGATGTCCGCGAGCGTGATCACTTCTCGCACGCCGCCGGCGGCGATCGCCTGGCGCGGCATGCCGAAGACGACGCAGCTGGCCTCGTCCTGTGCCAAGGTGTAGGCGCCACCTTGGCACAGCTCCAGCATGGCGTCGGCGCCATCGCCTCCCATGCCGGTCAACATCACCCCAACGGCGCGCGTGCCCGCAGTTCGAGCGATCGAGCGGAACAGCGTGTCCACCGAAGGCCTATGGCGGTTCACTGGCGGATCTTCCGTGACGCGCAGGTAGTAACCGGCACCGCGCCGCATCAGCATGAGGTGGCGCCCGCCAGGTGCGATGTAGGCCACGCCGCCGCGCACGGTCTCGTTGTCCTCCGCCTGCTTGACGTGGATGCGGCACAGCGTGTCGAGGCGGCGGGCAAAGGTCTCGGTGAAGCCGGGAGGCATGTGCTGCGCGATGAGGATCGGCGGCATGTGCGAAGGCAAGGGCATCAGGACATCGCGCAGGGCTTCGACCCCGCCGGTGGACGCGCCGATGCCGATCACGCGGCTCCATGCTCCACCCGGCGCGGGTGCGGACGGGTGGAGCGGAGCGAAGTTCGACTTGGGGATCGGAGGCGCAGGCGGAGCCGCTGCAGGCCGCCGGCGCGTGATGCGCGCCCCCGCTGCGGCGCGGATCTTTTCGGCGATCTCCTGGGCGATGCCCTCCAGCCCGTCGAACGTGTCCGGCTTGGGAAAGAAGTCGACGGCGCCCAACTCCAGCGCGCGCATGGTCGTTTCGGCACCCTGGCGGGTCAGCGACGAAATCATGATCACCGGCAGCGGGCGTACGGCCATCAGGTTTCGCAGGAAGTCCAGGCCATTCATTCGCGGCATCTCGACATCCAGCGTGATCACGTCCGGTGGGTTGCGCCGGATGCGATCGATGGCGAGCAGTGGATCGGGCGACGCGCCCAGCAGTTCCATGTCCGGCTGCGCGCCGATCACGCGGCCGAGAAAGGCGCGCATGACGGCGGAATCGTCGACGACCAGGACGCGGATCATCGGGGCGAGGAAAAGATCTCGACGTCACCGCCGCGTTCGCCGCCGATGCGCTGTAGGTACTCACGCTCCCGGCGCTGGACCGGCTCGCTGGGCGTGAGGCTCAGCCGCTTCACCTGCACCTTGCCGCTGTCGACGAAGAAGTGCACCTTGCGGGGACACACGTCGAGCAGGTCCTGGGCGAGCAGGCGTATGCCTTCCACCTTGAGGAAGTCAAGGACGAACTCGGAGTTCTTCGCGCCCACGTCGAGGCGGTCGAAGCCCGCAAGCAACTGGGCGCCGCCGAACACCTTGGCAACCATGCGCCGGCGGTCGGCGCCGAGGTGGATCATTTCATTGATCAGCACCTCCATCGCGTACACGCCGAACCGCGCGGAGGCGGCCCACGGCGATCCTTGGCTCGCGGTGTCTCCGGGCAGCATGAAATGGTTCATCCCGCCGATGCGCTCCACCGGGTCCCACAGGCACGTGGAAACGCAGGAGCCCAGCACCGTGGTGATGGCGCCCTTGCGGGCGGCGTGGTACTGGCCCGGAAGGATCTTGACGGCATCGACCCGGAATTCCCGGTCGAAGTACTGCAGGGGGACCGAGGACTCCACCAACGCCCTTTCCCTATGCGCCCACGCGCTCGTAGGCGGTACGCCCGCAGGAACGGAAGCCCGGATGGGCGGCGGGAAAGCTTTCGGAATGGCCCACCATGAGCAGTCCTCCCGGCACCAGGAGGTCGGCAAACCGGCCGAGCAGCTTCTTCTGGTATTCGCGGTCGAAGTAGATCACCACGTTGCGACAGAAGATCACGTCGAAGCGCTCCAGCGCCGGCCACGCGGGGGATTGCAGGTTCAACTGGCCGAAGCGCACCAGGCTGCGCAATTCGGACCGCACGCTGACCAGCCCGTCGTTGTCGCCCGTTCCACGAAGGAAGTGCCGGCGCAGGCGCTCGGGTGCCAGGGCGGCTGCCCGCTCTGAGCGATAGACGCCCGCTTGCGCCGTATTCAGGACGTCGGTGTCGATGTCGGTGCCCAGCACCTCGCCGGCACACTCCGCTTCTCGCAGCACCATGGCAATCGACCAGGCTTCCTCGCCCGTGGAGCAGGCACTGGACCAGCAGCGAAGCGGCGCGCCACGCTTGCCGGCGCGCTGGCGGGCATGTGCCAGCAGCAATTCGAAATGGTGCGGCTCGCGGAAGAATGCGGTGAGATTCGTGGTCAGCGCATTGACGAATGGCTCGCGCTCGTCGGAGCCTTCCCGCTGCACCAACTCCAGGTAGTCGCTAAAGCTGGACAGGCCGCGCGCCCTCAGGCGGCGCAGCAGCCGGTTGTAGACCATGTTGCGCTTCTGGGGACTGAGCTTGATGCCTGCGTAGTCCGCAATGATCTTGCGGATCGTGCCGAAGTCGCGCTCGTTCAGCAGCAGTGCGGCGTCGCATGCAACGAACGGGTCCGCAGACGTGCCCGTCGCGCGCAGGCCTGCGCTTGCGAGCATTGGCCTTAAAACTCTTTCCATTCTGCTCCGGCGCCCTTGGGCGCACCGTGCCCGCCAGCGACAGCGGTCTGCAGCCTGGCACCGGAAGACTTCACCTGGATGGGCTGGAGGAAGGCGGCTTCGGTCGCACCGGCGCGATCACGTGAAGCCGCCGGCATCATGGGCGCGTACTCGGCTTCGTCCTCGGCCAGCTTGAAGCGCGACACCATCTGCAGCAGCGAGCCTGCCTGTGACTTCATGGACTCCGTCGCCGCGCTCGCCTCCTCGACCAGCGAGGCGTTCTGCTGCACCACCTGGTCCATCTGAGTCACCGCGGTGTTGATCTGCTGGATGCCGGCATCCTGCTCTTCGCTGGCCGCGGCGATCTCCGCGATCAGGTCGCTGACCTTCTTCACCGACGCGACGATCTCGTCCATCGTCTTGCCTGCTGCGTCCACCAGCTTGCCGCCGGTATCGACTTTCTCGACCGATTCGCCGATCAGGGACTTGATCTCCTTGGCCGCCGCCGCGCTGCGCTGCGCCAGATTGCGCACTTCCGCGGCCACCACCGCGAACCCTCGTCCCTGTTCACCGGCCCGTGCAGCCTCGACCGCGGCATTCAGAGCCAGGATATTGGTCTGGAAAGCGATCCCGTCGATCACTCCGATGATGTCGCCGATCCTGCGCGATGAGTCCGAGATGCCGGCCATGGTGCTCACAACCTGGCCGACCACCTGCCCACCCTTGCGAGCGACATCGGAGGCGTTCATTGCCAACTGGCTTGCCTGGCGCGCGTTTTGCGCATTGAGGGAGACGGTGGACGTCAGCTCCTCCATGGAGCTGGCCGTTTCCTCCAGCGTGCTCGCCTGTTCCTCGGTGCGTTGCGACAGGTCCTGGTTGCCCTGGGCGATCTGCGCGCTGGTATCGGCGACCATGTGCGCACCGCCGGCGACCTCGCCCACCAGCTGGCGCAGGTTGTTCGTCATTTCCGACAGCGCGCGCAGCAGGTCCGCCGTCTCGTCAGCGCCCTGCACCTTGACGTCAGCGCTCAGGTCGCCCCGGGCAATGCGGTCCGCCGTGCGAATCGCGGCATGGAGCGGCCGCACGATGACCCGGCTCATGAGCAACGCGGCCACCACGGAAGCCGCGACGGCCACCAGCAGGATCGCGATCAGGAGCAGTGCGGCGATGCGTGCGGACCCGGCGGCCGACTCGTAGCTGTCCTGGGCCAGCTTCTTCTCGAACTGCACGAGGTCGTCCAGGTTCTTGACCATCGCAACGAAGTGCGTGTCCGCGGCCTGCATCGTCATGGCGCCCGTGGACACGTCGATCGTGCTGATATCGATCGCGTCGTCCACGAGCTTGAGGTACTTCGACAGCATCGGCAGCACGACATCGATGCGCTTGCGCTCTTCCGCGCCCACATGGGCCTGCGCCCGGAACTGCGTCAAAGATTTCGCGACGGCTTCGATCTTGGCATTCTGTTCCGCGGTGGACTGCTTGACCTTGTCTTCGCTGAGATTGGCGATCCACGTGAACAGGCGGTACACGTTGGAGTGCACTTCGCTCAGGTCCTGCGAGGCATCGGTTGCGATGACCACGCCCGCCAGCCGCTTCTTCGCGAGGTCCTCGAGCGCGGCATTCTGCCGGTCGACGACTCCATAGGCGACCGCGCCGAAACCGAGGAGGAAGATGATCGCCAGCCCGGGGGCGACCAGAATCTTGTGCCAGATCTTCATGAAGGAATGCCTCTTGGGAAACGAGCGGCACCTCCCTGGCGCCGCTCTTGATGCGTCGGGTGCGGCTGCGCCGCGACCCTCAAAGCGGCTTGTAGACCCCGCCGCAGACAACGAGCATGTCGTCGGTGCGCTCGCAGTACATCTGCTTGGGTTCCATCTTCTTGTTCACGGGGTTCACGAAGGTGAAGTCCTGCCAGAAAGAGGTCTTGGTCTTGGCGAGCTCCATGCGCTCGCGGATGTGTTCCTTGCCGTTGCCGTCGCGCAGCTCGATCATGTTCTTGCCCACGAACTTGGCGTTTGCGCCATGCGCCAGCGCAGTGCCATCCATCTTGTAGACCGTCAGGTAGAGCTCGCGGTCGACGAACGACCCCTTCGGGTCGGTGATGTCGGCCATCGCCTTGTCACGCGGCGTGGCCTTGATATACGTAACACCCTTGCGCACCATGGCTTCGGCTTCCTTGGGCGTCACGCGCTCCGCTGCAAAAACAGAGGAGACTGCCAGCGCGGCTCCGATGGTGACGGCGGCCATCACTTTGCTTTTCATTTCACTGTTCCTTTTGCTCTCAACGATGTGCCGGACACGGGCCGGCCTCCCTGCCCGCTTGCGGGCTCCTCGACCGCCAGACAGCACGGTTTCCGAACAACTGCATTCGAGGATGCCATTGGCGGCGTTCTGTTGCAATCGTCAGTCAATGTAACAAGAGGACGGGCGCACAGTTTTGGGTGGGCAATACAGTTCGTCGGTGCTGGCGACACCCTTCGTCGGCGCAGCGTCAGTGGAACCAGGCATTGCATGTTGTGCGCAGCACACAGCGCCCACGGTCAGTTCTTCGCCACGTTCGCCAGGTCGGGAACAGCGCGCGGTTTCGCAGGCGCCGCGCGGCTCCTCGCCTTGGAAGGTGTCAGAACCGTGGGGGCGAACTCGGGCAGAGGCCGGGCCGAGGTGCCGCTGTTGCGAACCAGCATGTTCCAGTAGGCGACGTCCTGCTCGCCGGCATCCCATTGCTTGCCGAACAATACCGGCCCATAGGAATGCAGGAACAGGGCGATCCGCGCGGAGTCGACATCTCCCCGATTGGCCAGGTCGATGAACTTGCCGAACGCATGGGACATGCGGCCTGCGCGGAAAGTACGCACCGCTTCGTCGTACTCGCGCTCGGCGGGGTTGGCGGCACCCGACGGTATGCTGAACATCATCAACATTGCTGCGATCGCCGCAGCGAAGGTGCGGCGCCTCCGGGCATACCTGGTTTGCGCTTCGTCGTTCATGCGTCCCCTCCTTCTTTGTCACAAACGTTTCAAGAAGTATCAGAGACGGATGCGAAGCGGACAACACCGCCGGGCCCTGGGGCACGTCCGCCCATCGCGGGCAACAATCGAAGGTGACGGGTGGAAAGGCGAACGGCCCCGCACGCCTTCAGAGGGAAATCGCGGTGCGTAGAGGAGGAAGGGGAGCCGCTCGCGTCAGAACGCAGTCCATTCGCCCGACGCCGTGGGACGGCTCGGCTTGCGCACGGCCACGGCCGGCTGGCTCCTGGGGGACTGGAATCGAATGGGCTGCAACGGGTGAACGGGCCGTGCCGGCTGGGGGGACGAAGCTGCCGGCGTCACGCGACCCGTCGCGGACTTGGCATCGTCCTGCAGCCGGAATCTCCGCGTGAGTTCCAGCATCGCTTCCGCTTGCGCGTTCATGGCGCCGGTGGCGTCGGTGGCCTGCTCCACGAGCGAGGCATTGCGCTCCACGACGCGCTCCATCTGGGCGATCGCCGTATTGACCTGGCCGATCCCTGCGCTTTGCTCCTGGCTTGCCTGGGCGATTTCGGCGATCAGCGCACTGACCTTCTCAACGGAAAGCACCACTTCCACCATGGTGTGGCCGGCCGTGTCGACAAGGCTCGAGCCCATGTTCACCTTTTCCACAGAGGCACTGATCAAGGTCTTGATTTCCTTGGCTGCCTCCGCGCTGCGTTGCGCCAGGCTACGCACTTCCGCGGCCACCACGGCGAAGCCGCGGCCCTGCTCCCCCGCACGCGCGGCTTCCACCGCAGCATTGAGCGCGAGGATGTTCGTCTGGAAGGCAATGCCGTCGATCACGCTGATGATCTCGGTGATCTTTCGCGATGCATCCGAAATCTCATCCATCGTGTTGACCACCTGGTCCACGGCCTCGCCGCCGCGCCGGGCGACGGCGGATGCATCCAGCGCCAGCTTGCTCGCCTGCCGCGCGTTGTCGGCGTTCTGCGCCACCGTACTGGTCAGCTGCTCCATGGAGCTGGCCGTTTCCTCCAGCGTGCTCGCCTGTTCCTCGGTGCGTTGCGACAGGTCCTGGTTGCCGCTGACGATTCGGCCACTGGTCTCGGCCACCGCGTGCGCGCCTTGCACCACGCTGCCAAGCACATTGCGCAGGTTGCTCGTCATGTCCGCCAAGGCCTTCATCAATTGAGCAGCCTCGTCGGAGCCACCCGTGCGAACTCGCACGGTCAGGTCACCCGCGGCCACCCTGGTGGCGATGCGAGCAGCGACACGCACCGGCTTCACCACATGCACGGTCAGCGGATAGCAAAGCGCAAAGGCGAGCAGGAAGACCGTGCCGCTGATGGCACCCACGACGATCTGCCCCGAGCGTGTCGCGGCCTGGATGGCCTCGGCACCCGAATTCGCCAAAGCCGCATCGGCAAGCACTTGCAGTTGCCACACCCCGACGACGCCCAGCAAGGCCAGCACGCCGGCGAGCAGAAGGAACGCAGTGGTCAGTCGGGCACGGATCGTCGAGCGGCGGAAGAATCCGAGCGCGGAACGGTCGACTTCGCGCAGGTCGGCGAGCGCGGTGCCGCTCTGGTCAGCACGGGTGAGCATCTGGTCGCCCCCGGCGGTCAATGGACGGCGCCATCGACGAGCGCCATGTCGGCACCGGTCATGAGCTTCTCGATGTCCAGCAGGATGATCATTTGATCGTCCACCGTGCCGAGGCCCGTGATGTACTTCGTGTCGAACGTCGCGGAAGCGAACTCCGGCGTCGGACGGATGGCGTCCTCCGCCAGCGTGAGCACGTCGGAGACCGAATCCACCACCACGCCCACCACGCGGCCCGCGACGTTGAGGATGATCGCCACGGTGAACTCGTCGTACTTGGCCTCACTGAGCCGGAACTTGATCCGGAGGTCCAGGATGGGCACGATGACGCCGCGGAGGTTGATCACGCCCTTGATGAAAGCCGGCGCGTTGGCGATCGCCGTGGGCGCCTCGTAGCCCCGAATCTCCTGCACCTTCAGGATCTCGATGCCATAGCTTTCCGCACCCAGTCGGAAGGTCAGGAATTCGCTGTCGGAGCCATCGCTCGCGCGGTTCCCATGGGTGCTCACGGCGGTAGCGTGTGCTTGCATCTTCTTTTCTCCTCGTTTCCGAATTCCCCGGCGGTCCTTGCTGAGAATGCCAGCCGTCGAGTTCTGTTGCAATAGTTAAGCGTGGTTACACTCGGAGGCGTGTGCACTAGTGGTTTGGACGTCCCGCTCGTCCTGTAGCAAGTGCCTTTCCTTCCACATCGTCCTGTCTCGTTTTGGGTACTTCCGTTCTCCCCGCACCTGATGCGCCAGGCGCACCGTCGAGAAATCAGAACAGCATTGCGCCATCGCGGCCTGACAGTCGCACCATGTGCGCGACGTCGAGGATCAAGGCCACGGAACCATCCCCCATCACCGTGGCGCCGGACAGCCCCGGGACCTTGCGGAAATTCGTCTCCAGGCTCTTGACCACGACTTGCTGCTGGCCGACCAGTTCATCGACCAGAAGCGCAGCCTTCGAGCCATCCGTTTCGACGATCACGGCAATGCCGGCCGATTGCTCGCGCGGGTTTCGGGGAGGGAACAGGCGGGCCAGGTGCAGCACCGGCAGGTACTCTTCCCGTACACGCAGCGTGTCGCCGTGCCCGGGCAGCGTGTGCAATTCGTCGCTCGCCACGCTGAGGGACTCGACCACGCAAGCAAGCGGCAACACGTAGGTTTCACCGCCAATGGCAATGGTCATCGCCTCCATGATGGCCAGCGTCAAGGGGACGCTGACCGTCACCTTGGTGCCCTGCCCCGCCACCGAGTTCAGGTCCACCGTGCCGCTCAGGGCCTGGATGTTGCGTTTGACAACGTCCATGCCGACCCCGCGGCCCGACACGTCGGTCACCTTTTCTGCGGTGGAAAACCCGGCCTCGAAAACAAGTTGGAACACCTCGGAGTCGGGCGCGTCATCGGATAGCGCCGTGCCGCGCTGGCGGGCACGGGCGAGGATGCGCCCACGGTCCAGGCCGCGGCCGTCGTCGCCGACCTCGATGATGATGTTGCCCCCGCGCTGGCTAGCGCGCAGCGTGACCGTGCCTGCCGGGGGCTTGCCGGCGGCAATGCGCGCCTCCGGCGTTTCCAGTCCGTGGTCGATGGCATTGCGCACCAGGTGCATCAGGGGATCGGAGATCTTTTCGATCAGGCCGCGATCGAGCTCGGTAGCCTCCCCGAACATCTTCAGATCCACCCGCTTGCCAAGGCGCGCCGAGAGTTCGTGCACCACGCGCGGGAAACGCTGGAACACGTTGGAAATCGGCAGCATGCGGATGGCGAGCACCGCCTCCTGCAGGTTGCGCGTGTGGCGAGAGAGGTCCGCCAATCCGGTGTTGGTCGCGTAGCGTCCGTCGTTGCCAGCGTCGGCGAGTGCCCCCGTTCGCGCCAGCATCGCCTCGGTGATCACCAGTTCCCCCACCAGGTTCACCAGCAAGTCGATCTTCTCGGTAGAGACACGGATGAACGTCGCCTCATGGGACGCTGGCAGCAATGGGTCGTGCACATCCGCCGCCATCGCCGTGGAAGTCGCCGCAGGGGCCATCGCTGCCGCGCGCGGCGCACGGTCCTTCTTGAACTGCTCGGGCGTGACGAAGAGGTCCACGAGCGAGTCCGCCTCCGCTGCCGACGCTTCCATCACCGTTGGCCGCGGCTCCGCGGTCACGCTCCGCATCTTGCGGAACTCCGCCGGGTCGACGAAGAACTCATCCAACTCGTTGGCTGCGGAGACCGGAACGGCGGCTTGAGGTTCCGGTGCCGGCTCCATCTTCACCGGAGCTGGCTCGGACTCCGCCGCGGCCACGACTCCCAGGGTCTCGATGGAGATCAGCTCCGGCGCAACGACCAGCGACAGCACACTTTGGAGATCGGCGGCCGCGCCTTGCAGCAGCAAGTCGAAAGCCACGCCGCCGCCGATGGTGTTGTCCACGACGGTGTCGCCTACGGTGCCCATCTCGGAGAGACCCGTCAGCATCATGTCCAGTTCGATCTCGTCGATCGGTTCGGACAGTGGGCCGAGCTTGACACGAAAGCTTCGGCTCACTGGGCCCGCCTGGCCGTTCACTGCATCTGAAGACGGCTGCGCTACGCGTTCGCGGAGCATGGCCTCCACGCCCTCGGACTTGGGCGCCTCGGCCACGGTGCCACGACGATGCAGCACCTGGAGCCGCAACACGTCGCCCGCCTTAAGCATCGCATTCACGTCCTCGCCGTTGATGGGACGTTCTCCCTTTCGAAGCAGGTCCAACAGGTTTTCCTGGAGGTGTGTGAGTGCGGCGATCTCCGTGCATCCCAGCATCGCCGCACTGCCCTTGATGGAGTGCACCGCCCGGAAGATCGCGTTGAGATCGTCGGGGTGTGGCGCGTCCGTGTCCATGCGCAGCAGGATGGCCTCGACGTTGGCCAGGTGCTCTTGGGCTTCCTCGAAGAAGATGGTGCGAAACGCAACCGGATCGCCGAAGGCATTGGCGGGCTGGAACATGGTGCCTCCCGAAGTTGCCGTCAGATGAATTTGCCGACGATGTCCAGCATGCGCTGGGGATCGAAGGGCTTGGCCATCCAGCCCGTGGCACCGGCCTCGCGGCCTTTCTGCTTCAGCTCGGGGCTGGCTTCCGTGGACAGCACGATCAGCGCCACCGGGTCGTAATTGGGCAGTGTGCGCAGTTCCCGCACCAAGGTAACGCCGTCCATGCGAGGCATGTTGTGGTCCGTCACCACGAGGTCGAATACGCGGTTGCGAGCGAGTTCGAGGGCCTCGACGCCGTCACCCGCCTCCGCGACCTCATAGCCCGCGCCCTGGAGCACCGCGGCGACCATGGCGCGCATCGAGCGCGTGTCGTCGACGACCAGAATTGATTTGCTCATTCTTACTTGCTCCGGGATTTCTCGCGCTTGCGGCTGGAAGGAAGGAACTGGGCGATCACCTCCAGGAGGCGGTCTTCGTCCAGCGGCTTCGTCAGGTATTCGTCGCAACCTGCGAGGGAACCCCGCAGCTTGTCGAACGGCGAGCTGCGGCTGGTGAGCATCACGACCGCGGTCTTCTTCATCGCGTGCTTGTTCGCCTTGATCAGCTTGCACACCTGGTACCCGTCGATTCCGGGAAGCACCACGTCCAGGAACACGCAGGTGTACTCGCGCGCTCCGGTCAATCCCACGGCCTCCTCGCCCGTTTCGGCGAAATCGACCTCGAAATTGAACGGGGCGAGCTTGGCCTTCATGAACATGCGCACCGACGCGTTGTCATCCACCACGAGGACCGTGTCCCCGCGTGCACGTTTCATGGCCGCAGCGTCGTCCAGCGCCGGGGGGGTCGCACCTCCCGGATGCGAACGGCCGGCCGCGCTGGCCGACAGTGTCTTGCCCAGCGGAAGCGTTCCCTCGTCCTCCTGCCGGGCCTTGCGCGTGCCGGCGGCACTCACCGTCTGTTCCAACGCCTGCAGCAGGCGGGCCCACTGCAAGGGCCGCGGCAGCACCGGGAAGCCCATGCTGTCGCCGCCCGATCCCACGATCACGGCCGGCAGGTTGGCGCGCTTGGACAGCGTGCGGAACTCGTTCATCGCCTCGGCGTTCTCGGCATCCACGAGGTAGATGTCCGCGGATCCGCTGACGGTCGAAGCAGGGTCGTACTGCACGAAGCCAGGATCGCGCCGGGCGGCCAGCGCAAAGATGCTGGCAAGCATCGAGCGCTCCACCGGGTTGAAGCCGATCACGTCGACCAGGTATTGTTCATTCAGAGTCACGTCAGAACCTCTGGCCGATCAGGCCGAGAACGGCGTCCGCATGGGGAAGCCGGCATTGCACCTCTTTGCAAAGCATGCGATCCAGCAGTGGCTGCAGGTCCGCCAAGACGGCGGGCAGCGGGGCGGGCGTGGCGAGCAGCTTCTGGGAACAGATTTCCATCAGCGTCTCACCGGGGAATGGCGGCCTGCTGCACAGCATCTCGTACAGCATGACCCCCAGCGAATAGACATCCGCCGCCGGTGTGGCGGGCGCGCCCTGCAGCTGCTCGGGCGCGACGTAGTGCGGTGTGCCCACGATGGCCCCTTCGCAGGCCGCTGGGTCCACCGTGCCGGCATCGATGGCGAGCCCGAAATCCGCCAGCACCAGCGACCCATCTTCCCGCAGCAGGAAGTTGGCAGGCTTCACGTCGCGATGCACCAGGTGCTGGCGGTGCAACTGGGCGAGCGCTTCGACCGCCTGGGTGAACAGCCGCAGCGCGTCCGTCCGCTCGAGCGGAGTGCGCATGCGCCGTGCCAGATCTCCGCCCGGCACGTGCTCCATCGAGACGAAGGACCATTGCGCCGTCCGCCCATGTCCGTGCACGCGCACCAATCGAGGGCTTTGCACACGGGCAGCGACGACGCAGTCGCGCTGCAGCGAACCGCCGGATGCCGCTTCGAGCTTGAGCACCACGTCGGACTTGCGGTTGAGATCCCATGCGAGCCAGGTGGTCGTGCGGCGCCCCTTGCCGATCTGGCGCAGCACGCGATAGCCAGGCACCCGCGGCGGCGCATCGATCGAGATCGCATCATGACCGTCCGCACGCGGAGCGCGCCAGGCAAGCGAAGCGGGCATGGAAAAGGACGATTCCATCAGAACCCCAGCTGGACCAGGTCGTCGAGCAGCGTCTTGGCGGACGGATAGCGTTGCTCCCGGTCCTTGGCCATCATGCTTTCCATGACGGACTGCAGCTGCGCGTACTCCGGCGGCAGCAAGGGCACCGGGTCCTGGACGTGCATCCGCAGCAGCTCCTGGGCCGAGCTCGCGTGATAGGGCTTGCGGCCGGTCAGCAACTCGAACGCCAGCACGCCGAGGCTGTAGATGTCGCAGCGCGCGTCCACCGGCTGGCCGAGAGCCTGTTCGGGGCTCAGGTAATAGGGCGTTCCGACGATGTCGCCATCGCCGGTGTCGGTGATCTTCATCTCCGTCTGCTTGGCCACGCCGAAATCAGCCAGGGCGAGGCTTCCGTCCTGGCGGAACATCAGGTTGTCCGGCTTCAGGTCGCGATGGACGATGCCTACTTCGTGGATCGCCGCAAGGCCCGCCGCCGTTTGCTTGATGTACGAGATCGCCATCTCCTGAGAGATGGCTCCGGCCTTCATGCGTGCGCGCAGGTCGCCTTGCGGGAAGTACTCCATCGAAATGTAGGCGTGCGCCAGCGAAAAGTCCTGCCGGAAGATTCGCGCGACGTTCGGGTGCTTGATCTGCGCGAGCAGCGCGTACTCCTGGATGAAACGCTGCAGGCCATCGGCCTCGACGGCCTTGTCCAGCTGCATCACCTTCAACACCTGCGGGGGACCGCCTTCCGCCGCCTGCGCCAGGAAGATGGAGGCCATCCCGCCCTCCCCGATCTTGCGCAGCACGCGGTAGCCCTCGATCAGCAGCTGGGCGCCCGAGAGCGGAGCGGCATTCACCGCCGGAGCGGACGCGGCGCGCTTGCGGGCCTGCACGTTGGTGACCAGCGACTCGCGCAGCATGTCGAATACGCGCTGGGGGGTGTTCGACCCCTTGCGCGGGACGAGGCCCGTGATTTCGGTGATGTCGATGAAGCTGTTGTCGGGCAGGCCCACCGAACCGATACGGCCTCCGTCGGCGCGGCCGGCCGACGCAAGTCGCGTCCCGGCAGATGTGGCGATGCTCCAGTTCAGGTCCATCGCAGTGACCTCGAGCAGGCGCGCCACCTCGACCGCGTCGCCAGCGGCATGCACCTTTGTGTTGCCTCCGCTGCTGCGTCGCGACAACTCCGCCGCACCGAGGTGCACGCCGGCCGCCAGCGTGAGCATGGGCAGGTGCGCAAGGTGCGGCTTTCCGGCGACCACCTGCGCGAGTTGCACGGCGTCATGAACGGCCAGGATGGCCGCGTGCAAGCCGCGTTGCGCGTGGTTGGGTCTCTTGTCGTCGGGGTTGTTGCAGAAGACGGCGAGGATGGAATCGGGTCTCCGCTGCGCGACCTCGCCGCCGAGCTTCATCACGGGCTCGGTGAGCAGGCGGCGGACCTCGTTGACGAAGGAAGCCGCTTCTTCCGGCTCCAGCGCATTGCACAGCGCCGAAAAGTTATGCAGGCGGGCATAGAGGAAGGTGGCGACGCTCTGGCCATCGACGACGCTCGCATCGCCCAGGGTGGAACTCAGTTGCGCAGACGATGCGAAGTCGGCCATCCGCTGCGCAGGCGGCGCTTCGGCGGGAGAGCGGGCTTCCAAGGGTTGTCGCATTTGGTTACATGCTACCGGCATCTACATTTGGTCACAAGAATTCGCCTGCGACTTTGTCACTTGATTGCGACGCCTGAAGCGGCACTTCTCGTCGGTTGAGGCGCACTGTTACAGACGCAGGGACCGACGGCATCGGCCAGCCGCCGACCGGTCCGGGGGGCCGACCGGCGGGTCCAGGGTGTAACCGCTGGCCCACTCGTTGCTACGATGACCTCTTATGTCCATTCATGCCGCGCTGAACCACGTCACGCATTACAAGTACGACCGCCCGGTCAACCTCGGTCCCCAGGTGGTGCGGCTGCGACCTGCCCCCCACTGCCGCAGCAAGGTCATCTCGTACTCTCTGCGCATCGAGCCGGCGACCCACTTCATCAACTGGCAGCAGGACCCGTTCTCCAACTTCCAGGCCCGCCTCGTCTTCCCGGAGAAGACCACCGAATTCAAGGTGACGGTGGACCTGGTTGTGGAGATGGCGGTCTACAACCCGTTCGATTTCTTCCTGGAACCGAGCGCCGAGAAGTTCCCGTTCCACTACGAAACCGAGCTCGCCGAAGAACTCCTCCCCTACCTGCACTGCGAGCCCATGACGCCCCTGGTGCAGGCGTACCTGGAAAAAGTCGATCGGCGGTCCCGCCCGACGATCGACTTCCTGGTCGCCTTGAACCAGCAGGTGCAGGGCGACGTGAAGTACCTGATCCGCATGGAGCCGGGCGTGCAGACGCCAGAGGAGACGTTGCGACTGGCGAGTGGCTCCTGCCGGGACTCCGGCTGGCTGCTGGTCCAGCTGTTGCGGCGGCTGGGCCTCGCGGCACGTTTCGTCTCCGGTTACCTGATCCAGCTGAAGTCCGACGTCAAGGCGCTGGATGGCCCGAGCGGCACCGAAGTGGACTTCACCGACCTGCACGCCTGGTGCGAGGTCTACCTTCCCGGGGCTGGCTGGGTCGGGCTCGATCCCACCTCCGGCCTGCTCGCCGGCGAAGGTCACATTCCCCTCGCCTGCACGCCCCAGCCCTCGGGCGCAGCGCCCATCGAAGGGCTGATGGACGAGGCGGAGGTGGAGTTCGGCCACCACATGCAGGTCACGCGCATTCACGAATCGCCGCGCGTGACGAAGCCCTACACCGAAGAGCAATGGCAGGACGTGCTGGCGTTGGGAGCGGCCGTCGACCGCGACCTGCAAGCGGGTGACGTCCGGCTCACGATGGGCGGCGAGCCGACCTTTGTCGCCGTGGGAGACCGGGACGCGGCCGAATGGAACACCGACGCACTGGGTCCGACCAAGCGGGGCTTCGCAACCGAACTCGTCCACAAGCTCCGCGCGGAATACGGTCACGGCGGCTTCCTGCACTTCGGCCAAGGCAAGTGGTATCCCGGCGAGCAGTTGCCGCGATGGGCCTTGTCCATCTGCTGGCGCGCCGACGGCCTCCCATGCTGGAGCAATCCGGCGCTGTTTGCCGATGAGAGGGTGCCGGTCCGCTACACCACGGACGATGCGGAGCGCTTCATTCGCAAGGTGGTGCGCCGCCTGGGGCTCACGGACAAGCACATCGAGGCGGGCTACGAGGACGTGTTCTACTACCTGTGGCGGGAGCGCCGGCTGCCCGTCAACGTGGATCCGTTCGATTCGCGGCTGGACGACGAACTGGAACGGTCGCGCCTGCTGCGCGTGTTCTCGCAGAAGCTGGACACCGTCGTGGGTTATGCGGTGCCGCTGCAGGCGCGTGAGAGCGGAGCGCAGCTTGCGGGGCCCGTTTGGCAGACCGGGCCCTGGTTCCTGCGCGACGAGCGCATGTACCTGATGCCAGGCGACTCGCCCATGGGCTACCGGCTGCCCCTCGATTCGCTGCCGTGGGTGAGCCAGGGCGACTACCCGCACCAGATTCCGCGCGATCCGTTCGATCAGCAACCGCCCCTGCGCGGGGACACGCCGCTGCGTGCGCAGTTCCCGCCGGGACATCCCCGCTTCGCCGAAGGCGGCATGGTCGCCGGCGATGCGCCGCCCGCCAGGCAGCCCATCGAAGGCGCCGGGCTCGCCAACCTGCGCGGCGAAGCCGAGCCCTCGCACGCCAGCATGGTGGACACGCGCGCGCCCGCGCGGCACGAGTCGGCCCACTGGATCACCCGCACCGCGCTGTGCGTCGAAGTGCGCGATCCGCAGCGCGCCAACGGTCCGAAAGCCGAGCGCGAACATGGCGGCAAGAGCGGCATGCTGTACGTGTTCATGCCGCCCCTGGCGCGACTCGAGGACTACCTCGAACTGCTGACAGCCATCGAGGCGACGGCAGAGGAGTTGGGAGTGCGGATCGTGCTGGAGGGCTATCCGCCGCCACGCGATCCACGCCTGAAGACGCTGGCGGTCACGCCCGATCCCGGCGTCATCGAGGTCAACATCCACCCCGCGCACCACTGGGACGAGCTGGTGCAGAACACCGAATTCCTCTACCAGGCGGCCTTCGAGTGCCGGCTCTCGGCAGAGAAGTTCATGACCGACGGCCGCCACACGGGCACCGGGGGCGGCAACCACTTCGTGATGGGCGGCGCCACGCCCGCGGACTCGCCTTTCCTCCGCAGGCCGGAGCTGCTGGCCAGCCTGCTGCTGTACTGGCACAACCATCCGAGCCTCAGCTACCTGTTCAGCGGGCTGTTCATCGGTCCCACCAGCCAAGCCCCGCGCGTGGACGAAGCACGCAACGACCAGTTGTACGAACTGGAGATCGCGCTGCGCGAGATCGAACGCAACCGGCAGGTGTACGGCGAAGCCATGCCACCCTGGACCGTCGACCGGACGTTGCGCAACATCCTGATCGATGTCACCGGCAACACGCACCGCGCGGAGTTCAGCATCGACAAGCTGTACTCGCCGGACTCGGCCACCGGCCGCCTCGGCCTGCTGGAATTGCGCGGCTTCGAGATGCCGCCGCACGCGCGCATGAGCGTGGTGCAGCAATTGCTGATTCGCGCGCTGGTCTCCCGCTTCTGGCGCGAGCCGTACCGCGCGCCGGTCACGCGCTGGGGAACGGAACTGCACGACCGGTGGATGCTGCCCACCTTCATCTGGATGGACCTGCAGGACGTGCTGGCCGAGATGAAGCAGGCCGGCTTCGCCTTCGACGCAGCTTGGTTCGCACCGCACTTCGAATTCCGATTCCCCGTGGCGGGGGACCTCCACGCCCTGGGGATGGAGGTGACGCTGCGCTCCGCGCTGGAGCCCTGGCACGTCATGGGGGAGGAAGGCTCCGCCGGCGGCACCGTGCGCTATGTCGACTCGTCGCTGGAGCGCATGGAGGTGAAGGTCACGGGACTCAACGAGAGCCGCCATGTGGTCACCGTCAATGGCCGTGCCCTCCCCTTGCAGTCCACCGGCACCGTCGGGGAATTCGTCGCCGGCGTGCGCTACCGTGCCTGGGAGATCCCTTCGTCCCTGCACCCCACCGTGGGCGCGCATGCGCCGTTGACCTTCGACATCGTCGACACCTGGATGAACCACTCCATCGCGGGGTGCCAGTACCACGTCGCACACCCGGGCGGGCGCAACTACGTAACCTTCCCGGTGAACGCGTTCGAGGCCGAGAGCCGCCGGCTCTCGCGCTTCTTCCGCATGGGTCACACGCCGGGGCGGCTGCACGTGCCGCCCGCAACCATCAACGTGCCGGGCAGCCGCGAATTCCCGTTCACGCTCGACCTCCGGAAGTCCTGAAGCCGCGGACCACGCCTGCACATGAACTCGGCGCTCGCGTGTGGGGAGCGCAACATGCGGCGTGGCACGGCACGGGCGCGAATGGGACAATGGCCGGCACGTGGACTCCAACATCGATTCGCTGTTCGGCGCGGAGGCCGAGGAAACACCCGCTGCGCTGGCCGCGGCGTTGGCTCCGCCTGCCGCCGCGGGCCACTTCGATGAGCTGCGCGGCGGCGTTTCGACGCCGTCGGACGACGAGGACCGCGAGGAAGAAGTCGTCGTAGGGCCGCACGCACTGCCGACCGCCCCTTGGGCATCCTTCTTCGAGAACCTGGGGCGCGAGGGTTTTGCCGACCTGAATCGCCGCACCGCCGACCTGGAGCGCCAGGTGCGCGGCAACGGCATCACCTACAACGTGTATGCCGACAAGGGCGGGCCGCAGCGGCCCTGGTCGCTCGACCTGTTCCCGCTGATCATCCCGCCCGACTCCTGGCAGCAGATCGAAGCCGGCGTGCTCCAGCGCGTGCGGCTGCTCGAGCGCATCCTCGACGACGTCTACGGCCCGCAGCAGTTGCTGGCGGCCAACCTGCTGCCGCCGGCGCTGGTGCAAGGCAACCCCGGGTACCTGCGCGCGATGCACGGCGTGAAGCCGGCGGGGGGGCGGCGCCTGCACATCGCCGCTTTCGATCTCGCGCGCGATGCCTCCGGCGCGTGGTGGGTCATGACCCAGCGAACCCAGGCGCCTTCCGGTCTCGGCTACCTGCTCGAAAACCGGCTCATCATCTCCCGGCTGTTCCCCGAGGCCTTCCGCAACCTGAAGGTGCAGCGGCTGGCGGCGACCTACCGCGCGCTGCTGGAAAGCCTGACCGCCATGTGCCCCGCCGACGGCGGCGAACCGCGCATCGTCCTGCTCACGCCCGGCCCGTACAACGAGACCTACTTCGAACATGCGTATCTCGCCCGCTACCTCGGCCTGACCCTGGTGGAGGGCAGCGACCTCACCGTGCGCGACGAGCGCCTGTACCTGAAGACGCTCACCGGCCTGCAGCCCGTGCATGGCGTGCTCAAGCGCTTGGACGACGAATTCCTGGATCCACTGGAGTTGCGCGCCGACTCGCACCTGGGCGTGCCCGGCCTGCTGCAGGCGATCCGTGCGGGGAACGTGCTGGTGGCCAACAGTCCTGGCTCGGGATTCCTGGAATCGACGGCGCTGATCGGCTTCCTGCCGGCGCTCAGCCGCAAGTTGCTGGGCGAGGAGCTGCGCCTGCCCGCGCTGCCCACCTGGTGGTGCGGTGAGCGCGCCGCCATGCTCGCCGTGCTGCCCCAGCTCGCCAGCAGCGTGGTCAAGTCCACTTTCGCCGGCGGCGTGCCGGGCGCCGTGTTGGGTCGCAACCTGTCGCGGCGCCAGCTGGACGAATGGGCGGGCCGAATCATGCGGGAGCCGGAGCGGCACACCGTGCAGGCCTACGTGCCTCTTTCGCAGATGCCGACATGGAAGGCCGGCCGCGGCGGCGAACGCATCCTTCCGCGCTCGCTGCTGCTGCGGGTGTTCGCGGTTTCCGATGGCGCCCAGGGATGGCGCGTGCTGCCGGGCGGCCTCACCCGGATCGCCTCGAACGAGCTGGAGATCACCTCGATGCAGCGCGGCGGAAGCAGCGCCGATACCTGGGTGCTCACCGAGGGCGAGGTGGATCGCACCAGCCTGCTGCACCACGAGCATCCGTCGGTGGACACGCCGCACCGCACCCACAGCGTCACCAGCCGCGCGGCCGAGAACCTGTTCTGGCTGGGCCGCTATACCGAGCGCACGGAGAACACGGCCCGCCTTGCGCGGCTCGCCATCGAGAGCCTCAATGGCGAGGACCAGTCGTCACAACCCCTGATGGCCTGGCTCAGCGAACTCGCGGTGGCCAACGGGCTCGTGCTGACGGCAGTGCCGGCTGCCACGCACGCCCGCCGGGTCTTCGAGCGCTCCCTCGTCGCTTCGCTGGGCGACAGCAAGAAGGCCACCAGCGTCGGCTATAACCTCTGCGCGCTGCGAGGATCCGCGGCCGCCGTGCGCGAGCGGCTCTCGCAGGAGCAATGGAACCTGATCGTGCGCGCGGAGCAGGAGTTCCGCCTCGGCTGTGCGTCCTGCGTCAGCGAAGGGGAGTATTCCTCGGTCGAAGCTCTGCGGGTGCTGGAGACGCTGTCCGAGCACACCGCAGCCATGACCGGTGCGCAGACCGACCGCATGACGCGGGACGACGGCTGGCGGCTGCTGTCCACCGGCCGCCACCTGGAGCGCCTCGGCTTCCTCGCCCAGGCGCTGGCCTATGCCTTCAGCTCCGGCGCCGTGCACGATGAAGGCGGCTTCGAGGCCGTGGTGGCGCTGTTCGACAGCACGATCACGTTCCACGCCCAGTACCAGCAGCGCCACGACATCCACGCGCTGGTGGACCTGCTGGTGCTGGACCGCGACAACCCGCGTTCGTTGGGCTGGGTGGCGCAGACCCTGCGCGGACGGCTTGCCAAGCTCGCGGGTTCCGCGCCCGGCACCCTGGCCGCGATTTCCATGACGGTGCCGGACCCGCAGCGGTGGAACCTGGAGTACCTGTGCCAGCGGGACGTCCAGGGACGGCACGCTGCGCTGATGGACCTGCTGCAGCTGTGCGTCGACGCCTCGTTCCGCCTTTCCGACGAACTCACGGCGCGCTATTTTGCGCATTCGGACGACAGTCGCCACAGCGTCGGCGCCTGAACCACCATGCTGCTGCACGTCCTGCACGAGACCGCGTACGACTACGTGCCCGTGGTGCGCACCGCGCAGCACATGGCCCACCTCAAGCCGGCCAGCACCAGCGGCCAGCAGTTGCTGTCGCACCGGCTGAAGGTGGAGCCAGCACCCGCCCGGCAGACCGAGGCCGTGGACGTGTACGGCAACACGCGGTGCTTCTTCAGCCTGCAGGCGTCGCACGACAAGCTGCGCATCCGCGCGGAGAGCCTGGTGTCCACCGCTGCCTCGGAGCTGCCGGATTCCAGCTTGTCCTGGGAGGAGGTCGCGGAGCGCATGCGCTACCACCGCGAGGCGCGCTACGACCCCGCCAGCGAGTTCGTGTTTGCCTCGCCGTACGTGCCGCGCGACCTGGCGTTTGCGAGCTATGCGCAGCCCAGCTTCGACCAGGAACGTCCGTTGCTGGAAGCGGCCCGCGACCTGATGCACCGCGTGCACGAGGACTTCGAATATGCGACCACGGCCACGGACGTGAACACCCCCGCGCTGGAGGCGCTGAGCCTGCGCAAGGGGGTGTGCCAGGATCTCGCGCACGTGATGCTGGGGTGCCTGCGCAGCCTCGGCCTGCCCGCACGCTACGTGAGCGGCTACCTGCTCACGGAGCCGGCAGCGGGCCGGCCGCGGCTGGTGGGCACCGACGCCTCGCATGCCTGGGTGGCGCTCTATCTGCCGGCGGCAGACGGCCCCGGCACTTGGCTGGAACTCGACCCCACCAACGACCGGTTGGCCGGCGAGGACTACGTGCGGCTCGCGACCGGTCGCGACTATTCGGACGTGTCGCCCGTGCGCGGCGTGATCCATGGCGGCGCCAACCATTCGCTGCGCGTTGCGGTCACGGTGACGCCTGCGGGCGGGCCGGGCCCCGAGCCGCAGCCGGCTTCCTAGAATGGGGCCTTTGCAGGAGCGCCCATGAACATCTACGACAAGCTCAAGGAACTGAACATCACCCTGCCGCCGGTGGCCACGCCTGCGGCGGCCTATGTGCCCTTCGTGCGCACGGGCAACCTGGTGTTCCTGTCCGGACACATCGCGAAGAAGGACGGCAAGGCCTGGGTCGGCCAGCTCGGCAAGACCATGCAGACCGAGGAAGGCAAGCAGGCCGCTCGCGCGATCGCCGTCGACCTGATGGGCACGCTGCATGCGGCGGTCGGCGACCTGAACAACGTGAAGCGCATCGTGAAGGTGATGAGCCTGGTGAACTCGACCCCCGACTTCACCGAGCAGCACCTGGTCACCAACGGCGCCAGCGAGCTGTTCGGCCAGGTGTTCGGCGACAAGGGAGCGCATGCGCGCAGCGCCTTCGGCGTGGCGCAGATCCCGATGGGAGCCTGCGTCGAGATCGAGCTGATCGCGGAAGTCTGATGACCCGCCGCGGCGTCAGCGCGCCGTCGTCATGTACCCCATCCAGGGCCAGTAGGTCAGCGAGAACAGCAGCAGCAAGGCCACCGCGGCGATCGTCAGCACGAGCCCCGTGCGAACGAAGTCCTTGGCGTCGAAGGTGTCGGTGCCGTAGGCGATCATCGCCTGCGGCGAGTTCACCGGCAGGATGAAGCCGATGCTGACCACGAACTGCAGCAGCATCGTCATGCCCACCACGTTGATGCCGGGCGTCTGCACCGTGGACAGCACGCTCATCACGATCGGGATCATGGTGGAGGCGAGCGCCGTGGCGCTCGCGAAGCCCAGGTGGATCACGATCAGGAACATCGACAGCAGCGCCAGGATGGCGAAGGCACTCGCCTGCTGCAGCCCCAGGTGCGTGACGATCAGGTTGGCCAGCCAGGCGGCCGCCTGCGTCTTCAACAGCGCCGAGCCGACGCTGATGCCCACGGCGAAGAGGACGACGGTGCCCCAGGGGAAGCCCTTCTGCGAGGCTTTCCAGTCCATCACGCCGACCCCGGGCAGCATCATCAGGGCGATTGCCGCGACGGTGGTGGAGGTGGTGTCGAAGCCGTGCAGCACGCCCTCGGTGGACCAGAAGGCCAGCAGCGCCAGCACCAGGACCAGCAGCTTCCACTGCGCGCTGGTCATGGGGCCGAGCGCCGCGAGCTGCTCGCGGATGGCCGCGGTGCCGCCGGCGATCTCCTGCACCTCGGGCTTGAGCATGCGGGTCATGATGAAGTAGAGGGCAATGGTCAGCAGCGCCGAATACGGCGCGCCGGCGACGAACCAGTCGGTCCAGGTGATGCCGGCGCCGAGCTGCTTCTCGAGGAAGCCGATCGCCACCATGTTCTGCGCCGCGGCGGTCTTGATGCCGATGTTCCAGATGCTGACCGTCTGCGCCGCCGTGATCACGAGCAGCGCCGCGAAGCGGCTGCGCCGCTCGGCGCCGAAGGCGTGGATGAAGCCGATCATGATCGGCATCAGGCAGGCCGCCCGGGCCGTCGCGCTCGGAACGATGAACGCCAGCAGGAAGCCCACCACCATGGCGCCGATCACGATGCTGCCCGGCCGGGGCTTCATGCGCGTGAGCACGCGCAGCGCGATGCGCCGGTCCAGGCCCGTGGCCGTCATGGCGGCGGCGATGAACAGGGCCGCGGCCACCAGCGTCACGGCGCTGCTGGAAAAGCCGGACAGCGCCAGGGTGAGCGCCGCGCCGGTGCCCATCGCACCCGCAGCCGGCTTGGCGGCATCCGGCACGAAGGCGAGCAGGAACACCATCAGCGCCGCGATCACCACGGCGCTCACGGCGTAGTCGAGTGCCTCGGTCATCCAGACGATCACGGCAAAAGCCAGGATGCCCAGCATCACCTGGCCCGAGCGCGGCAAGCCGGCCTGGGCCGGCCACAGCAGCACCGCCAGCATCACGGCGACCGCGGCCAACAGCCCGAACCGCCGGACGAGGTTGCCGGTCGACGCCGCGGCCGGGGTCGCGGGGGCGGTCATGGGGATCGAACTCAAGGCAGCCTCCCTTCTTGTACGCCCCATGATCCGCCGGCGACCGCGGCGGCTGCCTGATCTAGCTCAACTCACCGGCGTCGCCGGATCACTCGTCCAGCAAGCCTCCCCGGTAGAAGCTGTACGCCGTGCCGTCGTGCAGGTAGAAGAAGCCGTCGGCGCAGCCATCCTTGCCCGGGAAGAATTCGCGATAGCGCTTGGGCACCAGCCGCTCCAGCTCCTCGTCCGACAGTTCGTCGAACTCCTGGGGCGTGATCGGCTGGCCCGCGCGAAGGCGGCGGCGTTCCATCACTCCACCCGCGCGACGGACAGCGGCCTGAAGCCCAGGTCCGCCGCCTTGCCCTTGCGGCCACGGGCACCCTTGGCGTTGTTCAGCGAGCGGACCTCCAGCACTTCCTCGCGTTCCTTGTCGCCGCGACCCAGCCCGGTGATGCGGACCGAGCGCGTGTAGGCTGCCGCACCCGCGAGTTCTTCCTTGGGCTCCAGGTCCATCAGCATCAGGCCGCGGCCGCCGTTGACCATCGGCTTCAGCTCGCCGATCTCGAAGGTCAGGATGCGCCTGCCGCTGGAAGCGCAGCACACGTGGGTCGCGGGCGCCTGCGGCGGCACGTTCGCCGGTGAAGGACGGCAGACGGTTTCCCCCGCGCCGAGGCTGAGGAAGGACTTGCCGCCCTTTTGCCGCGACACCATGTTCTCCACGGTCGCCAGGAAGCCATACCCGCCCGAGTTGGACAGCAGCAGCCACGCGCTGGCGGCGCCGGCGAAGTAGTGCACGAGCTGCGTGCCCGATTCCAGTTCCACCAGGGTGGTGAGCGGCTGGCCGTCGCCGCGCGCGCCCGGCAGCGTCGCCACCGGCACCGAGTACACGCGTCCATTGCTGCCGAAGGCGAGCAAGGTGTCCACGGTGCGGCACTCGAACGTGCCGTACAGGCCGTCCCCCGCCTTGAAGGCGAAGCTGCTCGCCTCGTGGCCATGGCCCTGACGCGCGCGGACCCAGCCCTTCTGCGAAACGATCACCGTCACCGGCTCGTCGATGACCTTCACCTCCGCCACCGCCTTCTTCTCGGCCTGGATCAGCGTGCGGCGCGGATCGCCGAACTGCTTGGTGTCGGCTTCGATCTCCTTGATCATGAGGCGGCGCAAAGCCGCCGGCGAGCCGAGGATTTCCTCCAGCTTGTCCTTCTCGGCGCGCAGTTCCTTCAGCTCCTGCTCGATCTTGATCGCCTCCAGTCGCGCCAGCTGGCGCAGCCGGATGTCCAGGATGTCCTCGGCCTGCCGCTCGGAGAGCTTGAAGCGCGCGATGAGCGCCTGCTTGGGATCCTCCGCCGCGCGGATGATCGCGATCACCTCGTCGATGTTCAGCAGCACCAGCTGCCGGCCCTCGAGGATGTGGATGCGGTCCAGGACCTTGTCCAGGCGATGGCGCGAGCGGCGTTCGATCGTGCGCTGGCGGAACTCGATCCATTCCACCAGCATCTGGCGCAGCGACTTCTGCACCGGCCTTCCGTCCAACCCCACCATGGTGAGGTTCACGGGGGCGGAATTCTCCAGGGAGGTGTGCGCCAGCAACGTCGTGGTCAGCTCGTTCTGGTCGATCCTGCTGGTCTTGGGCTCGAACACCAGGCGCACGGGGGCGTCCTTGCTCGACTCGTCGCGCACCGTGTCCAGCACGGACAGCACGGTCTGCTTGAGCAGCACCTGGTCCTGCGACAAGGCCTTCTTGCCGGCCTTGACCTTGGGGTTGGTCAGCTCCTCGATCTCTTCCAGCACCTTCTGCGAGCTCACGCCCGGGGGCAGCTCGGTCACCACCAGCTGCCACTGGCCGCGCGCGAGGTCCTCGATCTTCCAGCGCGCGCGCACCTTGAGCGAGCCGCGTCCGGTGCTGTAGGCCTCGGCGATGTCCGCGGCGCTGCTGATGATCTGGCCGCCGCCCGGGTAGTCCGGTCCCGGCACCAGCGACAGCAGGTCCTCGTCGGCCAGCTTCGGGTTCTTCACCAGCGCCACGCAGGCCTCCGCCACTTCGCGCAGGTTGTGCGAAGGGATCTCCGTGGCCAGCCCCACCGCGATGCCGCTGGCGCCATTGAGCAGCGCGAACGGAAGGCGCGCCGGCAGCACCACGGGCTCCTGCGTGCTGCCGTCGTAGTTGAGGATGAATTCGACCGTGCCCTCGTCGATCTCGTCCATCAGCAGGTTGGCGATCTTCGCCAGCCGCGCTTCCGTGTAGCGCATCGCCGCCGCGCCGTCGCCGTCGCGGCTGCCGAAATTGCCCTGGCCGTCGATCAGCGGGTAGCGCTGCGCGAAGTCCTGCGCCATGCGCACGAGGGCGTCGTAGGCGGCCTGGTCGCCGTGCGGATGGAAGCGGCCCAGC
Organism: Ramlibacter sp. P4_H7; assembly: GCF_056400765.1. Taxonomy (NCBI): domain Bacteria; kingdom Pseudomonadati; phylum Pseudomonadota; class Betaproteobacteria; order Burkholderiales; family Comamonadaceae; genus Ramlibacter; species Ramlibacter sp. P4_H7. The sequence goes on from NZ_JBFUKP010000015.1 coordinate 96,099, forward strand.
ACGTCCCCGACCACGCGCGCGCTCTTCACCGGCTTGGGCCCGCTGCCCGTGCCGAAGCCGAGCCCCATGCGGTACATCGAATAGAGGATGCGGCGCTGCACCGGTTTCTGGCCGTCGGCGACGTCGGGCAAGGCGCGGCCCTTGACGACGCTGAGGGCGTATTCGAGGTAGGCGCGCTGGGCGTAGGTGGCCAGGTCGAGCCCGCTGTCGTCGTCGCCCGGCGGAAGGGTGATGAGTTCTTGCTCCATGCTTTCTTCTAGTCTTGCGGCCAGGGGAAGGCCGCGGTGAGTTCTTCCTGCGTCAGGGTCACGATGCGCCGCTCCGAGGCCAGCCGCAGCTCCTGGTCCATCCGCGCGTTCAGCGCCTGCAGCAGCAGCTTGGGCGGCACGTCCTCGGTCGGCACCCCCGCCAGCACGATGCGGAAACGCAGGTATTCCGCCCGTGCGGCCGGCAGCGGCTCCTTGAGCCCGGCCACGAGGATACGCGTTGCCACGGTGGCCGCCGCCTCGCCCGGGGCGGCGCCCTCGACCAGCACGCCGAAGCGCGCATGCGTCAACCGGGCGGCGACGTCCCCGTCGCGCAGAAGGGCTTCGCGCACGCGGCTGGCGGCGGCGAGCACGGCGGACTCGGCCGTCTCGGGACCGAACTCCTCGGCCAGCGCGGCCAGGTTCTCGATGTGCACCACCATCAGCACGCTCGGATGTCCGTAGCGCCGGACCAGGTGGCGCGCCGCGAGGATGCGCTCGCCCAGCACCAGCGGGGTAGCGAGCCCGGTCAGGGGGTCCACCGTCTTGCGCGCATTCAGGCGGGCGCGCGTCTCTCCCAGGATGCGGCCGCGCCAACCCGTAGCGAGGTAGGTGCAGGCCGACCAGGCGGTGAGCAGGCCACTGAGCACGATGGCGTCATCGAGCGAGTACGGAGGATGGTCGATCGCAACCTCGAAGCTGGCGACGACCAGCGCGGCAACGCCCGGCACCAGCCACCACACCCAGGGCTGGCTCTGGCGCCAGGCGTGCCGCAGCATGAGGACGACCACGGCGGTCCAGAGCGTGGCGCCGGCCGCCAGGGCCCACACGCTGTAGACCGCGCCGGCGGCCAACAGTGGCAGCACCAGCACGCTCACCGCGAGCAGCCAGCGCCGCGCCGCGCGCAGCCCGCCCGCGTGGCTGACCAGGTCCAGCAGTTGCAGGCCGGCGAGCGCGGGCACCAGCAGCAGCACTCCGGGGGGCAGGTGGTTGCCGATCAGGACCTGCACGGCGACCACGGACATGAGCGTGGCCGCGCCGTGCAGCAGCAGGGCCCGCTCGTGGTACGTATTCGCCTTGATGACGCAGAAGCACACCAGCAGCACCTGGGCCCCGACGAAGGCGCCGAGCCAGAGCTGTTCGGGGACGATGGGTTCCGTCATGCGCGTGCGTCCCCGTGCCGGTCGACGCCGGTGTGGGCCAGGGACGGCATCCTTCAGTCGTCGAGGACGAGTTGGCCGTGTTCGGGCGCGGCGGCCTGCGGCGGCAGGTTGCGGCGCGCCATGGCCGTGGGTGCGGGTAGTTCCATCTGAACGCGCTGGAGCGGATGGCCGCCGGAAGCGACCGTCGCGGGCGGCTTGAGCATGCCGTAGAGCTGCATGACCGTCTTCACGTAATTCTGCGTTTCGCGGTAGTTGGGAATGCGGTTGCCCGCGCGCTGCACGGCACCCTCGCCCGCGTTGTAGGCGGCCAGCGCGAGTTCGATCTGGCCGGGGAACATGCGGATCAGGTCGCGCAGGTAGCGCGCGCCGGTGCGGACGTTGGTGCGCGGATCGGTGAGCTTTTTCGCCACCGCCTCCGGGTGGTCGCCGAGGACGCCATAGCGCACCGCCGTCGCCGGCATGATCTGCATCAGGCCCACGGCGCCCTTGGGCGAAACCGCCCGGGGATCGAAGCCCGACTCCGTGGCGATCAGCGCCTGCAGCAGCTCGAAGTCCACGCCCTGCTCCCGCGCGGCTTCGCGCAGGTGGTGCTTCACCTGCTTGTAGCTGGGCGAAATGTCGAAGAAGGCGAGCAGCTTGGTCGCCGACCGGGTGGGCACGGCCACCGCACGCGGCGTCACGCCGCCGCTGGTGTCGAAGCTCTCGCCGCCGCGGAAGAACAGTTCGTAGCGCGCGTCCACCTTTTCCGAGGCGAAGTGCGCCACGCCCTGGTCGTCCACGTAGCCCCAGACCTCCGCGTGCGCGGGCGCCAGCCAGGTGGTCGCGACCACCACGGCGACCGCAGCGAGGGCCTGGCGGGTTTTCATCCGGGCATCTCCGTGGCCTGCTGGCGCCGGCGCGCGTACTCCGACTGCAGCATGGACATGACGACCAGCGAGTCGTATCCGTCGCTCACCTTCACCGCCTCGCGCAGTTCGCCCTCGAACACGAAGCCTTCGCTGACGTAGAGCGCCTGCGCGCGCGTGTTGCGCTTCTTGATGTCCAGCCAGAAGCGGTGCGCGCCCAGGTCGTCGAACGAGATCTTCTGGATCTCGCGCAGCGCCGAGCGGCCGAAGCCCTGGTGCTTGGTCTGCACCACCATGCGCTTGAGCTCGATCGACTGGTGCTGGTTGCGGCAGCCGATCAGGATCAGGAAGCCGCCGCGTTCCAGATCGGGGCCGGTCTCGATGATGAAGTGGCGGAAGTCCGGAAAGCGGATCGCCGCCTCGTGCTGGATCTTCTCCCAGGGCGTGATGTACGGCAGGTTCTCCGGGTCGCGCTCGAGCGTGAGCACGTAATCCAGGTCGCTCTGCATGGTCGGCCGCAGGCGCACGCGCGCCTGCTGGAGGGGGGAGGCGGCAGCGGCTTTCGTCATGCGTCGGGGTCTCGATTCAGATGTCGATCTCCACGGCGTCGCCGTGCAGTTCCATCAGCTCGCGGCGGGCGGCGGCTTCGCCCTTGCCCATGAGCTTGGTGATGAGATTCTCGGTCCCGGCGAAGTCGAACTTGCCGAGCTGGACCGGCAGCAGCCGCCGGGTGTCGGGATTGAGCGTCGTTTCCCACAATTGTTCCGCGCTCATCTCGCCCAGGCCCTTGAACCGGCTGATCGTCCAGGAGCCTTCCTTCACGCCTTCCTTGCGCAGCTTGTCGAGGATGGCGGTCAGTTCGCCTTCGTCCAGCGCATAGAGCTTGGATGCCGGCTTCTTGCCGCGTGCAGGCGCGTCCACGCGGTACAGCGGGGGCCGCGCCACGTACACGTTGCCGGCCTCGATGAGCTTGGGGAAGTGGCGGAAGAACAAGGTCAACAGCAGCACCTGGATGTGCGAGCCGTCCACGTCGGCGTCGGACAGGATGCAGATCTTGCCGTAGCGCAGGCCCGAAAGGTCCACCGTGTCGTTGGGACCGTGCGGGTCCACGCCGATGCCGACGGCGATGTCGTGGATTTCGGTATTGGCGAACAGGCGGTCGCGTTCGACCTCCCAGGTGTTGAGCACCTTGCCCCGCAGCGGCAGGATGGCCTGGCATTCCTTGTCGCGGCCCATCTTGGCGCTGCCGCCGGCGGAGTCGCCCTCGACCAGGAAGATCTCGTTGTGCGACAGGTCCTTGCTTTCACAGTCGGTGAGTTTGCCGGGCAGCACGGCGACGCCGGAGCCCTTGCGCTTTTCCACCTTCTGGCCGGCCTTCTGGCGCGACTGGGCGGCGCGGATCGCCAATTCAGCCAGCTTCTTGCCGTACTCGACATGCTGGTTGAGCCAGAGCTCCAGCCCCGGCCGCACGAAGCTGGACACCAGCCGGACCGCATCGCGCGAGTTCAGCCGTTCCTTGATCTGGCCCTGGAACTGCGGGTCGAGTACCTTGGCCGAGAGCACGTACGAGGCGCGGGCGAACACGTCCTCCGGCAGCAGCTTCACGCCCTTGGGCTGCAGGTTGTGCAGTTCGATGAAGCTCTTGACCGCATTGAACAGGCCATCGCGCAGGCCGCTGTCGTGGGTGCCGCCGGCCGTGGTGGGAATCAGGTTGACGTAGCTTTCGCGCACGGGCTGGCCGTCTTCCGTGAAGGCCACGCACCACGCCGCGCCCTCGCCTTCCGCGAAGTTCTCGTTGCTGTCGGCGTAGCCCTCGCCCTCGAACAGCGGGATGACGGGATCGGCCGTCAGGGTCTGCATGAGGTAGTCGCGCAGGCCGCCCTTGTACTGCCAGGACTGCGTGTCCTTCTTCTTCTCGTCGACCAGCTGCACGGTCACTCCGGGCATCAGCACCGCCTTGCTGCGCAGCAGGTGCGCCAGCTCGTTCATGGGCAGCACGGTGCTGTCGAAGTACTTCGCGTCGGGCCAGACCCGCACCGTCGTGCCCTGCTTGCGGTCGTCGGGCCCGGCCTTGCGGACCTTGAGCGGCTCGACGACGTCGCCGCCGGAGAACGTGATCGTCGCCACCTGGCCGTCGCGGTGGACCGTGGCTTCCAGCCGCTTGGCCAGGGCGTTGGTCACCGAGACGCCGACGCCGTGCAGGCCGCCGGAGAAGCTGTAGGCGCCACCCTTGCCCTTGTCGAACTTGCCGCCGGCATGCAGGCGCGTGAACACCAGTTCGATCACGGGGGCCTTCTCTTCCGGGTGCAGGCCGAACGGGATGCCGCGGCCATCGTCCTCCACGCTCACGGAACCATCGCCGTGCAGGATGACCTTCATGCGCTTGCCGTGCCCGGCCAGGGCCTCGTCGGCGGCGTTGTCCAGCACCTCCTGCAGCGCGTGCAGGGGGTTGTCGGTGCGCGTGTACATGCCGGGCCGCTGCTTGACGGGCTCCAGGCCTTTCAGCACGCGGATCGAGCCTTCGGAGTACTCGGAGGGTTTGGTGGCCATAGGGGTGCGAATTGTAGTCGGCGCGCGTTGGCTCACTGGATGAACGTACAGGCAAGCGTACATTGATGCGCGGGCCTCATCAATCCCCCCCGAACATTTCAACAGGGTTGTCAGGCGTGCAGCAAGCGAAAGCAGGGACCAGTCGGTAGAGTCCCATCCATGCAATCCGTCCAACGCAAGCTATCGATGACGCAGGTGCTGGCCTGCGGGGCGCTGATCGTCACCCTGTCCATGGGCATCCGCCACGGCTTCGGCCTGTGGCTGCAGCCGATCACCCAGGCGCAGGGCTGGAGCCGCGAGACCTTCGCCTTCGCGATCGCGATCCAGAACATCTCCTGGGGCGTGATCGGCATCTTCGCCGGCATGCTGAGCGACCGGTTCGGGGCGTTCCGCGTGCTGCTCGCGGGCACGGCCCTCTATGCGGCCGGATTGGCCGGCATGGCCCTGGCGCCGACCCCTCTGCTGTTCGCCCTCACCGCGGGCGTGCTGATCGGCGCAGCCCAGGCCGGCACGACCTACGCGGTGGTCTACGGGGTCGTGGGGCGGCAGGTGGACCCGGCCCGGCGCTCCTGGGCCATGGGCATCACCGCGGCGGCCGGATCGTTCGGGCAGTTCCTGATGGTGCCGGTCGAAGGCTTCCTGATCGGCGGCGTCGGCTGGCAGCAGGCGCTGCTGGTGCTGGCGATCGCGGTGCTGCTGATCGTCCCGCTCGCCTTCGGACTGCGCGAGCCCGGCTTCCACGCGGGCGCGCCCGCACCGAAGCGCGACCAGACGATCTTCCAGGCGCTGACCGAAGCCTTCAAGTACCCCAGCTTCCAACTGCTGATGGCGGGCTACTTCGTGTGCGGCTTCCAGGTGGTGTTCATCGGCGTGCACATGCCCAGCTACCTGAAGGACAAGGGCCTGTCGCCGCAGGTGGCCAGCTATGCCCTCGCGCTGATCGGACTGTTCAACGTGTTCGGCACCTACATCGCCGGCACCCTGGGGCAGAAGCTTGCCAAGCGCAAGATCCTGGCGGCGATCTACCTCGGCCGCTCGATCGCGATCGCGCTGTTCCTGTGGGCCCCGCTGTCGCCGATGTCGGTCTACCTGTTCTCCGCCGTGATGGGCGTGCTGTGGCTGTCCACGGTCCCGCCCACCAATGCCACGATCGCGCAGATCTTCGGCGTGGCCCACCTGTCGATGCTGGGCGGATTCGTCTTCTTCAGCCACCAGATCGGTTCGTTCCTGGGCGTGTGGCTGGGCGGCCTGCTGTACGACCGCACCGGCAGCTACGACATCGTCTGGTACATCGCCATCGCCCTGGGCCTGTTCGCCGCGCTGGTGAACCTGCCGGTGCGCGAGTCACCGATCGCGCGCGGGGCGCAGCCGCAGCCGGCATGAGCCCACGCGCCTGGAAGTTCACCGCCTGGACCGCCGCCGCGGTGGTCCTGGCCGGCGTGTTCGCGCTTTACGCGCAGCCGCAGATGATGGTCGCGCTGGGCGACATGATCTGGGCCTGTTTCCGGTGACACCGTTTCCGACAGCCTGCAACCGCACTTCGCCGCGCGTGCACTACAGTTCGCGGCCATGAACGTGACCCTCATCACCGGCGGCTCCGACGGCATCGGGGCCGAGATGGCGCGCCAGCTCGCCGCCCTGCACGGCAAGGACCAGGCCCTGGTGCTGGCCGGCCGCAGCACCGAGAAGCTGGACGCCGTCGCCGCGCAGTGCCGCGCCCACGGCAGCGACGTGCTCACCGTGGCCATGGACGTGGCGGTGGAGGCGCAGTGCCGGGACCTCGTCGAGCAAGCGCTGCGCCGGTTCGGCCGCCTGGACACCCTGGTCAACAACGCGGGCGTCTCGGCGCAGGCCCTGTTCGAGGAAGTCAGCGCGCGGGACCTGCACTGGTACGAGGACCTCATGAAGGTCAACCTGTGGGGCTCCGTATGGTGCACCCATGCCGCCCTGCCCTCCATCAAGGCGGCTCGCGGCCGCATCGTCGCGGTCAGTTCGCTCTCGGGACTGCTCGGCGTCCCCGGCCGTTCCGCGTACGCCGCGACCAAGTTCGCGATGACGGGATTCTTCGAGGCGCTGCGGGCGGAGCTGAAAAGCGCCGGCGTGAGCGTCACCATCGCCTACCCCGGCGTCGTCACCACGCAGTTGCGGCACCGCGGCTACAACGCGCGCGGCGAGGCAGCCGGGTTCAGCGGACTGAAGGAGGACGACGCGATGACGGTGGAGGAATGCGCGCGCCTGATCGTCGACGGCATGGAGCGCCGCCAGCGCGACATCGTCATGACGGCCCGGGGCAAGATCGGCCGCTTCCTCAAGCTGCTGGCGCCGGGTGTCGTGGAGAACATGGCGCTGGCCGCCCTGAAGGACGAAGTGCGTCCCCGCTGAAGCCATGCACGGCAGCGAAGCCCCCTCCCCCTGGATCGTCCGGTTCACTCCGCTGGTGCCGGCCGGCGGCGCCGTGCTGGACCTCGCCTGCGGGCGCGGCCGCCACCTGCGCTGGTTCGCCAGCCGCGGCCATCCGGTGACCGGCGTGGACCGCGACGCCGATGCGCTGGCGCCGCTGCAGGGCATCGGCGAAACCTTGCTGGCCGACATCGAGGACGGTCCCTGGCCGCTGGCCGGACGGCAGTTCGCCGCCGTGGTCGTCACCAACTACCTCTGGCGTCCCCTTTGCACGCGCATCCTGGAAGCGGTGGCGCCCGGCGGCGTGCTGCTCCATGAAACCTTCGCGCAAGGCAACGAAACGGTGGGCAAGCCGTCGCGTGCGGATTTCCTGCTCGCGCCGGGCGAACTGCTGCGTGCGTACGCGGGGCTGCGGGTGGTCGCCTACGAAGACGGCTTCCTGGGCGGACCCGATCGATTCGTCCAGCGGATCGCGGCCGTGCGCGAGCCGGCAGGCGCCGCACCGGTGCGTTACCTGCTCTAGCTACAATCACCTATTCCCCGGGAAGAACCCCCATGACACCGATTACTGGCAGCATCGTGGCGCTCGTGACGCCGATGCACGAGGACGGCAGCGTCGACTATCCGGCGCTGCGCAAGCTCGTCGACTGGCACATCGCGGAAGGCACGGACTGCATCGGCGTGGTCGGCACCACCGGCGAGTCGCCGACGGTCGACGTCGAGGAGCACCGCGAGATCATCCGCGTGGCGGTCGAACAGGCCAACGGCCGCGTGCCGATCATGGCCGGCTGCGGCGCCAATTCCACCGTCGAAGCGATCGAGCTCGCCCGCTACGCGCAGAAGGTCGGCGCGGACTGCCAGCTGCAGGTCGTGCCCTACTACAACAAGCCGACGCAGGAAGGGCAGTACCAGCATTTCAAGGCCATCGCCGAAGCGACCGGCGACCTGCCCATGGTGCTTTACAACGTGCCCGGCCGCACCGTCGCGGACATGCAGCATGACACCGTGCTGCGGCTCGCGCGCGTGCCCGGCATCATCGGCATCAAGGAGGCCACGGCCGACATCGAGCGGGCCCAGTGGCTCATCCGCGAAGTGCCCAAGGGTTTTGCCGTCTACTCCGGCGACGACCCGACCGCCGTGGCGCTCATGCTGTGCGGCGGACAGGGCAACGTGAGCGTGACCGCCAACGTGGCGCCGCGCCTGATGCACGAGCTGTGCGTGGCCGCGATCGCGGGCGACACCAGGCGCGCAATGGAGATCCAGTTCCGTTTGATGCCCGTGCACAAGCACCTGTTCGTCGAGGCCAACCCGATCCCGGTCAAGTGGGCGATGGCCCGCATGGGCCTGATGGGCGGCGCGCTGCGCCTGCCGATGACGCCGCTTGCCAAGGCGAACGAGGCCGCGGTCGAAACCGCGCTGCGCGCCGCCGGCCTGCTGGCCTGAGCCCGCGAAAGTTTGAGGGGATTCAATGAAGTTGATTGAGAAGTTCGGGCTGCTCGCCCTCGCCGTTGCGCTGAGCGCCTGTTCGGTGCTGGAGAGCGACAAGATCGATTACCGCAGCGCCAGCAAGGCCCCGACCCTGGAAGTCCCGCCCGACCTCACCCAGCTGTCGCGCGACACGCGTTACGTGGTGCCCGGCGGCGGCACGGTGTCGGCCAACAGCTATGCGCTGGGCCAGTCGGTCCCCGGCCTGCCGACGGCCGCCACGGCCGTGGGCGACGTGCGCATCGAGCGCGCGGGCACGCAGCGCTGGCTGGTGGTGAACCGCCCGGCGGACCAGCTGTGGCCGCTGGTGCGCGACTTCTGGCAGGAGAACGGTTTCCTGCTGGCCATGGACCAGTCCAACCTGGGCATCATGGAAACGGACTGGGCCGAGAACCGCGCCAAGATCCCGACCGACTTCATCCGCAATTCGCTGGGCAAGCTGCTCGACTCGGTCTACTCGACGGCCGAGCGCGACAAGTTCCGCACGCGCCTGGAGCGCTCCGCCAGCGGCACCGAGATCTTCATCAGCCATCGCGGAATGATCGAGGTGTACAGCAACACGCAGAAGGACCAGACGATGTGGCAGCCGCGGCCGACCGACCCGGAGCTGGAAGCCGAATTCCTGCGCCGGCTGATGGTCAAGCTCGGCGCGCCGCAACTTCAGGCGCAGTCCGCCGCCGCCGCCCCATCCGACATCAAGCCGACCTCGCGCGTCTCCACGATCGGCAGCCAGCCCGTGGTGCTGATCGACGAACCCTTCGATCGCGCCTGGCGCCGCGTGGGCCTGGCGCTCGACCGTACCGGTTTCACGGTCGAGGACCGCGACCGCAGCCAGGGCACCTACTTCGTGCGCTACGTGCCGCCGAACCCCGACAAGAAGGAGCCCGGCTTCTTCGGCAAGCTGTTCAGCCGCACCTCGAACGAGCAGCCGCTCAAGTACCGCATCACGGTCAAGGGCGAGGGCCAGACCACCACGGTCGCGGTGCTCAATTCCAGCGGCGCGCCCGAGGCCTCGCAGGATGCCCAGCGCATCGTGCAGGTCATCGCGGACGACCTGAAGTAAGGACGGGATGGGGCCCGGGCTGCCGCCGCGGGCTTCGTCCCCTTCGCCGTGATCCGCTTCAAATCCCTGGGCAGCGGCAGTTCCGGCAACGCCACCGTCGTGCAGGCGCATGCCGGCGCCCGCCTCAGCCACCTGCTGGTCGACTGCGGCCTCGGAATCCGCGAGCTGGACAAGCGCCTGGGCGCCGCCGGCATGCTGGCCGAGCAGATCGACGCCATCTTCGTCACCCACGAGCACGGCGACCACATCGGCTGCGCGCGCCAGCTCGCCCTGCGCGAGCGCATTCCCGTGTACATGAGCGAAGGCACCTATGCCGCGATCGGCCAGCCTGACTTCGACGGGCTGCTGCGCATTGCATGCGACGCATCGGCCTTCGAGGTCGGCGGCCTGCAGGTGCGGCCGTTCACGGTGCCGCATGACGCGCGCGAGCCGCTGCAGCTCACCTGCACCGACGGAGCGACGCGCTTCGGCATCCTGACCGACCTCGGCCACGTCAGCGCGCACGTGCAGCAGGAGCTCGCCGGTTGCGCGACCGTGCTGCTGGAGTGCAACCACGACGAGGAGCTGCTGATGGGCGGCTCCTATCCGCCCTTCCTGAAGCGCCGCGTCGGCGGTGCCTGGGGCCACCTGGCCAACAGTGCGGCGGCCGCCCTCGCGCAGTCGCTGCTGCAGGCAGGGGCGCTGCGGCAAGTGCTGGCCGCCCACCTGAGCGAGCAGAACAACCGGCCGGAACTGGCGCGCTGCGCGCTCGAGGAGTCCCTGGGCTCGGCCGTGGACATCCACATCGCCGACGGGCGCAGCGGCAGCGGCTGGCTTGCCGCCTAGGAACGCGGCCCACCAATGACAAAGCCGCCCGAAGGCGGCTCTGTTGGCAAGCGCGAAGGCTTACTTGGTGGCGGAAGCAGCGCTGGCGGCACCGGAGGCGGCGTCCGCAGCAGCGGAAGCGGCACCAGCGGCAGCGGAGGCAGCAGCGTCGGCAGCCGGGGCAGCGGCGGGCGCCGGAGCCGGGGCGGGAGCAGCAGCGGGAGCCGGAGCAGGCGCCGGCTCTTCCTTCTTGCCGCAGGCGGCCAGGGCAACGGCTGCGACCATCGTGGCGAGAACGAGCGATTTCTTCATTTCAGTTTCCTTCTAGGGATAGGGACAACGATTCCGGAATTTGTCCTTGGCAGCATGCGCCGCCAGGTGACCGAGTGGAGAGGCTCGAGCCCTTTCCAGCTCAGCCAATTATTATAACCTTACCTGCATTTTCTTCGGGCCTTCCCCACTGCCGCGTTGACCCGTCAGAGGCCCAGCGTGCTGGCCGGAAATGCCGGCGTTGCCTTCTGCAGCCACGCGTTCAGCAGTTCGCGCACGGCGACGCGCCGCTCGGGCTCGCTGCCGCAGTAGCCATTGCAGCGTTCGATGTCGCGGCGCTCCAGCACCCACGACGGGCTCCAGATCGCGCTGGGCAGGTCCAGCGGATCGGCCGCGGAACAGGCCGACGCGGTGACAATGTGGGACCAGAGCCCGCGCCAGCGCACGAAGCGCGCATGCTGGCGCGCCACAGCGTCGTAGCGCTTGGCCAGCAGCACCATGTGGCGCCCGGTGCGGGACCACGCCTGCAGCGATTCGGCCACCGCCCGCTCGCCCAGGGGCCAGTCCTCGAAACTGGCATCGCTAAGGACGATCTCGCGCCAGCCTTCCCGCGCCGCGGTGGCAAGAGCGTCGCGGACCAGCTGGCGGAACTCTTCCCGACCCTCGAAGCGGCGGGACGGAAGTTCCGGCCCGGCCGCATGCACGCCGTCGTTCATGTCGCACCTCCATTCGCGTGGGCCCAGCCCGCATCGCACCAGGACCGCAGCAGGTCAAGGGCCGCCTCGCTGGCGCCCTCCAGTTCCCGCGCATCGAGCCGGCGCTGGTCGGCGAGCCGGCGCATCAGTGCCGCATCGCGTCCGCCTGCGCGCCAGGCCTCGCCATTGATGAACACGTGGCGACGGTCGTGCAGCATGCGCGTGCGCGCATCGAGCGCGATGGACCGCAGCCGGCGCGGCACCCGTCCCGGCTCGAACCACACGTTCGCCTTCGGCTCCGTGAGGTACTCGCCCAGGGCCCGGTCCAGCGACGAAGGATCCTTCAGAGCCGCGGCCAGCGCATCTCGGGCGAAGACGGCCAGGCCTTCGGGAATCGCGCCCGGCGAGCCGGTGGCCTCCTGCCGCGGGTCCTGGTAGATGCGCTCCGCGCCCTGCTCCGCGGCCTCATCGGCCATGCGCTGCAGCAGCTCGCGCGCGAGTTCGCCCTGCGCCGGCGCGCGAAAGCCGATCGAATAGGTCTGGCAGTCACCCTCCGCGATGCCATCGTGCGCATAGCGGGGCGGCAGGTACAGAAGGTCGCCCGGCTCCAGCACCATCTCCTGCTCGGGCTCGAAGTGGGCCAGGATCTTCAGCGGCAGCCCTTCCTGCAGCGACAGGTCCCGTTGCCGGCCGATGCGCCAGCGGCGCCGGCCCTGCGCCTGCAGCAGGAACACGTCGTAGCTGTCGAAGTGGGGGCCGACGCCGCCACCGTCGGTCGCGAAGCTGATCATCAGGTCGTCGAGCCGCGCGGCGGGCAGGAAGTCGAAGCTGCGCAGCAGCGCATGGGCGCGCGCGTCGTGCAGGTCCACGCCCTGCACCAGCAGCGTCCAGTCGCTTTGCTTGCGTGCGGGCAGCGCACGCCGGGCGAAGGGGCCGCGCTGCAGCCGCCAGGATGCGCCCTCGCGGGCCACCAGCCGCGACTCGACCTCGTCGCGGGCGGCCAGAGCGAACAGTTCCGCAGGCGTCAGCAGCGGCTGGAACGCGGGCACGGCCTGGCGCACCAGCAGGGGTTTCTTCTGCCAGTGGCGCTTCATGAACTGGGCCGGCGTGAGGCCGCCCAGCAGGGCCGAATGTCGATCGATGTCCATCGCGGTGCGACAATTCTCCTATGGAAATCACACCGCACTGCGTCGTCGCCCTCAGCTGGACGCTCAAGGACACGCTGGGAGAGGAACTCGATCGGCTGGAAGAGCCCGTGGAGTTCCTGGTGGGCGGCAGCGACCTGCTGGCGAAGATCGAGGAGGCGCTGCAGGGCCACGAACCGGGCGACCGGGTGGACCTGCACCTGGAGCCGAAAGACGCTTTCGGCGACTACGACGAAACGCGCGTGTTCCTGGAGCCGCGCACGGTGTTCCCCGAGGTGCTGGAGGAAGGCATGACCTACGAGGGCCTGCCCACCGGCGCCACCAGCGAGGACGCCCCGCGCAACCTGCTCTACACCGTGACCGAGATCTATCCGGAGCACGTGGTGCTCGATGGCAACCACCCGCTGGCCGGCATCGCGCTACGGCTGCACCTGAAGGTCGAGGGCGTGCGCGAGGCCACCGAAGAGGAAATCGGCCAGGGCACGCTGGGCACCGGCTTCTTCCGGATCGGGGATTGAGGCCGGAGCCCCGTGCAGAAGGACTGCCGGCCGGCAGCTCCAATGAAAAAGCCGGGCTGCGCCCGGCTTTTCGGTGTTGGACCCTTTCAGGAACACCCGGTGTTCCCGAAGTGGACCGTCACGCGCGGTAGATCACGCCGTTGTCGACGCGCACGCGGTCACCCACGCGCAGGTCGCCGGTCGCGGGCACTTCGAACGTGCGCATCGCGCCCTGGTCGGACTGCATCGTGATGCGATAGCCGGGAGCGGTCGTCACGCCCTGCTGGTTGCGCGCCACCTGGTTGCCGATCGCCGCGCCGGCCACGCCACCCAGCACGGTCGCAGCGGTACGGCCGGTGCCGCCGCCGATCTGGCTGCCGATGGCCGCGCCGGCCAGGCCGCCCACGACCGCGCCGATGATGCCGTTGTGGTTCGGGGCGTTGGTGCCGACCGGCATGTATTCGATGTTGGTGATCCGGCCGTACTCGGTGCCGGCGACCGGATAGGACGCAGCCGGATAGCTGGTAGTGGTCGGATAGGTGCTCGTCGGATACGACGGATAGGTGTTGTTGGCGACCGGGTAGGACGAGCAGGCAGCCAGCATGGCGGCAGCGACACCACCGGCGACCAGGGTGGAAAGGCGGGACAGGTTCATGGAAATCTCCTTCGTTCGATACAACATGGCGGGACCCACCATGGGTCGCCCTGTCCAGTCATTGAAGCGAGGAAAACCCATCCGCAGGCGCAGCCATTCCCGCAGCTTGGTGTAGGAGAGGGTCGGCTCCCCGGTCAGCGGTCGCGCACGGGACCGGGCCTCAGCTCTTCCCTGTCGAACCGTAGCCGCCGGTCCCGCGCTGCGTCGCGGGGAAGTCGGCCACCACGTTGAAGGACGCCTGCGCGACGGGCACGATCACCAGCTGCGCCAGGCGCTCCATCGGCTGCAGCGTGAAGGCCGTGTCGCTGCGGTTCCAGGCGCTCACCATCAGCTGGCCCTGGTAGTCGCTGTCGATCAGGCCGACGAGGTTGCCCAGCACGATGCCGTGTTTGTGGCCCAGCCCCGAGCGGGGCAGGATCAGCGCGGCATAGCCCGGATCGTTCAGCCAGATGGCGATGCCGGTGGGCACCAGCTGCCAGGCGTTGGGCTCCAGCGTCAGCGGTGCATCGAGGCAGGCCCGCAGGTCCAGGCCGGCGCTGCCGGGCGTGGCATAGGTGGGCAGTTGATCCGCCATGCGGGGATCGAGGATCTTGACGTCGACTTTCATTCGGGAGTGTTCAGGCCCGCGGCGTCAGGCGGCGGGCGATTTCGCCGACCAGGCGGCGCGCGCAGTCGGTCTTGGAGGCCCGCGGCAGTTCCTGCACGCCGTCGGCATCGACCAGCAGCATCTGGTTGTCGTCCTGCCCGAAGGTGAGCGGGCCGATGTTGCCCACCAGCAGCGGGATGCCCTTGCGCTTGCGCTTCTCGGTGGCGTGCTTCACGAGGTCGTGGCTTTCCGCGGCGAAGCCGACGCAGAACAGCGCGCCGCTCCTGGCACGCTCGCCCTGGGCGACCGTGGCGAGGATGTCGGGGTTCTCGGTGAAGCGCACCGTGGGCACATCGCCGCTGCCGACCTTCTTGATCTTCTGGTCCGACTCGGACACCGGCCGCCAGTCCGCGACCGCGGCGGCCGCGATGAAGATATCGGCCGACGGCGTCTCCGCCTGCGTGGCAGCCAGCATGTCGCGCGCCGACCTCACGTCGATGCGGCGCACGCCCCGCGGCGTCGGCACGCTCACCGGCCCGGCCACCAGCGCCACCTCGGCGCCGGCTTCCCGCGCCGCGCGCGCGATGGCGAAACCCATCTTGCCGGAGGAGTGGTTCGTGATGCCGCGGATCGGGTCCAGCGCCTCGAAGGTGGGACCGGCCGTGATCACCACCTTGCGGCCGGCCAGCAGCTTGGGCTGGAAGAAGGCGATGAGGTCCTCCAGCAAGTCCTGCGGCTCCAGCATGCGGCCGTCGCCCGTTTCGCCGCAGGCCTGCGGACCACTGCCCACGCCGAGCAACGTGGCGCCATCGGCCGCGAGCTGCGCCATGTTGCGCTGGGTTGCGGGGTGCGCCCACATCTCGCGGTTCATGGCCGGAGCGATCAGCAGCGGCACACGGTCGATCGGCCTGGCCAGGCACATGAGCGACAGCAGTTCGTCCGCGCGGCCGTGCACCAGCCTGGCCATGAAGTCCGCGCTGCAGGGCGCGATCAGGATGGCATCGGACTCCCGCGACAGGTTGATGTGCGGCATGTTGTTCGGCTCGCGCGGGTCCCACTGCGAGCCGTAAACGCTGCGCCCCGAAAGGGCCTGCATGGTCACGGACGTGATGAACTGCTCGCCCGCCTCGGTCATCACCACCTGCACGGTGGCGCCCTCCTTGATCAGCGCGCGGCACAGCTCCGCGGCCTTGTAGCACGCGATGCCGCCCGTGAGTCCCAGGACGATGTGCTTGCCGGCCAGGTCGTTCATGGGGCGCAATGTAGCAGAGGGTTCGTGTCGCTTTCGCTGCTGGGACCCGCTCCTGTAAAGCGGGCACAGTGGCTGCCGTACTCAGCCGGGAGCTGCGCCCCGCTGCCAAGCCCCGCGCGGGCGGGCYGGGGCGCGCTGGCAGGGCGTCCGGCGCGCAAGCGCGCCGGCAAACCTGCGWKGRCCGGGYRGRCGGCCCGCGCGGCTGAACTCGCTGCGTGTTTGCCTGCGCGCAGGCAAACCCTCCGCTCGGGCAGCATCCGCGAGTCAGATCTCGTACGCATGCCTCGATACGCGCTACACGCTCTCGTAGCCATGCTGGCCGCCCGCCCGGCCCTCGCAGGCGCCCTGCCTTCATGCGCGCCCCAGCCCGCCCACGCGGGGCTTGGCAGCCAGCAGAGCCTTGGTGCACCACGTGTGGATCGGCCGGAGCCCTAGGTGTCATGCAGCGGTGTGCGTGCTGCCCGAATGAGCAGAGCGCTCGGTGTCGCGCCAGGCGGTGCGCGGTGCCGGCCCGCATGAAGGGGTGGCGCCTGAAAGGCTGGTCCCGGCGCCGCAGCGCGGCTACGAGAGCGCCTTGGCGCGTATCGAGCCGCGCGTACGTCTCTGGCTCGCAAAACTTGTTCGAGTCTGGAGTTCGTTCGCGCGCGGACGAACTCCAGACGAGTTGTTTTGCGAGCGGCGCCGGGACCAGCCTTTCAGGTCTGCCGGCGCGCTTGCGCGCCGGACGCCACCCCAGCGGGCCGGCACCGCGCACCGCCTGGCGCGACACGCCTCCGTCCCCAACGCGATCTGCGAGAGGCCGCCACCTCAAGCCTCCTCGCGCGACACGCTTCCGCGAACTACCAACCGTCACCAAACCAAGTTGTTCGCCGTGCAAACATGCCGCCGCCGCTGCATTTCCGGCACATCCATGCGCCGTGCCGTCGGAGGGACAAAGGTCCTTCCTTATAATCTCCCTTTACCACCTCCTCGGGAGCGGCCCTCCCGACCTGACATGACCAAATTCGTCTTCGTCACCGGCGGTGTGGTGTCCTCCCTGGGCAAGGGAATCGCCTCAGCCTCCCTCGCAGCGATCCTGGAGTCGCGGGGCCTCAAAGTCACCCTGATCAAGCTCGATCCCTACATCAACGTGGATCCGGGCACGATGTCCCCCTTCCAGCACGGCGAGGTGTTCGTGACCGACGACGGCGCGGAAACCGACCTGGACCTCGGCCACTACGAGCGCTTCGTCTCCACGCGCATGCGCAAGGCGAACAACTTCACGACGGGCCAGATCTACAAGAGCGTGCTGGAGAAGGAACGCCGCGGCGACTACCTCGGCAAGACCGTGCAGGTCATTCCCCACGTCACCAACGAGATCCAGGAATTCATCCGCCGCGGCGCCGGCGTCGGCACCTCCAACCAGGTGGACGTGGCCATCGTCGAGATCGGCGGCACCGTGGGCGACATCGAGTCCCTGCCCTTCCTGGAGGCCGTGCGCCAGATGGCGCTCAAGCTCGGCCCCAACAACTCCGCGTTCGTCCACCTCACCTACGTGCCCTTCATCCAGGCCGCCGGCGAGCTGAAGACCAAGCCGACGCAGCACACGGTGCAGAAGATGCGCGAGATCGGGATCCAGCCCGACGCGCTGCTGTGCCGCGCGGACCGCAAGATCCCCGAGGACGAGGCCGAGAAGATCAGCCTGTTCACCAACGTCCCGCGCTGGGGCGTGATCTCCATGCCGGACGTGGACACCATCTACAAGGTGCCTCGCGTGCTGCACGAGCAGGGCCTGGATGGCCTGATCTGCGACAAGCTGCGCCTGAACACGCCGCCGGCCAACCTCAAGCGCTGGGACGACCTGGTGTACGAGGTGGAGCATCCGAAGGGCGAAGTGCAGATCGCCATGGTCGGCAAGTACGTCGACCTGTCGGACAGCTACAAGTCGCTGAACGAGGCGCTGCGCCACGCCGGGCTGAAGAACCACGTGCGCGTGAAGATCGACTACGTCGACTCCGAGACGATCACGCCCGAGAGCGTCAACCAGCTGCAGAAGTACGACGCGATCCTGGTCCCCGGCGGCTTCGGCAAGCGCGGCATCGAAGGCAAGATCGGCGCGGCCCGGTTCGCGCGCGAGAACAAGGTGCCCTACCTGGGCATCTGCCTGGGCATGCAGGTCGCCACCATCGAGTACGCGCGCGACGTCGCCGGCCTCCCCAACGCCAACAGCACCGAGTTCGACCCCGAGACGCCCCACCCCGTGATCGCGCTGATCACCGAGTGGAAAGACGCCGACGGCACCATCAAGACCCGCAGCGAGCAGTCCGACCTGGGCGGCACGATGCGGCTGGGCGCGCAGAGCTCGGACGTCGCCAAGGGCACGCTGGCGCACCAGATCTACGGCGACGTGGTGACCGAGCGGCATCGCCACCGCTACGAAGCGAACGTGAAGTACCTGGACCAGCTGCGGTCCTCCGGCCTGGTGATCTCCGCGCTGACGCAGCGCGAACACCTGACGGAGATCGTGGAACTGCCGCAGGACGCGCACCCGTGGTTCATGGGCGTGCAGTTCCACCCCGAGTTCAAGTCCACGCCCTGGGACGGCCATCCGCTGTTCAATTCGTTCATCCATGCCGCCTGCGAGCACCAGGCCGGCGCCCACAAGGGCGCGGGCGGCAAGTCCCTGAAGGCGGTCGCCTAAATGAAGCTGTGCGGCTTCGAAGTGGGGCTGGACCGGCCCTTCTTCCTCATCTCCGGCCCCTGCGTCGTCGAGTCCGAGCAGCTGCAGATGGACGTGGCGGGCCGGCTCAAGGAGATCACCTCCTCGCTGGGCATCCCCTTCATCTTCAAGAGCAGCTACGACAAGGCCAACCGCTCTTCCGGTTCCAGCTTCCGTGGTCCCGGCATGACGCGCGGACTGGAGATCCTGGCCAAGGTGAAGCGCGAGCTGGACGTGCCGATCCTGACCGACGTCCACACCGAGGCCGAGGTGCCCGTGGTCGCCGCCGTGGTGGACGTCCTGCAGACACCTGCCTTCCTGTCCCGCCAGACCGACTTCATCCGGGCCGTCGCCCAGTCGGGCAAGCCGGTGAACATCAAGAAGGGCCAGTTCCTCGCGCCCGGCGACATGAAGAACGTGATCCAGAAGGCCCGCGACGCCGCGCGCGAGAAGGGCCTGGAGCAAGACAACTTCATGGCCTGCGAGCGCGGCGCCAGCTTCGGCTACAACAACCTGGTGTCCGACATGCGCTCGCTCGCGATCATGCGGGAGACCGGCGCGCCGGTGGTGTTCGACGCCACGCACTCGGTGCAGCTGCCCGGCGGCCAGGGCACCAGCTCCGGCGGCCAGCGCGAGTTCGTTCCGGTGCTGTCGCGCGCCGCGATCGCCGTGGGCGTCGCGGGCATCTTCATGGAGACGCATCCCGATCCGGCCAAGGCGCTCTCCGACGGTCCCAACGCCGTGCCGCTCAAGCACATGCGCGCCCTGCTCGAGACCCTGGTGGAGCTGGACCGCATCACCAAGAAGAACGGCTTCCTCGAGAACGACTTCCAGCCCTGAGCCCGGAGACCCCCATGCCCGCCGCCTACGTGATCGTCGAGATGAACATCTCCCATCCCGAGCAATACAAGGAATACATGGCGCGGGCGCCGGCGGCGGTGAAGGCCGCCGGCGGTGAGTACCTGGTGCGCGGCGGCAAGCAGGAAACGCTGGAGGGCGACTGGAAGCCGCACCGCGTGGCGATGCTGCGCTTTCCCAGCTTCGAGCAGGCCAAAGCCTTCTACGACGGCGAGATGTACACCCAGGCGCGCAGTTTCCGCCAGGGCGCCACCGAATACTTCAACATGGTCCTCGTCGAAGGAGTGGCCTGAAGGCCACTCCCTCCGGGATCATGGGCTCCCCCTCCCCGACCCCTCCCTCGAGGGAGGGGACAAAGAAACAGCAACAAAAGAGAAGACCTGAATGAGCGCAATCGTTGACATCGTCGGCCGCGAGATCCTGGACTCGCGCGGCAACCCCACCGTGGAATGCGACGTGCTGCTGGAGTCGGGCACGATGGGCCGCGCGGCCGTGCCCTCCGGCGCGTCCACCGGCTCGCGCGAGGCCATCGAGCTGCGCGACGGCGATCCCAAGCGCTACCTCGGCAAGGGTGTGCTGAAGGCCGTCGAGCACATCAACACCGAGATCTCCGAATCGGTCCTGGGCCTCGACGCCTCCGAGCAGAACTTCCTCGACAAGACCCTGATCGACCTGGACGGCACCGAGAACAAGAGCCGCCTGGGCGCCAATTCCATGCTGGCCGTCTCCATGGCCGTGGCGCGCGCCGCGGCGGAAGAATCCGGCTTGCCCCTGTACCGCTATTTCGGCGGCATGAACGGCTGCCAGCTGCCGGTGCCGATGATGAACGTCGTCAACGGCGGCGCGCACGCCAACAACAACCTCGACCTGCAGGAACTGATGATCATCCCCGTGGGGGCGCCCAGCTTCCGCGAGGCGGTGCGCTACGGCGCCGAGGTGTTCCACGCGCTCAAGAAGATCCTCCACGACAAGGGCATGAGCGTCGCCGTCGGCGACGAAGGCGGCTTCGCGCCCAACGTGGACAACCACGAGGCCGCGATCCAGATGATCCTGCAGGCGATCGAGAAGGCGGGCTACAAGCCGGGAGAGCAGATCGCGCTGGGCCTGGATTGCGCCTCCAGCGAGTTCTACAAGGACGGCGTGTACGACCTGTCGGCCGAAGGCCAGAAGCTCAACGCCGCCGACTGGACCGCCGTGCTGGAGAACTGGGTCTCCAAGTACCCGATCATCAGCATCGAGGACGGCATGGCCGAAGGCGACTGGGACGGCTGGAAGCACCTGACCGAACGCCTGGGCCGCAAGGTGCAGCTGGTGGGCGACGACCTGTTCGTCACCAACACCAAGATCCTCAAGGAAGGCATCGAGAAGAACATCGCCAACTCGATCCTGATCAAGATCAACCAGATCGGCACGCTCTCCGAGACCTTCGCCGCCGTCGAGATGGCCAAGCGCGCCAACTACACCGCGGTGATCAGCCACCGCTCCGGCGAAACCGAGGACTCCACCATCGCCGACATCGCCGTGGGCACCAACGCCGGCCAGATCAAGACCGGCTCGCTGAGCCGCAGCGACCGGATGGCCAAGTACAACCAGCTGCTGCGCATCGAGGAAGACCTGGGCGAGATCGCGCAGTACCCCGGCCTCGCGGCCTTCTACAACCTGCGGTAGTACTTGAGCTCTCGCGTCGTCGCCGCCCTGCTCGTCGGCCTGCTGGCCGTGGTGCAGGCCCAGCTCTGGCTGGGCCGCGGCAGCGTCGGCGACGTCGCGCAGATGCAGCAGAAGCTGGACGAGCAGAAGGCGCGCAACGCGCTGGCCCAGCAAGCCAACGAGCGGCTCGCCGCCGAGGTGCGCGACCTGCACGAGGGCCTGGACATGGTCGAGGAAAAGGCGCGCGGCGAGCTGGGCATGGTCAAGCCCAACGAGATCCTCGTCCAGATCGTGAAGTAGCCCCATGGGCGCGAAGTGCATCGCGCTGCTCGGCGCGGAAAGCACGGGCAAGACCCGCCTCGCGGACGAACTCACCCGGCACCTGCTTGGACGAGGACTGCGTGCCCGCGCGGCGCCGGAAGTGCTGCGCGAATGGTGCGTCCGCGAGGGCCGCGCACCGCGCCCCGGGGAACAGCTGGCGATCGCGCGCGAACAGGAAGCCCGCGTGGACGCCGCGCTCGCCGACGCCGACATCGTCATCGCCGACACCACCGCGCTCATGGTGGCGATTTACGCCGGCATGCTGTTCCCCGACGGCGAGCTCTGCCGATTCGCCGTGGAACGCCAGCGACGCTACGACGCGACCCTGGTCACCGGCCTGGACCTGCCCTGGGTCCCGGACGGACTGCAGCGTGATGCGGCTGCACCGCGCGAAGACGTGGATGCGCTGGTCCGCACCCTGCTGCAAGGGGCGGGGATCGCGTTCCAGGTGGTCTATGGAGAAGGGCCGCAGCGGCTCGCCAGCGCGCTGCAGGCGCTCGCGGCGGCGGGTGTGCTGCCGGCGGGGCCGGCCGCGCATGCATTTGCGCAGGAGGCGCGGCGGCCGTGGGTCTGGGCCTGCGACAAGTGCAGCGACCCGGA
Organism: Ramlibacter sp. P4_H7; assembly: GCF_056400765.1. NCBI lineage: Bacteria > Pseudomonadati > Pseudomonadota > Betaproteobacteria > Burkholderiales > Comamonadaceae > Ramlibacter > Ramlibacter sp. P4_H7. The sequence goes on from NZ_JBFUKP010000015.1 coordinate 117,878, forward strand.
GTGCGAGCACCGCCTCTTCACGCAGTTGCGCGGCGACCGCGGCTGACGCGGCCCGCCGCACTCGCGCGGCTTAGTTCTTGTCCTTCTTGGCCGTCGTCTTCTTGGTCGATTTCTTGGTGCTGCTCTTCTTGGTGCTGGTCGACTTCTTGCTGGACGAGGCGGCCGGCTTCGCAGCCGCTGCCGGCGCGGCCGGCGAGGCGGCAGTTCCGGAGCCCTGCGACGGCGACGCGGGCGTCGCCGGGGTGGCGGGCGTGGCCTGGGCGAAGGCGAAGGAGACGGCCAGCGAGGCGATCAGGGCGGCGAAGAGTTTTTTCATGGAATGTTTCCTTGGGTTGGAGAGACGGCCTGGGCCGCCCTTGACCAACGCCCCAGCCCCGCGCACCGGGTGACGGCAAGCGCGCCGCCGCCGCGTCGGATGCCGCCTACTTGGCACTGACCGCCGCGCCGCGCCACTGCGCGATCGCCGCGGTCAGGTCGCGGATGTGCGCGACGTGCCGCACGCCGGCGATGCGCCGTCGTGCCAGCGCCGGTGCCGCGCCGCCCGCCCACAGCGCCACCTGGGGGGCAAGCTCGCCACGCAGCTGCTCGAGTCCGCGCAGCACGTGCGCCGGATTCATGTGCGAGGAAAAGCTCAGGCCCACCACGTCGGCACCGAAGGCCGAGGCCGCCGACACGATCTGCGGAAGCGGCACCCGCACGCCCAGCGAGGTGCACGGGCAGCCCTCCAGCGCCAGCAGCGCCTGCGCCATCAGCAGCCCCAGCCCGTGCAGTTCCTCCGGCACGGTCGCGAGCAGCACCCTGGGGCCGGAGGAAGTGGGCGCCGGCAGCCGCGCGAGGTGCGCGCGCACCACCTGCTGCACGGCCTCGCTGTACAGGTGCTCCTCGTAGACCTCGAGGTCGCCGTTGGCCCAGGCCTGGCCCACGTGGCCGTTCATCGGGGCCAGGAGCTCGGTGATGAAACCGGCCAGCCCTTCGTTGCGTATCGATTCTTCGAACAGTCGCAACAAGGCGGGGACGTCATGGGAACGCAAGGGGTCCAGCACGGGATCGGCAATGGGCCTGGCGCCGGCGGAGCGCTCGCTGCGCGGACCCGCGAGCGCCGCGAGCTGGCTCGCTTTCAGCGCCATCAGGCGACCGGGCCGGTGCCCGTGCGCCATCAGGTCGGCGATCAGGCGCAGCTTTCGCACCTGCTCCTCGGGATAGCTGCGCTCGCCGCGCAGGTCGCGCCCCGGCTGCGGAAACCCGTACCGGCGCTCCCAGATGCGCAGCGTGGCGCGCGCGATGCCGGTGGACTGCTCCACCGAGGCAATCGGGATCCCTTCCTGCGGTGGTTCGCTCGTCACGGCCATGCCCGGATTGTGGCGCGGCCGGCGCTGCCTTCGGGCGGAAGGGAAGCACCGCTCGTTGGACCGTCGCGGCACAACGTCCGCGTATCTATTTGTAGTAGGACAATCACTTAACCTGATTGAAGGAAGAAGATGAACACCGTGCCACGCCTGGTCCTCCCGCTCGCCCTGGCGCTGTCCGCCGTCGTGGCGTTCCCCTCCCACGGCATCGCGGCGGAGCCCGAGGTGCTGGCGCATCCCTGGGTGGTGCCGCCGCCGAACCGCGAGCCGCAGGCCTATTTCAGCAACGTGAAGGACGGCGACGTGCTGGAAGCGCCGTTCGTCCTGCGCTTCGGCCTGTCGATGCGCGGCATCGTGCCTGCCGGCAAGACCGTGGGCCGGGCGGGCCACCACCACCTGCTGGTGGACCAGCCGCTGCCGCTGGACTTCAAGAAGCCGCTGCCCTTCACGGAGAAGTACATCCACTTCGGCAAGGGCCAGATGGAACACGTGGTGGACCTGCCGCCGGGCACCTACACCTTCAACCTGCTGCTGGCCGACCAGGGCCACATCCCCTACTTCGTGTACAGCAAGCCGGTGCGGCTGACGATCGCGAAGCGCCGGACCCTGGCGGCCGGCGAGAGCGTGACCGGTCCCGCGCGCGTGCGCATCCTCAGCCCCGCGCCCGACGAGACCGTGCGCGGCCCGGTGCGCGTGCAGTTCCATGCCAGCGGCCACAACGTGGCGCACGCCGACGCGCAGGTGCCCGGCACCTCGCACTTCCGGCTGACGCTGGCGCGCGCCGGCAAGCCGCCGGAAGTGCTGGACCTGCGCGGCGGGCAGACCGAGGTGTGGCTGAACCCGCCGAAGGGCGAGTACCAGCTGCAGCTGGAGCTGGTGGGCAACCGCGAGGGCGAGCCGGTGACGGCGGCCGCGCCGGTCCAGAAGATGCTGGTGGGCGGCTCGCCGATGTGAGCGGGCGCGGCGCGGGCCGCGCCATGTTCACTGAATGGTCGACGAAGCGGGCGGCCGGTCCCCCGGCGCGGTGAAGATCTGCGCCGCGTCCACCGCGTCGAAGCGGTAGTGCTGGCCGCAGAAGTCGCAGGACACGTCGATCTCGCCGCGTTCAGCGAGGATGCTCTCGGCCTCCTCCTGGCCCAGGCCGCGGATCATGCCGGTCACCCGTTCGCGGCTGCAAGTGCAGGCGAAGCGCGGCGTCTGCGGATCGAAGCGCAGGATCTTCTCCTGCCAGAACAGCCGCCGCAGGATGGTCTCGATGTCGAGCTGCAGCAGCTCGTCGCCGGTCAGGCTCCCCGCGAGCGTGGCGATGCGGTTGAAGTGTTCCAGCTGCTCCGCCGGGTCGGCGGCCTGGCGCCCCGCCAGGTTGCCTTCACCCTCGGCCGGCAGCCGCTGGATCAGCAATCCGGCCGCGACGTTGTTGTCGGCCGCCAGCACCAGCTTGGTGTCCAGCTGCTCGGACTGCCGCATGTAGTGTTCGAGCACGGCCGACAGGTCCGGTTGCCCGGCGCCGAAGGTCGCGTTGAGCGGCACCACGCCCTGGTAGGCCTGCTGCCCCGGCAGGCGGTCCTTGGGATCGAGCGTGATCGCGCAGCGCCCGCGGCCGTTGACGTTCACCAGGTCCTGCAGGTGCGCGTCGGCCGCGACTTCCCCCACCACCTTCGCGGTGACCCGCACGCTCAGGTCCTGCTGCACCTCGGCGACGGCGACCTTGACCGGCCCCTCGCCGAAGATCTGCATGATCAGCGCGCCGTTGAACTTGATGCTGGACTGCATCAGCACGCCGGCCGCCGCCATTTCTCCCAGCATGCTGGTCACCGGCCAGGGCCAGGGCGACTGCGCATCGTCCGCGCGGCGCCGCGCCAGCACCTCCTGCCAGGCGTCCGTGAGGCGCACGATCATGCCGCGCACCGGCAGGCCGTCGAAAAGGAACTTGTGCAGTTCGGACATCAACCGATCTTCTTGCGCCTGGCGTGCCGCTGTGCGTTCTCGACGTAGTGCTGGGGAATGGTCTGGAAGCGGGCGATCTGCTCGGCGTCGAGCGTGCGGATGGCCTTGGCGGGGGAACCGACGATCAGCGAATTGTCCGGGAACTCCTTGCCCTCGGTGACCACGCTGCCGGCGCCGACGATGGAATTCTTCCCGATCCTCGCGTTGTTCAGGATGACGGCCTGGATCCCGATGAGCGAGCCGTCGCCGACGGTGCAGCCGTGCAGCATCACCTGGTGGCCCACCGTGACGTTGTCGCCGATCGTGAGGGGCACGCCGAAGTCCGCGTGCAGCACCGAGCCGTCCTGGATGTTGCTGTTCCTGCCGATGCGGATCTTCTCGGTGTCGCCCCGCACCACGCACTGGTACCAGACACTGGCGTTCTCGGCCATCTCCACCTGGCCGATCACCTCGGCGTTGTCGGCGACCCAGGCGCCCTTGTCCAGTTTCGGCGCCATGCCGTCGAGTTCGTAGATCGCCATCGTGTTTCCCGGGCAAAACTAGAATTGTAGGGATGGAACTGCGCCAACAGGCCCTGCTGGCGCTTTGCGCCGCCGACCCGCGCGACAAGGCCGCGCTGGCCCGGTCGCTGTGGGAGCGCGCCGCTGACCTGCCGCTAGCGCCGCAGGCGCCCGTGGCGCCGGCCGCGCTGCCCGGC
>NZ_JBFUKP010000016.1:0-112835 GCF_056400765.1 Ramlibacter sp. P4_H7
GCCGGGGCCGGGGCGGGCGCGGGAGCCGGGGCCGGTGCCGGAACGGCGACCGGGGCAGCCGGGGCGGGTGTCGCAGCGCGGACCAGCGCGCCGTCGCAACCGGTCGCGGCGGTCGCCGGGGTCCAGTTGGCATCGCGCCAGCAGAGTTCGTTGGTGCCGTTGCGCCACACGTATTCGCCGGTGCCGTTCTGCCAGTTGTCCACTTGCGTGCCGCCGTTGGCAGCGGTCACTCGGGCGCCAGCGGGAGCTGCCGCCGTGGGCGCTGCCGGTTGGGACAGAGAGCCGCAGCCAGCGAGCAGCGCAGTGGAGGCAAACATCAGCGCCACTTTGTTCAGTTTCTTCATGATTCTCCTCTTGGGGAAAAGTCGCAGCTGCGCTGCGCCAACACTACGTCCTTAGTGACCAATTCACCAGTTACGTTCAGGGCATTGTGCCATAGGGCATTACACAATCAACGGCTGGGTCGTTCAGGCACCGTAGGACGAAACCGCAATACCGACTCTCTGTTGCACCGTCGCGACATAGCGGCAAAAACGTAAAATCAACGGTTTCGTGTCTGCTTGACGCACCTCAATGACCTCCTTCGCCAAAGAAACCCTGCCCGTCAGCCTCGAAGAGGAGATGCGGCGCAGCTACCTCGACTACGCCATGAGCGTGATCGTGGGCCGTGCGCTGCCGGACGCGCGGGACGGCCTGAAGCCGGTCCACCGACGCGTGCTGTACGCGATGCACGAGCTCAATAACGACTGGAACCGGCCGTACAAGAAGTCGGCCCGTATCGTCGGCGACGTCATCGGCAAGTACCACCCGCACGGCGACCAGTCGGTGTACGACACGATCGTTCGCCTGGCGCAGGACTTCTCCATGCGCCACATGCTGGTCGACGGCCAGGGCAACTTCGGATCGGTCGACGGCGACAACGCCGCCGCCATGCGGTACACGGAAATCCGCCTGGCCAAGATCGCGCACGAGATGCTGGCCGACATCGACAAGGAGACGGTCGACTTCGGGCCCAACTACGACGGCAGCGAGAAGGAACCGCTGGTCCTGCCGTCCAAGCTGCCCAACCTGCTGGTCAACGGCTCGGGCGGCATCGCGGTAGGCATGGCCACCAACATCCCGCCGCACAACCTGAACGAGGTGGTGGACGCCTGCCTGCACCTGCTGCGGAATCCGGAAGCGACCATCGATGAACTGATGGAGATCATTCCGGCGCCGGACTTTCCCACCGGCGCGACCATCTACGGCATCTCCGGCGTCAAGGAGGGCTATCGGACCGGCCGAGGCCGCGTGGTGATGCGCGCGAAGTGCCACTTCGAGGACATCGACCGGGGCCAGCGCACCGCGATCATCGTTGACGAGATCCCCTATCAGGTCAACAAGAAGACGCTGCAGGAACGGATGGCCGAGCTCGTGCACGAGAAGAAGCTCGAGGGCATCAGCCACATCCAGGACGAGAGCGACAAGTCCGGCATGCGGCTGGTGATCGAGCTCAAGCGGGGCGAGGTGCCCGAGGTGGTCCTCAACAACCTGTACAAGCAGACGCAGCTGCAGGACACCTTCGGCATCAACATGGTGGCCCTGATCGACGGCCAGCCCAAGCTGTGCAACCTGAAGGACCTGATCCAGGTCTTCCTGCAGCATCGCCGCGAGGTGGTCACGCGCAGGACGGTGTTCAACCTGCGCAAGGCCCGCGAACGCGGCCACGTGCTGGAAGGCCTGGCAGTCGCGCTGGCCAACATCGACGACTTCATCCGCATCATCCGCGAGTCGCCCACCCCTCCGGTGGCGAAGATGGAGCTGATGAACCGGCCCTGGGACTCGAGCCTGGTTCGCGAGATGCTCACGCGCGCCCGCACCGACGGCAGCGTCATCAATGCCGACGACTACCGTCCCGAAGGCCTGGAAAAGCAGTACGGCCTGGGCGGCGACGGCCTGTATCGCCTGTCGGACACACAGGCCCAGGAAATCCTGCAGATGCGCCTGCAGCGCCTGACCGGGCTGGAGCAGGACAAGATCGTCACCGAGTACCGCGAGGTCATGGCCGAGATCGACGACCTGCTGGACATCCTGGCGCGCCCGGAGCGCGTCTCGGCCATCATCACCGACGAACTCGGCGCCATCCGCAACGAATTCGGGCAGACCAAGCTGGGTGCGCGCCGCAGCGTGATCGAGCACAACGCGCAGGACCTTGCCACCGAGGACCTGATCACGCCGACCGACATGGTCGTGACCCTGTCCCATTCGGGCTACATCAAGAGCCAGCCGCTGGGCGAGTACCGCGCGCAAAAGCGCGGGGGCCGGGGCAAGCAGGCGACCCAGACCAAGGAAGACGACTGGATCGACCAGCTCTTCATTGCCAACACGCACGACTACCTGCTCGCGTTCTCCAACCGCGGGCGCCTCTACTGGCTCAAGGTGTGGGAAGTGCCGGCGGGCTCGCGCGGCTCCCGCGGCCGCCCGATCGTCAACATGTTCCCGCTGCAGGAAGGCGAGAAGATCAACGTCGTGCTCCCGCTCACGGGCGAGTTCCGCAGTTTCCCGGCGGACCACTACGTGTTCATGGGCACGTCCATGGGCACGGTCAAGAAGACGGCGCTCAACGAGTTCAGCAATCCGCGCAAGGCCGGCATCATCGCCGTGGACCTCGACCAGGGCGACTACCTGATCGGTGCGGCGCTCACCGACGGCAAGCATGACGTGATGCTGTTCTCCGACGGCGGCAAGGCCGTGCGTTTCGACGAGAACGACGTGCGCCCGATGGGTCGTGCGGCGCGCGGCGTGAAGGGCATGCAGCTGGACGAAGGCCAGAGCGTGATCGCCATGCTGGTGGCCGAGGACGAAACGCAGAGCGTCCTGACCGCCACCGAGAACGGCTACGGCAAGCGCACCCCGATCGGCGAATACACCCGCCACGGTCGAGGCACCAAGGGAATGATCGCCATCCAGCAAAGCGAACGCAACGGCAAGGTCGTCGCGGCCACGCTGGTGCATGCGGACGACGAGATCATGCTGATCACGGACCGCGGCGTCCTGGTGCGCACGCGCGTCAGCGAGATCCGGGAGCTGGGCCGCGCCACCCAGGGGGTGACGCTGATCGGCCTGGACGAAGGCTCCAAGCTGAGTGGCCTGCAGCGCATCGTGGAGAATGACGCGGGAGCCGCCGAAGGTGAAGACACCGCCGGCAGCGAGACCCCCACCTCCTGATGTCCAAGACCCTCGCCGAACTTCGCACCGGCATCGACCAGGTCGACCGTGAACTGCTGACGCTGCTGAACCGCCGCGCCGCGCTGGCCAACGAGGTCGGCGAGCTCAAGCGCGCCGAAGGCTCGCCGGTGTTCCGTCCCGAACGCGAGGCGCAGGTCATCAACGGCCTGCAGGCCGCGAACCCGGGTCCGCTGAAGGCCGACAACATCGCCCACGTGTGGCGCGAGATCATGTCGGCCTGCCGCGCCCTCGAGGCGCCGCAGCGGGTCGCCTTCCTGGGCCCGGCCGGCACCTTCAGCGAACAGGCGGCCATCCAGTTCTTCGGCTCCAGCATCGAGAAAGTGCCCTGCGTCAGCATCGACGAGGTGTTCCGCGCGACGGCTGCCGGCACCGCCGGGTACGGGGTGGTGCCGGTGGAAAACTCGACGGAGGGCGTGGTCGCGCGCTCGCTGGACCTGTTCCTGCAGACGCCGCTGCACGTGGTCGGCGAAACCAGCCTGCTGGTGCGCCACAACCTGCTGCGCACGACGCCGACCCTGGACGGGATCGAGGTGGTGCTGGCGCATCCACAGGCACTGGCCCAGTGCCAGGGCTGGCTCAACAACCACCTGCCCGACGTCGAGCGGCGCGCGGTCTCCAGCAATGCGGAAGGCGCGCGGCTGGCGGCGACGAACCCCCGGTGGGCGGCGATCGCGAGCGAGCGCGCCGGCACCGAGTTCGGACTGCACACCGCGGCCCACGCGATCCAGGACGACGCCTTCAACCGAACCCGCTTCGCCGTGGTCTGCCTGCCGCAGACGCTGGCCGCGCCCGAAGCTTCGGGCAAGGACTGCGTGAGCCTCATCGTCTCCGTGCCCAACCGGCCGGGCGCGGTGCACGACATCCTGGTGCCGCTGAAGAAGCACGGCGTTTCCATGACGCGCTTCGAGTCCCGCCCGGCACGGTCCGGCCAGTGGGAATACTATTTCTACATCGACCTGCAAGGGCACCCCTCCCAGCCGAACGTGGCGGCGGCGCTCAAGGACCTGCAGTCGCTGTGTGCTTTCTACAAGGTGCTGGGCACCTATCCCCTGGGCGAATAACAAGATGGCCGCGATGTTTGAGCAGTTGGGGGTGATCGGCTGCGGCCTCATGGGCGGCTCCTTCGCGCTCGCGATGAAGCGCGCCGGCCTGGTGAAGCGGGTGGTCGGCTACAGCAAGTCCCCCTCCACCACCGAGCGCGCGCGCCAGATGGGCGTGATCGACGTCGAGGCGCCCTCCGCGCTGCTGGCGGTGTCCGGCGCCGACATCGTGCTGATTTCCGTGCCGGTCGCCGCCACCGAAGCCACCTTCAAGGCGATCCGGCACCTGGTCACGGCCAACATGCTGGTGATGGATGTCGGCTCGACCAAGCGTGACGTGGTGGAGGCTGCCCGCCGAGTGCTGCGCGACCACGTCGGCTCCTTCGTGCCGGCCCACCCGATCGCCGGCAAGGAAGTTTCCGGCGTCGACCACGCCGACCCCGACCTCTACCAGGGCAAGCAGGTCATCCTGACGCCGATCGAGAAGACGCAGACCGCGCAGCTGAAGAAGGCGCAGGAATTGTGGGAGGCCCTGGGCTGCCACGTGCAGCAGATGTCGCCCGACCAGCACGACGCTGCATTCGCCGCGGTGAGCCACCTGCCCCACATGATCGCTTTCGCCCTGGTGCACGCGATCGTCAACCAGCCGCAGGGCAAGGACTTCCTCAGTCTCGCGGGTCCCGGCTTCAAGGACTTCACCCGCATCGCCGGCAGCGATCCGAAGATGTGGCGCGACGTGCTGCTGGCCAACCGCCACGAACTCGTGGAGCAGGCCAAGATGTTCCAGCGCAGCCTGCACAACATGCTGCAGTTGGCCGAGGACGGCAGCGGCGAAAAGCTCGAAGAGATGCTGGCGCAGGCCAGCGCCACGCGCGCTCATTGGCGCATGGGCCAGAAGGCCAAGTAAGCCGTGTTCTCCACCGCCTTCCTGGACCTCGCCCCGCTCGAGGAGGCCGGCGGCACCGTCGCGCTGCCGGGCTCGAAGAGCATTTCCAACCGGGTGCTGCTGCTGGCCGCCTTGTCCGGCGGCAGGACCCGCGTGCACGACCTGCTGGATTCGGACGACACGCGCGTCATGCTCGACGCGCTGCGCGCACTCGGCTGCAGCGTGGTGCACCACGGCGCGGTCGTCGAGATCGAAGGCCTGGGCAGCAAGCAACCAGCAGCGCACGCCCGACTGTTCCTCGGCAACGCCGGCACCGCGATGCGCCCGCTCACGGCCGCGCTGGCCCTCATGGGCGGCGAGTTCGAAGTCTCCGGCGTCGCCCGCATGCACGAGCGGCCGATCGGCGACCTGGTCGACGCCCTGCGCCAGCTGGGCTGCCGCATCGACTACCTGGCCAACCCCGGCTATCCCCCGCTGAAGATCCATCCGGCACCGGCGCTGAAGCTGGATGCGCCGATCCAGGTCCGCGGCGACGTCTCCAGCCAATTCCTGACCGCGCTGCTGATGGCGTTGCCCCTGGTGGCCACTCGCGACATCGTGATCGACGTGGTCGGCGACCTGATCTCCAAGCCCTACATCGAGATCACGCTGAACATGCTGGAGCGCTTCGGCATCCGCGTGGCGCGGCAGGGCTGGCAGCGCTTCACCATCCCCGCGGGCAGCCGCTACAGCTCGCCCGGTGAAATCCACGTGGAGGCCGACGCTTCCTCGGCGAGCTATTTCGTGGCGTTGGGTGCCCTCGCTGCCCCGGACCAGCCGGTGCGCATCGAAGGCGTGGGCGCCAGTTCGATCCAGGGCGACATCCGCTTCGTGGACGCGGCCATCGCGATGGGCGCAGCGGTGACCAGCGGCCCGAACTGGCTCGAAGTCAAGCGCGGGACCTGGCCGCTGCGCGCGATCGACCTCGACTGCAACCACATCCCGGATGCGGCCATGACGCTGGCGGTGATGGCGCTCTTCGCCGACGGGACCACCACCCTGCGCAACATCGCCAGCTGGCGGGTCAAGGAGACCGATCGCCTGGCCGCCATGGCGATCGAGCTGAGCAAGCTCGGGGCCGGCGTCGAGGAAGGGGCGGATTTCCTCCGCGTGACGCCGCCGACGAACTGGCGCGCGGCGTCCATCCACACCTACGACGACCACCGGATGGCGATGTGCTTCGCGCTCGCCGCCTTCAACCCGGCGGGCGTGCACGTGCGGATCGAAGACCCCAAGTGCGTGGCCAAGACCTTCCCGGACTATTTCGAGGCCCTGTTCTCGGTGTCCCGGACTTCCCTCCCCCACGTGCCCGTGATCGCCATCGACGGACCGACGGCCTCGGGCAAGGGCACCCTGGCGTCCGAAGTGGCCCGCCGCCTCGGCTACCACTACCTGGATTCGGGCGCCCTCTACCGGATCGCCGGCCTGGCAGCGACCCGTGCCGGGCTGGCCCTCGACATTGCGCACGAGCACGCGATCGCCAGGATGGCGGAGACCCTGCCCATCGTCTTCATCGACGGGCGCGTGCTGCTGGACGGCCACGACGTCACGGACGCCATCCGCACCGAGGAAGCCGGCATGAACGCCTCCAGGGTGTCGGCCTTGCCGGCCGTGCGCACGGCGCTGGTGGCCCTGCAGCAGGGCTTCCGCAAGCTGCCCGGGCTGGTCGCGGACGGCCGCGACATGGGGACCGTGATCTTCCCGGACGCCCCGCTCAAGGTCTACCTGACCGCGAGCGCCGCCCAACGCGCGGAACGGCGGCATAAGCAGTTGATTTCAAAAGGAATTTCGACTACACTCCCGGGTCTTCTCGCCGACCTCGAGGCCCGCGATGCACGCGATTCCAGTCGCGCCGTCGCCCCCCTCAGGCCTGCGGAAGACGCCCTCCTCCTGGATAACTCGGGACAGACCGTCGAAGAATCGGTCGCCCAGGTGCTCCAGTGGTGGGAGGAAAAACAGGCTTTCCCCAAGAGGGCCTGATGCAGTAAGCGGGGCTTCACGGCCCTGCATGGCCCCCGACACTCCCTCCGCGCAGCAGCGCACCGGTGGCGGGGATCGACAACTCAACCCGCGGGTCATTCCGCAAACTCAATGTCTGAATCTTTTGCCGCCCTGTTCGAAGAGTCGTTGCAACGCGCCGAGATGCGCGCCGGCGAAGTCATCACCGCCGAAGTCGTGCGCGTCGAGCACAACCACGTGGTGGTCAACGCCGGCCTGAAATCGGAAGCCTACATTCCGATCGACGAATTCAAGAACGACCAGGGCGAAGTCGAAGTGCAAGCCGGGGACTTCGTCTCCGTCGCCATCGACGCCATCGAAAACGGCTACGGCGACACGATCCTGTCGCGCGACAAGGCCAAGCGCCTGGCTTCCTGGATGAGCCTCGAGAAGGCCCTGGAATCCGGCGAATTCGTCACCGGCACCACCACCGGCAAGGTCAAGGGTGGCCTGACCGTCCTGGTCAACGGCATCCGCGCCTTCCTGCCCGGTTCGCTGATCGACACCCGTCCCATCAAGGACCTGTCGCCCTACGAGAACAAGACCCTGGAATTCAAGGTCATCAAGCTGGACCGCAAGCGCAACAACGTGGTGCTGAGCCGCCGCGCCGTGGTTGAAGCGTCCATGGGCGAAGAGCGCGCCAAGCTGATGGAAACCCTCAAGGAAGGCTCCATCGTCCGCGGCGTCGTCAAGAACATCACCGAGTACGGTGCGTTCGTGGACCTCGGCGGCATCGACGGCCTGCTGCACATCACCGACATGGCCTGGCGCCGTGTCCGCCACCCGTCCGAGGTGGTCACCGCCGGCCAGGAAATCACCGCCAAGATCCTCAAGTTCGACACCGAGAAGAACCGCGTGTCCCTGGGTCTCAAGCAGATGGGCGACGACCCGTGGCTGGGCGTGTCCCGCCGCTACCCGCCGGGCACCCGCATGTTCGGCAAGGTCACCAACATCGCCGACTACGGCGCGTTCGTGGAACTGGAACCCGGCATCGAAGGCCTGGTGCACGTCTCCGAAATGGACTGGACCAACAAGAACGTGGCCCCGTCCAAGGTCGTGTCGCTGGGTGACGAAGTCGAAGTCATGGTCCTAGAGATCGACGAAGACAAGCGCCGCATCAGCCTGGGCATGAAGCAGTGCAAGGCCAACCCCTGGCAGGAATTCGCGCAGAACACCAAGCGCGGCGACCGCGTCAAGGGCCCGATCAAGTCGATCACCGACTTCGGCGTGTTCGTCGGCCTGGCTGCCGGCATCGACGGCCTGGTGCACCTGTCCGACCTCTCTTGGAACGAAACCGGCGAAGCCGCCGTTCGCAACTACAAGAAGGGCCAGGAAGTCGAGGCGATCGTGCTGGGCGTGGACGTGGACCGCGAGCGCATCAGCCTGGGCATCAAGCAGCTCGATGGCGACCCGTTCTCCACCTTCACCTCGGTGCACGACAAGGGCTCCACGGTGACGGGCAAGGTCAAGACGGTGGACCCGAAGGGTGCCGAGATCGACCTGGGCAGCGACATCCTGGGCTACCTGCGTGCCTCCGAAATCAGCCGCGACCGCGTGGAAGACGCGCGCAACGTGCTGAAGGAAGGCGACGAGGTCACGGCCGTGATCGTCAACATCGACCGCAAGACCCGCAACATCCAGCTGTCCATCAAGCAGAAGGACATGATCGACGAGCAGGGCGCGATGGCCAACCTGAGCCAGCAGTCCGCCCGCGAGCAGGCCGGTACCACCAGCCTCGGCGCGCTGCTGCGTGCGAAGTTGGACAACGCCGACAAGTAATACGCGAAAGACGGGGCGGGCGCAGGCCTGCCCCGTTATCCTTTGCCCATGACCCGTTCGGACCTCGTTGAAGAATTGGCGGCGCGATTCGGCCAGCTGACGCATCGCGACGCGGAGTATGCGGTCAAGACCATCCTGGACGCGATGGGCGATGCGCTCGTGCGCGGCCACCGCATCGAGATCCGCGGCTTCGGCAGCTTCTCGATCAACCGCCGCCCGCCCCGCATGGGCCGCAATCCCCGTTCGGGCGAAAGCGTGCACATCCCGGAAAAGCGGGTGCCGCACTTCAAGCCGGGCAAGGCCCTGCGCGAAGCGGTGGACCAGCGGACCGCGGAAATGCGCAAATGAGCGCCCGGGGGCGACGTCGTTTCCCATCGGGGGACGGCCGTCGGCCTGGAGCGACCCGGAGGCGAAGGACCTGAACCGTACAATTCCTCGTGACCGAGGAGCCCGATGAAATACCTCTCATGGCTGCTCAAGGCAGCCATTTTTTTTACCCTCTTCGCCTTCGCGCTGAACAACCAGCAGGACGCGACCGTGCACTTTTTCTTCGGCACCGCGTGGACGGCGCCGCTGGTGCTGGTCGTGCTCGCGGCTTTCGCCGGCGGCCTCGCCATCGGCGCGCTGGGCATGGTCCCGCGCTGGTGGAAGCAGCGCAAGGCGGCGCGCCGCACGCCGGCCTCGGAAGGCCACAGCACCCTCATCGGCCAAGGCACGCCTCCGACGCATGGACTTTGACCTGACCTGGCTGTTGTGGGGCCTGCCGGTCGCCTTCGGGCTCGGCTGGCTGGCGTCGCGCTTCGACCTGCGGCAGCTGCGCATCGAGAACCGGCTGGCGCCCAAGGCCTACTTCCGGGGCCTGAACTTCCTGCTGAACGAACAGCAGGACCAGGCGATCGACGCTTTCATCGAGGCGGTGCAGAACGACCCGGACACCTCCGAGCTGCACTTCGCCCTGGGCAACCTGTTCCGCCGCCGCGGCGAGTACGAGCGGGCGGTGCGGGTACACGAACACCTGCTGTCGCGCGCCGACCTGAGCCGCGAGGACCGGCACCGGGCCCAGCATGCGCTGGCGCTCGATTACCTGAAGGCCGGCCTGCTCGATCGCGCCGAGGAGGCGCTGCGCAAGCTGGAAGGCACCGCCTACGAAGAACAGGCGCTGCTGGCGCTGCTGGCGATCTACGAGCGTTCGCGCGACTGGGTTCAGGCTTCGGAGATCGCGCGCAAGCTCGACTCCGGTTCCTCCGGCCAGTTCGCCGGCCGGCAGGCCCATTACCTGTGCGAGCAGGCGCAGGCCGCATCGCCTGAGCAGGCCGAACAGCTGCTGCAGCAGGCGCTCAAGGCGGCGCCGGACTCGCCGCGCCCCCGGATGGAACTGGCCGCGCTGCGGCGCAAGGCCGGCGACGCGCGCGGAGCCTTCGCGCTGCTGGTCGAAACGGCCGAGGCGGTGCCCTCCGCACTGCCGCTGCTGGCGGCGCCCCTGGTGGACGCGGCGAACGCCTGCGGTGCGCAGGACGAGGCGCGCAAGCTGCTGCATGCGGCCTACGAACAGTCGTCGTCGCTCGACGTGCTGGACGGCATCACCGCCCTGGTGAGCGACCCGGAAGCCGCGCGCAGTTGGTACGTGCAGCACCTGCAGCGCGAGCCATCCCTGGTCGCCGCCGCCAAGTGGATCGCCGGCGAGAAGCTGGAGCACGAACAGTTCCATCCCGAAGTGCAACGTGCCTTGGACCAGGCCGCCAAGCCCCTCACCCGCTACCGCTGCGCCGCCTGCGGCTTCGAGGCCAAGCAGCATTTCTGGCAATGCCCCGGCTGCCAGGCCTGGGACAGCTACCCGGCGCGCCGGGTCGAAGAGTTATGACCCACCCCCGAAGCGGCCTGCGGCCGCCTCCCCCTCAAGGGGGCGCCACCAGCGGCCCGGCAGAGCCGGTTCCGCGGTGGCCCTGGAAGAGGCACGACACCCCATGAATCCATCGAAACAACAAGTCGCCAAGGCGCGCGTCCTCGTGGTCGGCGACGCCATGCTGGACCGCTACTGGCACGGCGCCGTGGAGCGCATTTCCCCCGAGGCGCCGGTGCCCGTGGTGAAGGTGTCGCGCGAGGAAGAGCGCATCGGGGCGGCCGCCAACGTCGCCTACAACGTCAGCACCCTCGGCGCGCAGGCCAGCTTCCTGGGCGTGGTCGGCGACGACGAGCCGGGCCACCGGCTGGAAGCGCTGCTGAAGGAAACGGGCATCCAGGCCCACCTCAAGCGCGACCCGGGCCTGCGCACCACCGTCAAGCTGCGCGTGATCGGCCGGCAGCAGCAGTTGCTGCGCATGGACTTCGAGAACGAGCCGGACCACGAGGTGCTCGCCCTGCAGAACGAGGCCTTCACCGGCCTGCTGGCCCAGCAGGACGCCATCCTGTTCTCCGATTACGGCAAGGGCGGGCTGGCGCACATCCCGGCCATGATCGCGGCGGCCCGGGCGGCGGGCAAACCGGTGCTGGTCGATCCCAAGGGCTCCGACTACGGCCGCTACCGCGGCGCCAGCATGATCACGCCCAACCGCGCCGAACTGCAGGACGTGGTGGGCCGCTGGAACAGCGAGGACGACCTGCGCGCGCGCGCCCACAAGCTGCGCACCGACCTGGGCCTGGACGGCCTGCTGCTCACCCGCAGCGAGGAAGGCATGACGCTGTTCGACGCGCAGGGCGAACTGACCGTGAAGGCGCAGGCGCGCGAAGTGTTCGACGTCACCGGCGCCGGCGACACCGTCATCGCCACGCTGGCGACCATGGTGGCCGCGGGCCTGTCGCTTCGCGAGGCCGTGCCGATCGCCAACCGGGCCGGCGGCATCGTGGTGGGCAAGTTCGGCACCGCCACCGTTTCCTACGAGGAGTTGTTCGCATGACACGCGTCGTCGTCACCGGCGCAGCCGGTTTCATCGGATCGAACATCGTCAAGGGCCTCAACGCCCGCGGCATCCACAACATCATCGCGGTCGACGACCTGAAGCAGGGCGACAAGTTCAGGAACCTCGTGGACCTGCAGATCGAGGACTACCTCGACGCCGACGCGTTCTATTCCGCCTTCGCCGACGGCGGCTTCGGCAAGGTGGAGGCCGTGTTCCACGAGGGCGCCTGCAGCGACACCATGGAGCAGGACGGCAAGTACATGATGGACAACAACTACCGAGTGTCCTGCTCGCTGTTCGACAGCTGCCAGCAGCGCGGCACCCGCCTGTTGTACGCGTCCTCCGCCGCGGTGTACGGCGGCTCCGACACCTTCCGCGAGTCACCGGAATTCGAGGGCCCGCTCAACGTCTACGGCTACAGCAAGCTGCTGTTCGACCAGCGCATGCGCGGCCAGCTGGGCAAGGACTTCAAGCGCGCCAAGCGCCAGGTGGCGGGCTTCCGCTACTTCAACGTGTATGGCCCGCGCGAGCAGCACAAGGGCCGCATGGCCAGCGTCGCCTTCCACCAGTTCAACCAGTTTCGCGAGCAGGGCAAGGTCAAGCTGTTCGGCGAGTACGGCGGCTACGGCCCGGGCCAGCAGACCCGCGACTTCGTGTTCGTCGACGACGTGGTGGCGGTGAACCTGTGGTTCTTCGACCATCCGGAAAAATCCGGCATCTTCAACCTGGGCAGCGGACGCGCGCAGCCTTTCAACGACGTGGCGCTGGGTGTCATCCATGCATTGCATCCAGGTGGCGTGCAGGACGCCGCGACCGCCGTGGACCTGGGCTTGCTGGAGTACATCCCCTTTCCCGACGCGCTGCGCGGCAAGTACCAGTGCTATACCCAGGCGGACCTGACCGCCCTGCGCGCCGCGGGCTGCGAGCACGCCTTCGCGGACGTGGCGACGGGCGTGGCGCGTTACATGCAGGCGCTTTCCCGCCGGGAGCAGGCAGGCTCCTAGGGTTCGTCCCTAGCCGCGAGGTCAACGGTGCCAACCGGGCCGCCGTTGAAGGTGGGCGCGGTCCGCCGGCCCGCGGTCAACCATCCCGATGGGGAGAGTCACATGCTGAAGAAAATCCTGGCCATCCTGGCCATGCTCTACGCCGCTGCCGCCTTTGCCGCTGTCGACGTCAACAAGGCGACCCCCGCCGAACTCGATGCCATCAAGGGCATCGGCCCGTCCATCTCCAAGGCCATCGTCGACGAGCGCAAGAAGGGCGATTTCAAGAGCTGGGACGACCTGATCACCCGCGTCAAGGGCGTGGGCGAAGGCAACGCCGCCAAGTTTTCCGCCGAGGGCCTGACCGTCAAGGGCGAGACCTACAAGAAGGCCGCGAAGGAAGAGAAGAAGGAAACCAAGGCCGAGGCCAAGACGGACAAGAAGGAAGCGAAAGCGGAAGCCAAGACCGACAAGAAGGAAACCAAGGCCGAAGCGAAGACCGAGAAGAAGGACGCCAAGGCTGACGCGAAGGAAGCCAAGCCCGAGTCCAAGGACGCCAAGAAGGACGACAAGACGGCTGCTGCCAAGCCGGCCGCCTCCGCTGCGAAGCCCGCCGCTTCCGGCGCCAAGAAGTAAGCAGGCTGGCCTCCCGGCGCACGCCGGGATTCCCCAGAGGAAAAGCGCCGCACTCGCGGCGCTTTTTCCTTTCAGGCCGCGCCGAAACCGCCGCCGCCGGGCGTATGGATCTCGAACACGTCGCCCGGCGCCATCTCCGCCGAGCCGATGTGCCCGAGCGCCTCCACGCGGCCGTCGGACCGCAGCACGCGGTTGATGCCCACCTGCCCCGGCTGGCCGCCTGCCATGCCGAAGGACGGCACCTTGCGGCCGTTGGACAGGATGCTGGCCGTCATGTCTTCCAGGAAGCGCACGCGCCGCACGCCGCCGTTGCCGCCGTGCCAGCGCCCCGCGCCGCCCGATCCCTGGCGAATCTCGTAGCTTTCCAGCCGCACGGGGAAGCGGAACTCGAGCACCTCCGGATCGGTGAGGCGCGAGTTGGTCATGTGCGTCTGCACGACGCTGGTGCCGTCGAAGCCGCCGCACAGCCGGCCCTGTTCGTCGTACAGCCCGCCGGCGCCGCTTCCGCCCGAGATGGTCTCGTAGTACTGGTAGCGGGCGTTGCCGAAGGTGAAGTTGTTCATCGTGCACTGGCCGGCCGCCATCACGCCCAGGGCGCCGTACAGCGTGTTGGTGATGCAGGTGGAGGTCTCCACGTTGCCCGCCACCACCGAGGCCGGCGGATCGGGGTTCAACATGCAGCCATCCGGCACGATCACCTTCAGCGGCTTCAGGCAGCCGGCGTTGAGCGGGATCTCGTCGCTCACCAGCGTGCGGAACACGTACAGCACCGCCGCCATGCAGACGGCGCGGGGCGCATTGAAGTTGTTCAGCTGCTGCGGCGAGGTGCCGGTGAAGTCGATCTCCGCCGAGCGCGATGCCGCATCGACGCGGATCGCCACCTGGATCCGGGCGCCGTTGTCCAGCGGCAGCGTGAACTGCCCGTCCTTCAGGCGCGTGATGACGCGGCGCACGGACTCTTCGGCGTTGTCCTGCACGTGCCCCATGTAGGCCTGCACCACGTCCAGGCCGAACTGGTCGACCATCCTGCGCAGTTCCTGCACGCCCTTCTCGTTGGCGGCGATCTGCGCCTTCAGGTCGCCCATGTTCTGCTCGGGATTGCGGCTCGGGTACTTGCCGCTGCGCAGCAGCTGCAGCATCTCCTGCTCGCGCAGGACACCGCGGTCCACGAACTTGAAGTTGTCGATCTGCACGCCCTCCTCCTCGATCAGCGTCGAGAAGGGCGGCATCGAACCCGGCGTGGTGCCGCCGATGTCGGCGTGGTGGCCACGGGAGCCGACGTAGAAGAGTGGCTGGGCACGGACACCCTCACCCCCGCCCTCTCCCGCAAGCGGGAGAGGGAGTTCCTTGGTACCTCCGCCGCTATGGGAGGAGGACGATTCCTTGCCCCCTCTCCCGCTTGCGGGAGAGGGTTGGGGTGAGGGCTGCAGATAGACCGGCGTGATCACCGTCACGTCCGGCAGGTGCGTGCCGCCGTGGTACGGATCATTCAGCACGTAGACGTCGCCGGGCGCCATGGTGGCGCGGTTCTCGCGGATCACCGTCTTGATGCTCTCGCCCATGCTGCCCAGGTGCACCGGCATGTGCGGCGCGTTGGCGATCAGGTTGCCCTCGGCGTCGAACAGCGCGCACGAGAAGTCCAGCCGCTCCTTGATGTTCACCGAGTAGGCCGTGTTCTGCAGCTGCAGGCCCATCTGCTCGGCGATGTTCATGAACAAGTTGTTGAACACCTCCAGCAGCACCGGGTCCACCTGCGTGCCGGCGGCGAACCGCACCGCCCGCGGCGTGGTGCGATCCAGGACGATGTGGTCCAGCGCGGTGATGCGCGCGCGCCAGCCCGGCTCGACGACGGAGGTCGCGTTCTTCTCCGCGATGATGGCCGGGCCGTCGATCACGTCGCCGGCGCGCAGGTCCTCGCGCACGCACAGCGCCGCCTCGTGCCACTGGCCTCCCGAGTACATGCGCACGGTCTCGCGCCGCGGCACTTCGCGCTGCGGATGTTCCGCCAGGCGCGGTTCCGCCGGCGCGTCGCCGGCGACGATCGCCTCCACCGACACGGCCTCCACGATCATGGGCTTGCCCGGCATCAGGAAGGAAAAGCGCTGGCGGTAGGCCGACTCGAATCCGGCGACGATCTCCGGCTCGCTGCCGAACGGCACCACCAGCGCGGAATCGCTGCCCTGGTAGCGCACGTGCACCCGCCGGCGGACCTGCACGGCGTTGCCGCTCACCTGCTGGCGCTGCAGTTCCGCCTGCGCGGCGGTCGCAAGCTCCTGCAGCCGCTGCTGGACGACGGGCAGGTTCTCCGGCGCGAGCAGCAGTTCCACCGCCTGTTCGCGGATCACGTTCTGGTCCGCCAGGCCCATGCCGTAGGCCGACAGGACGCCCGCGAGCGGGTGGATGAACACGCGCGACATGCCCAGGGCATCGGCCACCATGCAGGCATGCTGGCCGCCGGCACCGCCGAAGCACTGCAGCGTGTAGCGCGTGACGTCGTAGCCGCGCGCCACCGAGATCTTCTTGATGGCATTGGCCATCTGCTGCACGGCGATCGCGATGAAGCCCTCGGCCACTTCCTCGGCGCTGCGTCCCGTGCGCTGCGCCAGTTCGCCGAACTTGCCGAGCACCGCTTCCTCGCTGAGGGTCTCGTTGCCCTTGGGCCCGAACACGCTGGGAAAGTACTTCGGCTGGATCTTGCCGACCATCACGTTGGCGTCGGTCACCGCCAGCGGCCCGCCGCGCCGGTAGCTGGCCGGCCCGGGATTGGCCCCCGCGCTCTGCGGCCCGACCCGGAAGCGCGCGCCGTCGAATTCGAGGATGGAGCCGCCGCCTGCCGCCACCGTGTGGATGCTCATCATGGGTGCGCGCATGCGCACGCCTGCCACCTGCGTCTCGAACTCACGCTCGAATTCGCCGGCGAAATGCGACACGTCGGTGGAAGTCCCGCCCATGTCGAAGCCGATCACCTTGTCATGGCCGCCCAGCTGCGCGGTGCGCGCCATGCCCACGATCCCGCCGGCGGGTCCGGACAGGATTGCGTCCTTGCCCTGGAAGGCGTGCGCATCGGTGAGCCCGCCGGACGACTGCATGAAGAACAGCTGAACGCCCGGCATCTCGGAGGCGACCTGCTCCACGTAGCGGCGCAGGATCGGCGACAGGTAGGCATCGACCACCGTGGTGTCGCCGCGGCTCACCAGCTTCATCATGGGGCTGGTCTCGTGCGAGGTGCTCACCTGCGTGAAGCCGGCTTCGCGCGCCAGGTCGCGCGCCAGCGCCTCGTGCGCCGTGTAGCGGTAGCCGTGCATGAACACGATGGCCACGCTGCGCAGGCCGCGCTCGTGCGCCGCGCGCAGCGCACCGCGCAGGTGCTCCTGGTCCAATTCCTGCACCAGGTCGCCATGGGCGCCCACGCGTTCGTCCGCCTCGATCACTTCCTGGTACAGCAGTTCGGGCAGCACGATGTGCCGGTCGAACAGCCGCGGCCGGTTCTGGTAGGCGATGCGCAGCGCGTCCCGGAAGCCGCGCGTGGTGACCAGCAGCGTCGGCTCGCCCTTGCGTTCCAGCAAGGCGTTGGTCGCCACGGTGGTGCCCATCTTCACGCACTTGACCTGGTCCGGCGTGATCGGCTCGCCAGAGGAGAGCCCCAGCAGGTGGCGGATGCCGGCGACGGCCGCATCGCGGTACTGCTCGGGGTTGTCGGACAGCAGCTTGTGCGTGGCCAGCGTGCCGTCGGGACGGCGGCCGACCACGTCGGTGAAGGTGCCGCCGCGGTCGATCCAGAACTGCCATTTCGGGTGAGGGGAAGCCATCGGGTGATTATGGAAGAACAGCCCCTACACTCGGGGCCCAAACGAGGAGGGGTTGCATGCGACGCTGGCTGGACTTCCTGTACGACGCCTCGGCCTGTCTGGCCGCGCTGGCCATGGTGGCCGTCCTGGTGATGGTGCTGCTGTCCATCGTGAGCCGCCAAGTCGGCTTCCACGTGCCGGGCACCGACGCCTACGCGGGCTACGCGATGGCGGCGGCGGGCTTCCTGGCGCTCGCCCATACCCTCAAGCGCAACGAACACATCCGGGTGACCCTGCTGCTCGGCCGGTTGAAGGGCCGCGCGCTGCACGGGCTCGAAATGTGGGCCCTGAGCGCGGGCGTGCTGCTCGCCGGCCTGTTCGCGTTCTATTCGGTGCGGCTGGCCTGGGTCTCGCGCACGATCAACGACATCTCCACCGGCAACGACGCCACCCCGCTGTGGATCCCCCAGCTGGCGATGGCACTCGGCACCGTGGTGCTGCTGATCGCGCTGATCGACGACTGGGTGCTGGAATTGCGCGGCCAGCGCCAGGCCGCCGCCAGCGAGGAGGCCCTGCACAATGAATGACGTCGCCATCACCAGCCTGCTGATCGTCACGCTGTTCCTGCTCCTGGGCAGCGGCGTCTGGATCGGCCTCACCCTCGGCGGCGTGGCCTGGATCGGCATGCAGCTGTTCTCCGCCCGGCCGGCGGGGGACGCGATGGCGGTGACCGTGTGGGGTTCGGCCTCCAGCTGGACGCTCACCGCCCTGCCCCTGTTCATCTGGATGGGCGAGATCCTGTTCCGCACCAAGCTCAGCGAGAGCATGTTCCGCGGACTCGCGCCCTGGGTGTCGCGCCTGCCCGGGCGCCTGCTGCACACCAACGTGATCGGCTGCACCATCTTCGCCGCCGTCTCCGGGTCTTCCGCCGCCACCTGCGCCACCATCGGCAAGATGACGCTGCCGGAGCTGAACCGCCGCGGCTATCCCGAGGACATCACCATCGGTTCGCTCGCCGGCGCGGGCACGTTGGGGCTGCTGATCCCGCCTTCGATCATCATGATCGTCTACGGCGTCACCGCCGACGTGTCGATCGCCCGGCTGTTCGTCGCGGGCATCATTCCCGGCATCGTGCTGGCGAGCCTGTTCTCCGGCTACCTGGCCGTCTGGTCCGGCCTGAACCGGGACCGCGTCCCGCCGCCGGACCGGGTGATGAGCTTCTCGGAGAAGCTGCACGAGTCGCGCCACCTGATTCCCGTCGTGCTGCTGATCGGCGCCGTCCTGGGCTCCATCTACGCCGGCGTCGCGACCGCCACGGAAGCGGCGGCGGTCGGCGTGGTCGGCTCGCTGCTGCTCTCGGCCGTCCAGCGCTCGCTGAACTGGGAGACCTTCCGCGACTCCCTGATGGGCGCCACGCGCCTGTACTGCATGATCGCGCTGATCCTCGCGGGCGCGGCCTTCCTCACGCTGGCCATGGGCTACATCGGATTGCCGCGCCACCTGGCCGAGTTCGTGGGCTCGCTGAAGCTGTCGCCCTTCCTGCTGATGCTGGCGCTGGCCGTCTTCTACATCGTGCTGGGCTGCTTCCTGGACGGAATCTCCATGGTCGTGCTGACCATGGGCGTGATCCTGCCGACCGTGCAGGCCGCGGGGTTCGACCTGATCTGGTTCGGCATCTTCATCGTGATCGTGGTGGAGATGGCGCAGATCACGCCGCCAGTGGGCTTCAACCTGTTCGTGCTGCAGGGCATGACGGGCAAGGAGATCACCTGGATCGCGCGGGTGACCATGCCCTTCTTCTTCCTGATGTGCGGGATGATCCTGCTGCTGTGGTTCATCCCGCAGCTGGCCACCTGGCTGCCCTCGAAGATGTAGCCCGCGCTCAGGCCGCCACGCCGACATCCAGTTCCTGCAGCCACGCGGCCACTTCGGCCGCGATCGCTTCAGTGCCGCCAGCGATGTCGCCATCCAGGGCCAGCGTGTGGTCCATGTGCTCCACCACCTTCAGGCGCGCGTCCGGCCGGGCGTCGTGCAGCAGGCGCGCCTCCTCCACGCCCACCTGCGTGTCGGCCGCACCGTGCACCAGCAGCAGCGGCAGCGACAGGTCCGCCAGCACCTGCGGCGGGTCGTAGCGGAACCAGGACATGAGATACGGCTGCACCGAGGGGCGGAACAGCAGCACCAGCGCGTCGTCGACGTCATCGACCCCATGCTGGGCTTCCAGCGAATCCAGCGCCGCCAGTGCGGGCTGCGCGAGTTCCGGCGGCAGGTGGCCTTCGATCTGCCGGCGCATCAACGCGGACGCCCGCCTGCCCGCACCGGCGATGGACACCACGCCCTGCGCCCGTGCGTCTTCCGCGGCCAGTGCGGCGATCAGCGCACCTTCGCTGTGTCCGACCAGGCTGATGCGGCCGATGCGCTCCTCGCGCGCGAGCCGCTCGGACAGAGCGACGGCATCGTCCACCAGGTGCTCGAAGCGCAGTGCTTCCTCGCTCAGGCCGGGATAGGTGCTCGCGCCCACGCCGCGCTTGTCGTAGCGCAGCGAAGCGATGCCGCGTGTGGCCAGTGCCTGCGCCAGCCTCTTGAGGTTGTCGACCGGTCCTTCCTCCAGGAGGCTGTTGCCGTCCCGGTCGGTGGGCCCGGAGCCCGCGATCAGCAGCGCCGCCGGCCACGGCCCCGTGCCCTCCGGCAGCACGAGCGTGCCGGCCAGCTTGCCCCACGGAGTAGGCAATTCGAGTTCACGTTCGGCCATCGACCCACTGTAGCAAAGGCCCGGCAGGCGCCGCGTCGGACGAGGCAGCATGCGGACGTCCCGCTAATGGAAAGACCGCATCCGTTGGCGCGGGAATTGCAGATAAGCTGCCACCTCATCCGCTATTCCTCCCTGGAGTTCCCGTCCATGAAATTCAAGTTTGCCCTGTCGCTGGCCGCCTTCGCTCTGGCCGGCCAGGTCGCCGCCCAGACCAAATGGGACCTGCCGGCCGCCTACCCGGCCAGCAACTTCCACACCGAAAATCTGGTGCAGTTCGCCAACGACGTCGACAAGGCCACCGGCGGCAAGCTCAAGATCACGGTGCACCCCAATGCCTCGCTCTTCAAGGCGCCCGAGATCAAGCGGGCGGTGCAGGGCGGCCAGGCGCAGATCGGCGAGATCCTGCTGGTGAACTTCCAGAACGAATGGCAGATCTTCGGCGCCGACGGCATCCCCTTCCTCGCCGACAGCTACGACTCCGCGGCCAAGCTGTGGCGCGCGCAGAAGCCCATGCTGGACAAGAAGCTGGGCGAGCAGGGCATGATGGTCCTGTACGCGGTGGCGTGGCCGCCGCAGGGCATCTACTCGAAGAAGCCGCTGAATTCCGCCAACGACATGAAGGGCCTCAAGTGGCGCGCCTACAGCCCCGCCACCGCCCGCATCGCCGAGCTGGTCGGCGCGCAGCCGGTCACCGTGCAGGCCGCAGAACTGTCGCAGGCCATGGCGACCGGCGTGGTCGACTCGTACATGTCGTCCGGCTCCACGGGCTTCGACTCCAAGACCTACGAGCACATCAAGAACTGGTACGACACCCAGGCCTGGCTGCCCAAGAACGTCGTGCTCGTGAACAAGGCGGCCTTCACCGCACTGGACAAGCCCACGCAGGACGCTCTCTTGAAGGCCGCGGCGGACGCCGAGGCGCGCGGCTGGGCCAGCAGCAAGAAGACCAACACCGAAGTGCTGGAAAAGCTCAAGGCCAACGGCATGACCATCCACACTCCCTCGCCCCAGCTGAAGGCCGACATGAAGAAAGTCGGCGACACCATGCTCAAGGAGTGGCTGGAAAAGGCCGGTCCGGAAGGCCAGCAGTTGGTGGACGCGTACCGCAAGATGTAGAGCACGTCCTCCACGAACAAGCGCCGCACTGTGCGGCGCTTTTTTTTGGTGCTTGCTCCGGAGTTCTCCTGCTTGGGGCATGTGCGCTCCGCCTCCTTGCGACCACGCCGCGCACGGCCGGGCCGCGGGGCGATGGCTACGGCGTCCGGCGCACCTGCTGCGCAGGCGCTACCGGATTCCCCACGCTGGACGGCCTTGCGGCCCTCCGGCATCGGTGGTGCGTTGCGTTCTGTGTGGGCCGCAAGACCGTCCACCGTGGGCGCCTGTGCTTTATTCGCCCCGCGTCCCGGCCGTGCGCGGCGTTGCAGTGCGGTGACCGCCCGTCGGGGTGCACCACCGCCCTGCCCTGCAAAGCTGCGCGTGGGTGGGCTGCGGCGCGAATAAAGCACAGGCGCCTGCGGTGGGTGATCCCGCGACCCACGACGGATGTGGATCAGTGATTGCGCTTGCGGGTCGCGGGGTCGCCCAGCGCAGGGAATTCGGTAGCACCGCGCAGCGGCGCGCCGAACGCCGTAGCCATCGCGCCGCAGCCCGCCCACGCGCAGCTTTGCCGCCCCGAACGCCATAGCCATCCCACGCTCAGCCTTTGCCGTCTCGAACACCGCCGCAGCTCGATTGCCGACGCGTGCCGCAACCCGAGCGAGGCTAGCTGCCCGCCACCCCGCAAACGATGGCCGGATCGTTCCCCTGCACCGCCCGCAGGTTCTTCGCCTGCGCCACCTCCATGTCACGGGGCAGCACGACGCCATTCTTCACCGCGAGGATCTCCGCCATGATGCTCACGGCGATCTCCGGCGGCGTCTTGCTGCCGATGTAGACACCGATCGGCCCGCGCAGGCGCTGCAGGTCCGCGGCCGAGAGGCCGAAGTGCTCCACCATGCGCTGGTGGCGCGCTTCGTTGTTGCGCCGGCTGCCGATGGCGCCGACGTAGAAGGAATCGGTCTTCAGCGCCTCCATCAGCGCCAGGTCGTCCAGCTTGGGATCGTGGGTGAGCGCCACCACGCAGCTGCGGCGGTCCGGCTTGAACGACAGCACCACGTCGTCGGGCATGTCGCTCACCACCTTGGCGCCGGCCACGCTCCAGGCGCCGCGGTATTCCTCGCGCGGATCGCACACCGTCACCGCGAAGCCGCTGAACAGCGCCATCGTCGCCAGGTATTCGGTGAGCTGGCCCGCGCCGATCAGCAGCATGCGGTACTCCGGGCCGAAGGTGTTCACCAGCAGGCCATCCGCGACGCTCAGTTCCTCCGGCGCGCTCGCCTCTTCCAGCGTGGCCGCGCCGTCCGCCAGCCGCACCGTGCGGCGCACCAGGCGGCCCGCCTCCAGCAGCTGCACCAGCCGGTCCAGCGTCGGCGCATCGGGGTCGTATTCGAGCAGCAGTTCCAGCGTGCCGCCGCAGGGCAGGCCGAAGCGGTGCGCCTCGTCGGCGGTCACGCCGTACTTCACGAACGACGGCGGCCCCGAGGGGATCTGGTGGCCGGGCTCGGTGCCGGCGTAGGCCTGCGTGTGGCGGTAGATCAGGTCGTCCTCGATGCAGCCGCCGGAGACGGAACCCACCACCGCGCCGTCCTCCGCCAGCGCCATGATCGACCCGATCGGCCGCGGCGAGGAGCCCCAGGTGCGCACCACGGTGGCCAGCAGCGCGCGCTTGCCCGCCTGGCGCCAGTCGCGCAGCGTGCGCAGCACGGTCACGTCGAGGTTTTCCATTGCGTCCTCCTTGCCCGCCTCAGAAAGCGTACAGCGCGTTGACGCCGAGCAGCCAGGTGCGGCCGGGCGCCGGCTCGAAGAAGCGCTGGTTGCCTTCGTTGACGATCACGGAACCGACATAGTTCCGGTCGGTCAGATTGTCCACCCGCAGGAATTCCTTGAAGGTCCAGCGGTTCCAGTTCTGCGCCAGCATCACCCGCGCGCTCAGGATCGTCGAGGCGGCCGCGAAGTCGGTGTTGCGGTCGTCCACGGCCATCTTGCCGACGTGGCGCAGCTCCAGCGCCGACTCCAGCCCCCAGGGCCGGTGCTTCCATGCCAGCTCCGCAAAGGCGGTGAAGCGCGGGATGCCCGGAATCAGGTTGCCCGCCGGCACGCGGGTGTTGGGAGCGTTGCAGGGCGCGGCCACGCAGGTGAGGAAGTCGTTGCGGTACTGGGCGTCGAGCCAGGTGAGCGCGGCATAGGTCGACCAGGACTGGGCCCAGCTGCCGGCCAGCGCCGTCTCGAAGCCGCGCCGGCGCGTGTCGCCCACGTTCTGGAAGGTGCTGCGCCCGCCCGTGTTGCTCAGCACCGCGATCTCGTCGCTGGTCTGGGCCTGGAACAGGGCGGCGTTGACGCGCCAGTCGCGCAGGGGTTCGGCCTTCACGCCCAGCTCCCACTGGCGGCTTTCCGCCGCGCGCAGGTCGAAGTTCAGCCCGGAGCCGCTGGGCCGGTAGGCCAGTTCGTTGAAGGTGGGGGTCTCGAAGCCCTTGCCGGTGGCCGCATAGACGTTGAGGGAATCGCCGGCATGCCAGACGGCGCCCAGCACCGGGGTGGTCGCCTCGTAGCGGGCCGAGCCGCTGTCGTCGCCGTTGCCCGGCACGATGAAGCGGTCCTGGGAGCTGAACTTCACCGTGGAATGGCGCAGTCCGGCGGTGAGGCTGAAGCGCTCGCCCTCCCACAGGCCCTGGGCGTACTGGTCGGAGCTGCGCACGCGGTTGTCCTCGTTGCGCCGCTGCACGCCAATCACGCCCAGCGTGCTGCCCTGGAAATTGCGGAAGCCCTGGCGGTGCTCCTTCATGTCGTCGGCATAGAGGCCGGCCGTGAACGTGAGCGGCCCGCCGAAGGCCCGCGTGCGCGCGACCCACTGCGCATCGATGCCGCGGTAGTCGCGGTCCAGCGCGATCACGCCGCCCGGGTGCGTGGCAGGCAGTTGCGTGGCCACCGGAATGGCCTGGAACTGCTCGGTGCCGCGCTGGCCGCCCCATGTGGTGAGCTTCAGGCCGTGCGCCTCGTTGATCCGGTGTTCCAGCACGAAGCCGGCCTGCTTCTGGTCCACCGACTTGCGGGTATTGAACTGCAAGGCGGCCGGACTGGCCTGCTGCGGGTTGGCCTGGTACTCGGCGCGCGTCAGGCCCAGCGGGTCCTGCACGTCGGGCATGTCGACCGCGTTCAGGACCAGCGTCACCCGCGTGTCGGGCGTCGCCTGCAGCCGCAGCTTGCCGTTCAGGCCCGTGCGCTGCGCCGCGCTGTGGTCGCGGTATCCGTCGGTCTCGAAGTTCAGGGCACTGAAGTTCCAGTTCCAGGCGCCCTGCTCGCCGGCAAGGCGCAGGTTCTGCCGGCGCACGCCATCGGTGCCGAAGGCGGCCGCGCCTTCCACCTGCACCCCCGGCAGGCCGTCGGCGGTGAACAGGCTGATCACCCCGCCCGAGGAGTTGCCGTACAGCGAGGAGAACGGGCCCCGCAGCACCTCCATGCGGTCGGCCGAGGACAGGTCGAAGTGCGACACCTGGCCCTGTCCGTCCGGCGCGGTGGCGGGGATGCCGTCGGAATACAGCCGCAGCCCGCGCACGCCGAAGGTGGAGCGCGCGCCGTAGCCGCGGATGGAGATCTGCAGGTCCTGCGCGTAGTTCTGGCGGTTCAGGGCCACCACCCCGGGCACCCGCACCAGGCCTTCCGAGATGTTGACCTGCAGCTGCCCGTTGCGCAGCTGCTCGCCCGGCACCACGTCCACCGAGGCGGGCGTGTCGAAGGCTTCCTGGGCGACCCCCGGCGTGGGGGTCACCACGACGGGACGCAGGGTGCGCTCGGTGGTCTGCGCATGGGCCTGCAGCATCGCCAGGGCGGCCGCGGCCGCAACTGCTGTTCTCATGGTTCTTCTCCGGCAGGACCGCTAGCGTACAACGATCACCGCTGGATGGTGGCCAGGAAACCGAGTACCTCCTCGATCTGCGGGTCGCTGTAGGTCGCGCGCCAGGAAGGCATGCCGGCATCCTGCCGCCCGTTCTTGATGGTGGTCAGGGCCGTGTCCTTCCAGTTCTCCTTGTAGCGCTTCTGCAGCTTGCGCAGGTCGCGCTCGGACACCGGGCTGGCGCCGTCCGTGCCGTGGCAGTGCGAGCAGACGTTGTTGAACAGCGTGCGGCCCGGAATGACCTCCTGCGGACTGGCGTCCTGGGTGGACTTCACCCAGCCGCTGCGCACCTGCAGCCCCTGGGCCAGGGCCGCCATCCGGGTGTCGGGGTGCACGCTGCGCGCCGACAGCGGCAGCGGCTGGCCGCGCGGGAAGCCGTACTTGCGCGCCAGTTCCTCGATCTGCGGCTGCAGTTCCTGCAAGGCCTTGTCGATCCGCGCGGCCAGGTCGCCCTTGTCCCGGCGCACCGCCACGGCCACCTGACCGTTCAGGCCCTCGCCCGTCACCGGCGTCACCTTCCAGCGGCTGCCGAGGTGGCGCTGGTTCTCGTAGCCGGCGCTGGGTCCCCACAGGATGGCGGCATCGACCTCGCCCTTGGCCAGGGCGGCCAGCGCCTCCTGCTGCTCGCGGAAGCTGGTGGTGGTGTAGCCCTCGCGCGCGGCCAGCAGGATGTGCGGCGGCGAACCGTGCAGCACGCCGACGCGCTTGCCGCGCAGGTCCGCCAGCCCGGCCACCTGCAGCGAGGCCGGCGCGACGATGGCGTAGCTCACGTCCAGGAACGGATGGGTGCGCTGCAGGCCGCGCACCTTGTAGTCGGCATCGGCGGGCAGCGCGAAGACCGCGTCGCAGCCGTCCTGCAGGATGGTGTTGCGCAGCGCCTTGCGCTGGTTGTAGGTCAGCCACCAGACGAACTCGGGCGTCTCGCCCAGGCGGCGACTCACCAGGTCGGCGAGTTCGACGTACAGGCCCTTCTCGGGCCCGTCCGATTTGCTGAAAGGCAGGTTGTCGGGATCGGCGCAGATGCGCAGCGGGCCCGCCTGGGCGCCCAGGGCGGCAGCAGCCGCCATGGCGCACAGGATCCGCACAGCGGTACGACGGAGGCTCATGCGGGTCTCCGGCATCAGTTGAGGGAGAACACGAACAGCGTGCCGCCCTCGGGGCTCGCGTCCACCATCTTCTCGCCCAGCGGGCCGAAGAAGGCGGGGATCGACAGCGTGCGGCCGGACACCACCGCCACGTACTGCTTGCCGTCGAGCACGTAGGTCATGGGGGCGGCCGTGATGCCGGAGCCGGTCTGGAACTTCCACACCTCCTTGCCGCTCTTGGCATCGAGCGCATGGAACCAGCCCTTCAGGTCGCCGTGGAACACCACGCCGCCGGCGGTGGACAGCATGCCGCCGCTATAGAACAGGTCGTCCTTGTTGAACCACACGGTCTGCTGCTTCACCGGGTCCCAGGCCTTGACGCCGCCCATGTAGCCGCCCTGCCCGGCCTTCGCGAGGTCGAAGTTGACGCCCAGGTAGAACTGGCCGCGCTTGTAGTCCTGCTGGATGCCTTCCATGTCCATGCACAGGTTGATGGTCGGGATGTAGACCAGTCCGCTCTTCTGGTCATAGGACATCGGCATCCAGTTCTTGGCGCCGATCAGGTTCGGGCAGACGTCGGATGCCTTGCGCTTCATGCCGGGACGCTTGGCGTTGCCCGCGGCCTCGATCGGCATGCCGGTCTTCATGTCGATGCCGGTCGCCCAGTTGACGCCGTCGACGAACTGCTTGGCCGACAGCAGCTTGCCGTTGGCGCGGTCCAGCACGTAGAAGAAGCCGTTGCGGTTGGCCTGCATGATCACGGGCACGCGCTTGCCGTCGAAGGGCAGGTCCGCGAACACCAGCTCGTTGACGCCGTCGTAGTCCCACGCGTCGTGCGGCGTGAACTGGTAGTGCCACTGGATCTTGCCGTCTTCCGGATTGAGGGCCAGCACGGAGGCCGAATACAGGTTGGTGTACGGGCCGATGTCCGAGCTGTCGTTGCCCCGCACGATGGCGGACCACGGCGAGGGATTGCTGGTGCCGTAGTAGACGAGATTGAGTTTCGGGTCGTAGGAGCCCACGTGCCACGCGACCGCGCCGCCGTACTTGCCCGAGTCGCCCTTCCAGGTCTCGCTGCCCTTCTCGCCGGCGGCGGGCACGGTGCTCGTGCGCCACAGCTCCTTGCCGGTGGCCGGGTCGAGGCCCACCAGCGCGCCGCGCGCGCCGTATTCGCCGCCGCCGTAGCCCGTGATCACCACGTTCTTCGCCACGGTGGGCGGCGACGTGATCACCGAGCCCTGCGTGTAGTCGACGATCTTGCTGGCCCACAGCTCCTTGCCGGTCTTGGCGTCGAGCGCGGCGACGTGCGCATCGAGCCGCCCCACGAAGATCTTGCCGTCGTGGTAGGCCACGCCGCGGTTGTTGACGTCGCAGCAGGCGAACTGGTCGATGCCCTTGGGCACGTCGGGCGAATAGCGCCAGCGCACCTCGCCCGTCTTCGCATTGACGGCGAACACGTTCTTCGGTCCGAACGAGGACGTGACGTACAGGGTGTCGCCCACGAGGATGGGCGTGGACTCCTGCGAACGCAGGGTCCCGAGCTGCAGCGCCCAGGCCACCCGCAGCTTGCTGGCGTTGCCGGCATTGACCTGCGCGGCGTTGCTGAAGCGGGTGTTGCCGGTGTCGCCGCCGTACACCGGCCAGTTCTGCGCGTGGGCGCCCGCGGCCAGGCCCACCGTCAGGGCAAGCGTCGCGGATCGAAGCAAAGGAATCATGATCGTGTCTCCAGGGGGGGTAGCGCCGTCGAGTGCGCAGCGAAGTGTTGGAGACCGCCCCCGGCGCACCGGTCAGGCTTAACCCTAGTGGGTCAATTCCATTCTCAAAATGGAACAGAGCAGGTGCGCGCGTCTCAATTTAAGACACCGCGCGGGCGCTCATTCGTAAGCCGCCAGCTCCATCGTCAGGGTGCCGCCCAGAAGGAAGCGCGTGGGCGAGCGCTCCGTGCGTTCGACGCGCACCAGGCCGACCTGCGGGCAGTACCACTCGCGCGTGGTGAAGGGCACGTCGCGGTAGGCGAGCTGCTCGTCCACGTAGAGGCGGATCTCGCCCGTGCCGTCCACGCGCAGGCAGGCGTCGAAGCGCCCGGCGCGCGTTTGCACCGGTTCGCCCAGGGCGGCGATGCGGTAGCGCATCGGCAGCGAGCGGTAGCGCGCCAGGTTGCGCAGCTCGTGCGGGTATTCGTTGCGGCGCTGCAGCACGTAGGCGGTGGTGTCGGCGGCCCATTCGGTGCCGATCGCGAACGGGCGCTTGAGCACGTAGCGCGGTTCGGCATCGGCCCGCGGGGCGCCATCGAGCGGCCCCTGCATCGCCACGCGATAGACGCCGCTGGCGTCCTGCCGCAGCCAGTAGGCGATGCCGCTGCTGCTCACGCGCTTCCACGCGGGCGCGCCCCCCAGCGGCGCCGCGCCGCGCGCGGAGAAGTCGACCTGCTCCTGCAGCGGCGCCATGCCCGCTTCGTCGTACGACGTCGTCACGAGGTAGCTCCAGCGGCGGCCGGATTCCAGCGGAAACAGCGCCTCGCCGGGCCCGCGCCCGCAGCCCGCGAGCAGCAGCAGCGAGGCGGCCAGGGACAGCGACCGCGGCGTCATTTTTCCGGCAGCTGCGGCACCGGCAGGTCGCGGATGCGGACCTCCTGCTCGTCGGCAGCGGGCTGCAGCCACGATCCCGGGCCGCGCGCCCGGTTGCCCTTGACGTCGGCCGTGCCCATCTGGCTCACGCCGTCGCGGCCCTTCTTGAGGCCCTCGGTGATCTCCTCGTGCAGCTTGCGGCTGTAGGCGAGCCGGTAGGCGCGCGGCTCGGCCTCGGCCACGCCGTCGCGCAGCGGCCGGACCCACAGGTACAACGCGCCCTTGTTCTGCGCGGTCGGTTCCTCCACCAGCGCGGACACCATCACGAAGCGCTCGGGCAGCGGCTCGCGCGCGGGTATGCCCAGCAGGGCCTGCACCGCCTCGTGGCCGAAGAAGTACAGCACGGTGACGCCCAGCGCCAGGCCGGCCTTCAGCCACCGGGGCCACGGCGACCACAGGAGCGCCAGCGCCGCGAGCAGCACCAGCACGGCGTACGCCAGGACGATGGCGAGGGACATGGTTCAGATCCTCTTGGCGAGCGCCTTGGGCAGCGTGTTGATGCCGGTGACGCTGCCGTCCGCCTGCACGGTGAAGCGCAGCAGGGTCAGCTCGGTGCCCGGCCCGGCGAGCGTGCGGGTCGCATGGAAGACGAGCTCCGCGCGCGGGTTCACCTTCACCACCGACACCGTCGCCGGCACGGGGCCGCCGGTGCCCGGCTCGGCGCGCTTGCCGCTGTCGCCGTCGTAGTAGTGGGCGTTGACGACGTACTCGCCGGGCGCGATGCCGCGCAGCGTCACCACCTCCTGGTTGACCGGGTTGACCACGCGGCGGCCGTCGACGACCACGGTGTCGTTGGCGAGGCCGCGGTCGTCGCGGTCCAGGTGCAGCAGGCCCGCCTCGCGCTGGCGGAACCACACGACGTCGCCGCCGGGCCCCTGGACCCAGGCATCGAGGTCGTTGGGATCGTTGTCCGGCCAGGACAGCGTGATCAGGAATTCCGCCTTGGCCGGCACGTCGCCCGCCTTGGTCGCGCGCGGGTTCATCGCGATGAGCGCGATGATGAAGCAGAAGACGAAGGCGATCAGCATGTTGAACAACATGTCGTAGAAGGGATCCACCTCGGGCTCCCGGCTGGCGCGGCGGGGGCTGCGCATCTCAGTCCCCGCGGCCGTTGGCGTGCAGGCCGCGCCGCTGCGCCTGCGCCACGAACTCGTCGGCGAAGCGGTCCAGCCGCGTGAGCTGCAGTCCGAGCAGGATGTTGCCCACCAGGCCCACCATGGTGGTGAGCAGGGCCACGCCCAGGCCCGTGGTGAGGCTGCGCAGCAGCTGCGCGGACTGCGAGGGATCGAAGTTCTGGATCTGCCCGATCTCCAGCGCCAGCACCGAGAAGCCGATCACCTTGCCCAGCAGGCCCAGCTTGAGCTGGATGCCATTGACCCACCACGCCGTGCCGTGCACCCCGTGCGTGTGCTCCACCAGCACGTCCAGCGGCGCACCCGCGTCGCGCGGCGCGGCGGCCAGCCCGCGCCAGTAGTCGGCCGCCCAGCCCTCGCCGCGCTGCATGGCGGCATGCTGGCGCCCCAGCTCGCGCGCACGCAGGCCGCACCACAGCGTGGAGCCGGCGAACACGATGATGATCACCAGCGTGATGCCGGTCGGGTCCGCATGCAGCAGCAGCTGCCAGACGCCCCGCACACCCAGCAGCCAGGTCGCGAAGGCGAACAGCCCGGCCAGCGCGAGCCACTCCAGCCACAGGGGCTCCGCGGCGGGGGGCGCGGGACGCGGCAGGGCGAGCGTTCTCATGGCGGACCTCCTTGCGGGCGGCGGGCCGCGCCGCGTTGCGGGTCGTAGCCCCACAGCGCCAGCGCGAAGAAGACGGCGGTGCAGCCGGCCACCACCGCCAGGCTTTCGCCCAGCCAGCGGCCGTACAGCGCGAAGCGCATGGCCTCCACGGCGTGCGTGAAGGGATTGAAGCGGGCCAGGGCGTGCACGGCCCAGGCCCCCGACTCCTGCAGCTTCCACAGCGGATAGAGCGCCGTGCTGAGGAAGAACATCGGGAAGATCACGAAGTTCATGGTCCCCGCGAAGTTCTCCAGCTGCTTCACGTAGACCGAGAGCACCAGGCCCAGCGCGCCCAGCATCAGCGCGGCGAGCAGGAAGACCGGCAGCGCCAGCAGCACGTGGCCCGGCTCGAAGTCCATGCCGAAGGCGAGCGCTGCGAGCAGGAAGGCCAGCATCTGGGCCAGCGACAGGATCGCGCCGCCGGCGAGCTTGCACGCCAGGATCCACCAGCGCGGCAGCGGAGCGGTGAGAAGCAGGCGCATCACGCCCATCTCGCGGTCGTAGACCATCGCGAGCGAGCTCTGCATGCCGTTGAACAGCGCCACCATCCCGAGCAGGCCGGGCACGATGTAGACGCGGTACTCGATGTAGGTCTCGTAGGGCGGCGCGATCGCGACGCCGAACACGTTCTGGAAGCCCGCGGCGAACACCAGCAGCCACAGCAGGGGCCGCACCAGCGCCGACAGCAGCCGGCCCGGCTGGCGCACGAAGCTCCTGAGTTCGCGGCCGGCGACCGCGCGCAGCGCCCGCAGTGCATGGGCCGGCCTCATGATGCGCGGCACCCGGTCTCGGGCTCGTCGTAACCCAGCGTGTCCAGCGTCGTGCGCGGATGCAGAAAGCCTTCCAGCGGCGCGGTGTCCGAGACACCGTTGCCGTGCGCCAGCAGCAGCGGCAGCCGCAGCTGTCCGTCCCAGCCGCGGAACGTGAGGCGCTGGCCCTTGTAGCCGTCCACTGCCAGCGCGCCCTGGCGCAGCGCCTGCAGCTGCTGCGCCATGCTGGCCTTGGGAAAGGTGCCGGTCACTTCGGCGGCGGCGCGCACCGCGACCCAGGTCGCCCAGTCGTAGCTGCCCATGGGCCGCTGCGCCCGGCGCAGGAAGCGCCGCGACAGCTGCGGCGCCCCATAACGTTCGAAGTACGGGCTCCACGCCTGCGCCGTCACGCCATTGCTGCCCAGCACCGGCCGCGGCAGCACGGTGCGGTAAGGCACCTCGCGCGCGAACTCGCCGTCGGCATCGAGCACCACCACGGCGTCGTAGTCACGGTCGGAAGTGAGCAGGCGCACGTTGCCGAGGTCGCGCTCGCGCGGATCGTTGGACAGCTTGAAGGGGCGCTCGGCCACCGGCTTCAGGCCGAAGCGCTTCGCACTGCGCTGGAAGGCGGCGCGCAGCAGGCCATCCCCCGGCAGCGGACCGAACAGCACCAGCGGCCGGTTCCACTTGCGCGCCACCAGCAGCTGGGCGATGGCGTCCATCTGCATGGCGTGGCTGGGCAGCGTGTGCAGCAGGTGGGGCGCGCAGTTCGCGGCGCGCAGGGCGTCCTGCGGCGCGGCGGCGTTGAACAGGATCTGCTCGCGGGCCGCGCCGGCGGCCGCGACCACGCCGGCGGCGGGCAGCTCCAGCACGACGTGGCGGAGACCTTGCCGCTGCAGCTGGCGCAGCGCCGAAGGCACCTCCGCGGCGCTCGCAGCCTCCACGGCGAACAGCTTCGCTTCGGCCCACCCTGCCATGCGCAGGGTGACCAGGCTGTCGTTCAGCGCGATCTCCGCCGCCGGTGCCGAGCGGCCGCCGGGCGCATCGGGATAGCCCTTGAGCAAGGCCAGCGGGTCGTAGCGCGGATCGTCGGCCTGCGTGAGCAAGCCGACGCCGAAGACCGGCTGCTGCGCGCGCACCGGCAGCGCCGCCGCCGCACCCGCGAGCAGCAAAGCGCGCCGGCGCAGCAGGCAGCGTTTCGCGCCGTCAGTCATCGACCACCACGGTGTGGGGCACCCGCCCCACCTTCAGCGTCCGGGTGGCCTTGAGGCTTTGCGTGTCGACGATGCTCAGGTCGTCGGACAGGCCGTTGGCGACGTACAGCCGCTTGCCGTCGCGCGACACGGCCAGGCCCCAGGCCCGCTTGCCGACCAGCACGTAGCCCTTCACCTGGCGCGAAGCCACGTCCA
Organism: Ramlibacter sp. P4_H7; assembly: GCF_056400765.1. Taxonomy (NCBI): domain Bacteria; kingdom Pseudomonadati; phylum Pseudomonadota; class Betaproteobacteria; order Burkholderiales; family Comamonadaceae; genus Ramlibacter; species Ramlibacter sp. P4_H7. The sequence goes on from NZ_JBFUKP010000016.1 coordinate 32,669, forward strand.
CCACCGCGACATGGTTGGCGCGGCCGAGGCCCACGTACGCGGTCTTGCCGTCCGGCGACAAGGCCATGCCCACGGGCGTGACGTCCTCGGCGCGCATGCCCTGCGGCTTGAAGGGGACGGTCGCCTGCACCGTGTGGTCGCTGGTGCGGATGATGCTGACGCTGCCGTCCAGTTCGCTGCTGACCCACAGCTCGCCGCCGATGAGCAGGAAGCGGCGCGGCCGCTTGCCCACCGGGATGTCCTTGACGACCTTGCGGGTCGCGACGTCGATCACGTGCACCGTGCTGGCGACCTCGGAGGTGACGTAGACCAGCTTGCCGTCGGCGCTCACCTTGACGCCCTCCGGCTCGCCGCCCACCTTCACTTCGAAGGCCTTCTTGCGGGTGGACAGGTCGAAGGCCGTGAGTGCCGAGTCCTCCTCGTTCGAGACGTACAGCATGCGGCCGTCGGGGCTCAGGTCGAACATCTCCGGGTCCTCGCCCACGTCCAGCTTCGCCACCACCTTGTTCGCCGCGATGTCCCACAGCGCAACCCGGTGCTCGTCGCTGCAGGCCACGTACAGCTGCGTGCGGTCGGGCGACAGCTGCATGTGGCGCGGCCGCTTGCACAGCGCCGGCGAGGCGACGAGTTCCGCCGTCGCCGCGTCGATCACCGCCATGCCGTTGTCCTTTTCCGAGGAGACGAACACCTTGCCCGTGTCCTTGGCCTGCACCGCGGCGGCCATCATGGCGGCGAGCAGGGCCAGTTCAAGCCGTTGCCTTGTCTTCACGTCGACCTCCTCCGGTCAGTTGCAGGAAGGCTTCCTGCAGCGTGCGGCGTTCCTGGTTCGCGCACAGCGCCGCCGCCGTTCCGTCCCAGCACACCTTGCCCCGGTGCAGCACGACGACGCGCTGCGCCCGCTCGGCTTCGTCGACCAGGTGGGTGGCCCACAGCACGCCCAGGCCGCGTTCGGCGCGGGCCTGCAGCACCTCGTCCAGCAGCTGCGCGCGCGACGCGGGATCGAGTCCCACGGTGGCCTCGTCCATCAGCAGCAGCCGGGGTTCGTGCAGCAGCGCGCGCAGCAGTTCCACCTTGCGGCGGTTGCCGCCGGACAGCTCGCGCCCCGGCCGGCCCGCCACGTCCGCCAGCCCGAAGCGCGCCAGCAGCGCCGCGATGCGCGGCCGCGCGACCGACGAGGGCAGGCCATGCAGGTCGGTGTGGAAGCGCAGGCTGGCCGCGACCGTGAGGTTCAGGTCCAGCGCCGGCTGCTGGAACACCACGCCGAGCTGCGCCAGCGCGCGGATCGGTTGCCGCCGCATGTCGGCGCCCAGCACTTCGACCGAGCCGCTGTCGGCGACGAACAGTCCCGTGAGCAGCTGGAACAGCGTGGTCTTGCCGGCGCCGTTGGGCCCCAGCAGCGCCACCATCTCGCCGGCCCCGACCGCCAGGGACACGGCGTCCAGCGCCTGCGTGCGCCCGTAGCGCTTGGACACCTCTCGGCAGGCCAGGACGGGGGCGGAGCCGTCCACGCTCACTCCGCGCGGGCGCCCAGGCCCAGGCGTGCCAGCAGCAAGCGTTCGCGCGCGGTCACGTCCTGCACGAAGCGGCCGTAGTCGGCGGTATCGAGGTACTCGGGCTCCTGGTCGTACTTGGCGAGCTCCTGCAGGTGCTGCGGATCGAACATCGCGGCCTTGAAGGCGTCGTGCAGCCTGCGCACGATCGCGGGGTCGGTGCCCGCCGGCACGCCGATGCCGTAGGGCGAGGTGTAGACCGCCTCGGGATGGCCCAGCTCGCGCAGGGTGGGCACCTGCGGCCAGCGCTTGCTGCGCTGCGCATTGAAGGTGGCGAGCAGGCGCAGCCGCCCGGTCTCCACGTAGGGCGCGAAGCCGGTGGAGTTGACCCCCACCATCAGCGTGCGGGTCGCCACGGCCAGCATCTGGTCGGCGGTCCCCTTGTAGGGCACGTGGATGTAGCGGATGCCCTCGCGCGAGAGCACGTCCTCCATCGCCAGGTGCGCGGTGCTGCCGACGCCGGTGGAGCCCACGGTGAGCTCGCCCGGATGCTGCCGGCCCCAGGCCAGCAGGTCGGCCAGGGACTGGAAGCCGCTGTCCGCCGGCACGACGATCCCGAAGGTCACGCCCGAGACCTGGATCACCGGCGTGATGTCGCGCAGCGGATCCCAGCTCAGCTTGCGCTGCAGCGGCGCGCGGTACAGCGTCAGCGGCAGCTGCCCCAGCACGTAGCCGTCCGGCGCCGCGTTGTGCAGGGCCGGACCCACCAGGGTTCCGGCCGCGCCGGGGCGGTTGTCGATGACCACCGGCTGGCCCAGCGAGCGGCTGGCGAGGTCCGCCAGGATGCGCATGGTGATGTCGGTCTGGCCGCCCGCGGGCCAGGGCACGATCAGCGTGATGGCGCGCGCCGGATAGCTCGCGGGCTGCGCCAGGGCGAACGCCGGCAAGGCCAGCAGCGAAGCGGCGCCGCCGATCACGGCGCGGCGCGTCCAGGATGCGGGGCGCGGCGTCGGCATCGGGTGTTCCTCCTCAGCGCACCAGCAGCAGCAGTGCCAGCACCACCACCACGGCGAACACGATCCAGGCCCACAGCGGGATGCGCCGGGCCTGCGCCAGGGCGGTTTCCTCCACCGGCAACGCGGCCTGGGCGACATAGGCCTCGGGATGGCGCCGCTGCATCTCCTCGTCGAAGCGGCGGAAAAAGTCCTCGGCCATGGACCGCGCCACGCCATCGACCAGCCGTTGCCCGACCTGCGCGATCTTGCCGCCCACCTGCGCCTGCGCCGTGTAGTTCAACTCGCATCCGGAGCCTTCGGCGGGCGGCGCGAGGCTCACTTTCGCCGTGCCCTTGCCGAAGCCGGCGGCACCGCCCTGCCCTTCGAACACCAGCGTGTAGCTGTTGGGCGGGAGCACGTCGATCAGCTGGATCTTGCCGGCGAAGCGCGCGGACACCGGCCCGATCTTCACCGCCATGCCGATCGCGTACTGGTTGTCGCCGGTCGCTTCCACCTTGTCGCAGCCGGGGATGCAGATCTTGAGCACTTCCGGATCGTTCAGGGCGTCCCAGGCCTGCTGTTGCGGGATCGCGAGGTGGCGGCTGCCTTGCATGTCCATGGTCGTCGTCTTTCGTTGTTCTAGGTGTCGAGCAAGGCGGCCAGGCTGCCCGCCAGGTCCTGCAGCTTGCTCAGGTTGTGCACGGCGAGCATCGCGTGGGCGTGGCGGTGCAGCACCGCCGCGCCCCGTGCGAGGGGAGCATAGCCCTCGAAGCGCAGCAGCGGGTTGAGCCAGAGGAGCCGACGGCAGCGGTGCGTCAGCCAGTCGAGTTCACGGGACAGGTCCTCCGGTTCGCCCGTATCGAGCCCGTCGCTGATGATCAGGACGAGGGTGCGGCGGCCCACCAGCCGGCGGGCATGCCTTTGCCGCAGCGTCGCCAGCGAATCGCCCAGCCGCGTACCGCCGGCGAAATCGTCGATGGCCGCGCCGGCCGCGGCCAGCATGGCGTCGGTGTCGGCGATGCGGAAGGCCGGCGTCAGGTCGGTCAGGTGCGTGCCGAAAGCGAACACGTCACGCCGGCGGTGCAGGCGCGTGGCGGCGTGCAGGAAGGCAAGCAGCAGGCGTGCATAGCGCTCCATCGAACCCGACACGTCCACCAGCACCAGCAGCGGCAGCGGCTGGCGCACGCGCTGCATGCGCCGCAGCACCAGCAGCTCGCCGCCGGTGTGCGCGGCGTGGCGCAGCGAACGCGACCAGTGCAGCTGGTTGCCGCGCATGCCCGGGCGCATGCGGCGCACCTCGAACTCCGGCACCGGCAGCGCGACGTCGCGGGCCAGGCCTTCGACCAGGTGGAACTCGCTGGCCGTGAGCGCATTGAAATCGGCGTGCTTCAGGCGCGTGAGGTCGCTGGCCGTCATGGCGGCATCGAACTCCACTTCCTTGTCGGGCTTGCGCTCGCCGCCGCCGAAGCGCTTCTGCGGCGCCAGCGCCTCGCTCACGCGCGGGCGGCGCTTGGAGGGCTCGGCCGTCCCCTGCGCGGTGGGTAGCATCTGCGACAGCAGCTTGTGCGCGAGTTCGGGATCGCGGAAGTAGGCGTCGAACAGCTCGCGGAACACGCCCCGCTCCTGCTCGCGGCTGACCAGCACCGACTCCATGGCCGCGCCCAGGTCCTGCTTGTCGGCGACACCGACCAGCTGGGCCGCTTCCTGCGCCAGCGCGATGCGGGCGCTGTCCACGCGCAGGCCGGCGCGGCGCAGCGCGCGGCCGAACCCGGCGATGTTGTCGGCCAGCTTGCCGGTGCGTGCATCTCCGAGCGTGCTCATGGACGCACCCGGCGCTCAGGCCGGCTCGGCCTCGGGCTTGAGCAGTTCCACGGCCAGTTCGTGCGTGAGCGCCGCGACGTCCTCGCGCTGCTTGAACAGGATGCCGGCGGTGTCGGTGACGATTTCCGGATCCAGTGCCAGCGTGTCCAGCGCCACCAGCGCCTTGGCCCATTCCACGCTCTCGGCGATGCCCGGCGCGCGCTGGAAGGCGTTGGAGAAAGGCTGGCTGCGCAGCCGGCCGACGAACTCGGCCACCTGCTTCGATAGCGCATCCCCCGCTTCCGGCACGCGCGCGCGCACGATCGCGAGTTCGCGCTCGCGCTCCGGGTAGTCCAGCCAGTGGTACAGGCAGCGGCGCTTGACCGCGTCGTTCAGTTCGCGCGTGCGGTTGCTGGTGAGGATGGTCACCGGCGTCGCACGGGCGCGGATGGTGCCGATCTCCGGGATGCTCACCTGGTACTCGCCCAGGTACTCCAGCAGGAAGGCCTCGAACGGTTCGTCGGCGCGGTCCACTTCGTCGATCAGCAGCACCGCGCCCGGCTCGGGCGCCTGCAGCGCCTGCAGCAGGGGACGCCGGATCAGGTAGCGGTCCTGGTAGACCTCGCGCTCGATCTGGTCGGTGCTCTCCTTGCCTTCGACCGCGCGCATGTGCAGCAGCTGCGCCGCGTAGTTCCATTCGTAGAGGGCCTCGCGCAGTTCCAGCCCGTCGTAGCACTGCAGCCGCAGCAGCGCGCGCTGCAGCGCCACCGCCAGCGCCTTCGCCAGTTCGGTCTTGCCCACGCCCGGCTCGCCTTCCAGCAGCAGCGGGCGCTGCAGCTTCAGGGCCAGGAAAACCGCCGTCGCCAGCCGGCGCTCGGCGAAATAGCCGGCGGCCTGGAGACCTTGCTGCAGGGCGTCGATGGAGGCAAAGGGTGCGGTCATGAGGCAATTGTCCGCGCAGCGGCACGTGCACCACGCGGAATCACATGCAGCGTGGTGCTCACTGTGAAGAGGATCCGGCTTTGCCGGTCCTCTTCACACCGATCAAATCCACTCTGAAAAATCGCGCAGCGATTTTTCAGAGTGATCACCCCTGCGCCTGTTTCACCGCCCGCTGCGTCAGCACGGAGATCAGGTTGGCGCGGTAGGCGGCGCTGCCGTGCAGGTCGCTGGACAGGTTGCCCGCGTCGACCTTCACGGCGGCCGCGGCCTCGGGCGTGAAGCTCTTGGCCAGCGCCTGCTCCAGGCCCGGGTGCCGGAACACGCCGTTGCCGCCGCCGGTGACCGCGACGCGCACGCCGCTGTCGGTCTGCGCCACGCACACCCCGATCAGCGCGAAGCGCGAGGCCGGCTGCTTGAACTTGAGGTAGGCCGCGCGCTTGGCGATCGGGAAGCTCACCGAGGTGATCAGCTCGCCTTCCTCCAGCGCGGTGGCGAACATGCCCTGGAAGAAGTCGTCGGCCGCGATCTTGCGCTTGGTGGTGGTGATGGTGGCATTGAGCGCCAGGGCACCGGCCGGATAGCAGGCGGCCGGGTCGTTGTTGGCCAGCGAGCCGCCGATGGTGCCCATCGCGCGGACCTGCCGGTCGCCGATGCCGCCCGCGAGCGCGGCCAGCGCCGGAATCGCCGACTGCACGTCCTTGCTGGCCGCGACGTCCGCGTGCCGCGTCATGGCGCCGATGACGAGGGCATTGCCCTCGCGGCGGATGCCCGCCAGCTCGGCGATGCCGCCCAGGTCGACCAACTTCTCCGGGTTGGCCAGGCGCAGCTTCATCGAGGCCAGCAAGGTCTGCCCGCCCGCCAGGATCTTGCTGCCGCCCTGGGCACCGGCCCGCTGCGCGTCGGCCAGCGAGGTGGGACGTTCGAAGGTGAATGTGTACATGAGGTGGTCTCCTTCGTTGCGTTCAGGGCTTCTTCGCGGCCTGGAGGGCTTCCCAGACGCGGCTGGGCGTGGCCGGCATGTCGATGTCCTTGACGCCCAGGTCCTTCAGCGCATCCAGCACCGCATTGATCACCGCCGGCGGCGAGCCGATCGCGCCGGCCTCGCCGCAGCCCTTGGTGCCCAGCGGGTTGTGCGTGCACGGCGTGCACACCGTGTCCAGCTTGAAGGTGGGGAAGTCGTCGGCGCGCGGCATGGCGTAGTCCATGAAGGAGCCGGTCAGCAGCTGGCCGCTGTCCTTGTCGTACACGCACTGCTCCAGCAGCGCCTGGCCGATGCCCTGCCCCACCCCGCCGTGCACCTGCCCTTCCACGATCATCGGGTTGATGATGGTGCCGAAGTCGTCCACCGCCGTGAAGCGGTCGACGCGCACCACGCCGGTGGCCGGATCGACCTCCACCTCGCAGATGTAGGTGCCGGCCGGGAAGGTGAAGTTGGTCGGGTCGTAGAACGCGGTCTCGTTCAGGCCCGGCTCCAGCTTGTCCAGCGGGTAGTTGTGCGGCACGTAGGCGGTCAGCGCGACCTGGCCGAAGGTCACCTTCTTGTCGGTGCCCTTGATGCGGAACTCGCCGTTGCTGAACTCGACGTCGCCATCGCCCGCTTCCATCAGGTGCGCCGCGATCTTCTTGGCCTTGGTCTCGATCTTGTCCAGGGCCTTCATGATCGCCGCGCCGCCGACGCTGATCGAGCGCGAGCCGTAGGTCCCCATGCCGAAGGGCACGCGGCCGGTGTCGCCGTGCACCACGTCGACGTTCTCGACCGGGATGCCCAGCCGCGCCGCGACGACCTGCGCGAAGGTGGTCTCGTGGCCCTGGCCGTGGCTGTGCGAGCCGGTGAACACCGTGACGCTGCCGGTCGGGTGGACGCGGATCTCGCCGCATTCGAACAGGCCGGCGCGCGCACCGAGCGCACCGGCGATGTTCGACGGCGCGATGCCGCAGGCCTCGATGTAGCTGCTGTAGCCCATGCCGCGCTTGAGGCCCTTTGCCTCGCTGGCCTTGCGGCGCTGCTCGAAGCCCTTGACGTCGGCCAGCGCATTCGCCTTGAACAGCGCGCCGTGGTAGTCGCCGGTGTCGTACTGCAGCGCCACCGGGGTCTGGTACGGGAACTGCGAGATGAAGTTGCGCTCGCGGATCTCGTCCTGCGGCAGGCCCAGGTCCCAGGCACAGCGCGTGACCAGGCGCTCCAGCAGGTAGGTCGCCTCGGGCCGGCCGGCGCCGCGGTAGGCATCGACCGGCGCGGTGTTGGTGAACCAGGCGTCCACTTCCACGTAGATCTGCGGCGTCGTGTACTGGCCCGCCAGCAGCGTGGCGTACAGGATGGTCGGCACGGCCGTCGCGAAGGTCGACAGGTAGGCGCCGAGGTTGGCGTCCGTGTGCACGCGCAGCGCGAGGAACTTGCCCTGGCTGTCCATCGCCATCTCGGCATGCGACACGTGGTCGCGGCCGTGGGCGTCGGACAGGAAGGACTCGCTGCGGTCGGCCGTCCACTTGATCGCGCAATTGAGCTGCTTGGCGGCCCAGGTCAGCGCGACGTCTTCGGCATACAGGAAGATCTTGGAGCCGAAGCCGCCGCCGACGTCGGGGGCGATCACGCGCACCTTGTGCTCGGGCAGGCCCAGCACGAAGGCCGTCATCAGCAGGCGCTCGACGTGCGGGTTCTGGTTGGCGACGTACAGGGTGTACTCGTCGTTCGCGCGGCTGTAGCTGCCGATGGCGGCGCGCGGCTCCAGCGCGTTCGGGATCAGCCGGTTGTTCGTCAGGTCGATCTTCGAGACCTTGGCGGCCTTGGCGAACACCGCGTCCACCTGCGCCTTGTCGCCGATCGCCCACTTGTAGACGTGGTTGTCGGGAGCGATGTCGTGCAGCGCCGTGGCCTTGGCCGCGTCGCGCACGTCCACCACGGCGGGCAGCACGTCGTAGTCCACGTCCACCGCCTCGGCGGCATCGCGCGCCTGCTCCAGCGTGTCGGCCACCACCATCGCGACGTGGTCGCCGACGTAGCGCACCTTGCCCTGCGCCAGCACCGGATGCGGCGGCTCCTTCATGGGCGTGCCGTCGGTGCTGGTGATCAGCCAGCCGCAGGGCAGCCCGCCCATCTTGCCCTCGATGTCCTTGCCGGTGAACACCTTGGCGACGCCGGGCATGGCCTCGGCGCGCGACGTGTCGATGGACTTGATCGCCGCGTGCGCATGCGGCGAGCGCACGAACACGGCGTAGCGCTGGTTCGGCAGGTTGATGTCGTCGGTGTACTGGCCGGCGCCGGTCAGGAAGCGGTAGTCCTCCTTGCGGCGGAACGATTCCCCGATGTGCGGCAGCTTGGCGAATGTGTCGTTGGCACCCATGGCGTTCTCCTCAGGCCTTGCCGGCCATGGCCGACTGGGCCTGCTGCACGGCCTTCACGATGTTCTGGTAGCCGGTGCAGCGGCACAGGTTGCCCTCGAGCTGCTCGCGGATCTCGCCTTCGCTGGCGTTCGGGTGGCGCTGGCACAGGTCCACCGCGCTCATCACCATGCCGGGGGTGCAGAAGCCGCACTGCAGGCCGTGGCACTCCTTGAACGCCGCCTGCATCGGGTGCATGGTGCCGTCGGGCTGGGCCATGCCCTCGATGGTGGTGATCTCGGCGCCCGGATGCTGGGCGGCGAGGGTGTTGCAGCTCTTGACGGCGCGGCCGTTGACCAGGACGGTGCAGGCGCCGCACTGGGCGGTGTCGCAACCCACGTGGGTGCCCGTCAGCTTCAGGTGCTCCCGGATGGCCGTGACCAGCAGCGTGTTCGGGGGGACGTCGATGCTCGCCGCCTTCCCATTGACCTTCAGTGATACCAGCATGTCTTGTGTCTCCAGAGTGGGGCCGGGGAGGGCATTGTTGAATTGCCCCTCCGCGCCCTCCCTAGGCGAAACCCTAGGTTGCAATCTGCGCTGGCGCGAAATTCTCAAAATGGAACAATGCGGGCACGGGCAGTGCGTCGACACTGCCCGCCAGGAGACAAAGGAGCGCTTCCATGAACGTTCCGCCCGCCAGCAGCGCGCAAAACCGGCTGCTGCAGATCGAGCGCGCACGCCAGGCCGTCATGCAGGAAGGCCGTACCATGACCGAAGTGCTGGTCCATGGCTGGTATGACGCGACCTGGATCGAACGCTCGTGGCGCCGCTGCCTGGAGGGCGGCCAGCGCCCCACGGAACGCGTGGGCTTCGAACTGGTGCCCGAGCAGCAGGCGCGCCGCACCGAGGAGGCCAACCACCTGCTGGTGACCGCCGCCCGCCCGGTGCTGGAACAGCTGGGCCGGGCGATCGCCAGCACGCGCTACTTCGCCATCCTGACCAACCAGAACGGCGTGGTGATCGACGCCCACGGGCCCATCGACCGCAGCGATCCGCGGGCGGCCGTGATCACCCGCATCGGGGTGGACCTGTCGGAACGCAGCGTGGGCACCACCGCCATCGGCGCCGCCCTGTCCGAACTGCAGCCGGTGTGGCTGCACCGCGGCGAACATTTCTTCCAGGACACCAGCTGCTACAGCTGCGCCGGCGCCCCCCTGTTCGGCCCCGACGGCCAGTGCGTCGGCATGCTGGACCTCACCGGCATCGATGCCGCCGAGCGGCCCGAGCTCAAGCACCTGGTCTCGCAGTCGGCGCGCAGCATCGAGAACGCCCTGACGCTGGCGCGCGCGCACCGGCTGGTGCTGCGACTGAACTGGCCGGGCCGCCTGCTGGGTGACGACGACGACGGCCTGGTCGTGCTGGACGGTGACGGCTGGGTCATGGGCAGCAACGGCGCCGCGCGCCAGATGGTCGCGGGTCTCTCCGGCGCGATGCAGGGCCCGGTGCACTGCAGCGAGCTGTTCGCCCAGCCCTGGGAACCGCTGTACGACCTGGCGCGGCACGCCGAGCAGGCGCCCACCGAAGTGCCCCTGTGGTCGGGACTGCGCCTGTCCTGCCTGGCCCAGCCGGCGGGCGAGGCCCGCCCCGGCCGCGTGCCGCTGCGCGACGTCGAGATCGCGCTCATCCGCAAGGCCGTGAGCGACGCGCGCGGCAACGTGATGGAGGCCGCGCGGGTGCTGGGCATCAGCCGCGCCACCGTCTACCGCAAGCTGTCGCAGAAGCCGCCCGCCAAGGCCTGAGCCCCGCGGCGCCCGCCGCGCGCCCCTCCTTCCTATACTCGCGGTCAGCTTCCTGCTCGACCGTGTCCATGCCGCGCGCCCTCCTCTTCCTCGTCGCCTTGCTGGCCGCGCTGGGCGCCCGCGCCGGCCAGGTGCAGGTGGCCGCGGCGGCCAACCTGGGCCCGGCCATCCAGAAGATCGCCGACGGCTTTGCCCGCGACAGTGGCCATCGCGCGGTGATCGCGCTGGGTTCCACCGGCCGCTTCTACGCGCAGGTCCGCAACGGCGCGCCGTTCGAGGTGCTGCTCGCGGCGGACCAGGAGACGCCGGCGAAGCTCGAGTCCGAGGGCCTCGCGGTCGCCGGCAGCCGCTTCACCTATGCGGTCGGCCGGCTGGTCCTGTGGAGCGCGCAGGCCGGCGTGGTGGATCCGCGCGGCGATCTGCTGCGCCAGCCCCCGGTCGGCAAGCTCGCCATCGCGGACGCGCGGGTCGCCCCCTACGGCCGCGCCGCGGTCGAAACGCTGCAGGGCCTGGGCGTGCTGGCGGCGTGGCAGCCGCACCTGGTGCAGGCGGAGAACATCGCGCAGGCGCACCAGTTCGTCGCCAGCGGCAACGCGCGCATCGGCTTCGTCGCCCTCTCGCAGGTCGTCGAACAGGGCCGCATCGCCCGGGGCTCCGGCTGGATCGTTCCCGGGCAGGCCCACGCGCCGATCCGGCAGGACGCCGCGCTGCTGGTCCGCGGCGCACGCAATGAAGCGGCGGCTGCCTTCCTCGCCTACCTGCGTGGCGATGCGGCGCGGGCGGTCCTGCGCGACGCGGGCTACGGCCTCTAGGACCGCATGGACTTCCGCGCCGGCGACCTCCAGGCCCTCTGGCTCACCTTCCAGCTGGCGACCTGCACCACCGCGGTCCTGCTGGTGCTGGCGGCGCCGCTGGCCTGGTGGCTCGCGCGCACGCCCTCGCGCTGGCGCGGTGCGGTCAGCGCGGTGGTCGCCCTGCCCCTGGTGCTGCCGCCCACCGTCCTGGGCTTCTACCTGCTGGTGGCCTTCGGGCCGCGCGGCTGGGGCAGCCAACTGACGCAGGCGCTGGGCCTGGGCCTGCTGCCCTTCACCTTCGGCGGCCTGCTGCTCGGGTCGGTGCTCTATTCGCTGCCGTTCGCGGTGCAGCCGCTGCAGACCGCGTTCGAGGGCGTGGGGCGCCGGCCGCTGGAAGCGGCGGCCATGCTGCGCGCCGGGCCCCTGGACAGCTTCTTCCACGTGGTGCTGCCACTGGCGCGCGGCGGCATCGTGCAGGCGGCGGTGCTGAGCTTCGCGCACACGGTGGGCGAGTTCGGCGTGGTGCTGATGATCGGCGGCAACATCCCCGAGCAGACGCGGGTGGTGTCCACCCAGATCTACGGCCACGTCGAGGCGCTGGAATACACCCAGGCGCACTGGCTGTCGGCGGGCATGGTGCTGTTCTCCTTCGTCGTGCTGCTGGCGCTGGCCCGCCTGAACCGCCGCAGCACGCGGGTGCTGGGATGAGCGAGCCGATCGCGCTGCGCGTGCGACTGCCGCGGCCGGGCTTCACCCTCGACCTGGACCTGGTGCTGCCCGCGCGCGGCATCACGGCGGTCTACGGGCCCTCGGGTTCCGGCAAGACCACGCTGCTGCGATGCGTCGCCGGGCTCGAGCGCGCGCCCGAAGCGCAGGTGCGCATCGCCGGGGAGACCTGGCAGGACACCGGGCGAGGCGTGTTCATGCCGCCATGGAAACGGCCGCTCGGCTACGTGTTCCAGGAAGCCAGCCTGTTCGACCACCTGGACGTGCGCGGCAACCTCGACTTCGGGCGCAGGCGCGCGGGCGCGGCGGGGGCCGCCGTCGACCTGGAGGCGCTGATCGACCTGCTCGGCATCGCCCCGCTGCTGGCCCGTCGTCCGCACCAGCTGTCCGGCGGCGAACGCCAGCGGGTGGCGATCGCGCGCGCGCTGGCCACCCAGCCGCGCCTGCTGTTGCTGGACGAACCGCTGGCGGCCGTGGACCCCGCGCGCCGGCAGGAGATCCTGCCCTGGCTGGAACGGCTGCGCGACGAACTGCGCGTGCCCATGCTGTACGTCACGCACTCGGGCGACGAGGTCGCGCGGCTGGCCGACCACCTGGTCCTGATGGATGCCGGCTCGGTGCAGGCCTCCGGGCCGCTGGCGGAAACCCTGGCACGGATCGACCTGCCCGCGGTGCCGGGCGAGGAAGCCGCCGCGCTGCTGCATGGCGCGATCAGCGAACGCGACGCGCGCTGGCAGCTGGCCCAGGTGCGCTTCGACGGCGGCGCCTTGTGGATCGCCGACGCGGGCCTGCCGGTCGGCCGCGAGGTGCGCGTGCGCGTGCTGGCCCGCGACGTGAGCCTGGCCCTGGCGCCGCCCGAGCTCAGCAGCATCCAGAACGTGCTGGCCTGCACGGTGCGCGCCATCGTTCCGGCGGGACATCCCTCGCAGGCGCTGGTGCAGCTGGCCTGCGGGTCCACGCTGCTGCTCGCGCGCATCACGGCGCGGGCGGTGGACACGCTGCAGCTGCGCGAAGGCAGCGCGGCCTGGGCGCAGGTGAAATCGGCGGCGCTGGTGTCCTGAGGCGCAGGGGCGCGGGTTCGCGGATACTGCGGCCTGTCCATGAGCGCGGTCCCCCTTCCCTTCCTCGCCCGCGCGCTGCGCTGCGCGCTGTACGCGCTGCTCGCGACCTGCGCGGGCGCGCAGGCGGCCGAGCCGGTCGTCGTCGGCTCCAAGCGCTTCACCGAGAGCTACATCCTCGGCGAGCTGGCGCGCCAGGCCCTGGTGCAGGCGGGCGTGCCGGCGCAGCACCGGCAAGGCCTGGGCAACACCGCGGTGATGGAGCAGGCCCTGGCCACCGGCAGTATCGCGGTCTACCCGGAATACACCGGGACCATCGTGCGCGAGCTGCTGAAGAAGGACGGTTCGCCGTCGCTCGAAGAACTCAACGCCTGGCTGGCGCCAAGGGGACTGAAGGCGGCGGTGCCCCTGGGCTTCAACAACAGCTACGCGCTGGCGATGCGCGAAGCCGACGCGCAGCGCCTGGGCATCGCCACGATCTCCGACCTGGCGCGCAGCACCGCGCCCCTGCGGCTGGGGCTGTCGCACGAATTCCAGGTGCGCGCCGACGGCTGGCCGGCGCTGCAGCGCGCCTACGGCATCCAGCGCACGCCCGGCAGCGGACTGGACCACGGCCTCGCGTACCAGGCGCTCGCGCAGGGCCAGGTGGACGTGGTCGATGCGTACACGACCGACGCGCAGATCGCGCGGCTGAAGCTGCGCGTGCTGCGCGACGACCGCGCCTTCTTCCCCCGCTACGACGCGGTGCTGCTGATGCGCGCGCAGCTCGACGAACGCCCGCTGGCCGCCGCGCTCACCCAGCGCATCGACGACCGCGCGATGCAGGCCATGAACGCGGAGGTGGAGATCGACGGCCGCTCGTTCGAAGCGGTGGCGCGCGATTTCCTGGCGGGGGGCAAGGCGGCATCCGCCGCGACACCCGCTGCATCCGCCGCACCCGCGGCCGGACCGCGCACACGCCCCGGCTTCCTCGAGCGGCTGCTGGCCCCCGACCTGCCGCGCCTGCTGCGCGAACACCTGACGCTGGTGTTCGCCTCGCTGGCGATCGCGGTGGTGATCGGCGTGCCGCTGGGCGTGCTGGCGCACCGCATTCCGCGCATCTCCGGCCTGCTGATGGGAGGGGTGGGCGTGGTGCAGACCGTGCCCTCGCTCGCGCTGCTCGCCTTCCTGATCGCGATCGTGGGCGCCATCGGCTTCGTGCCCGCGCTGCTCGCGCTGTCCGTCTACGCCCTGCTGCCCATCGTGCGCAACACGCATGCCGGGCTCGCCTCGCTGTCGCAGGGCATGCGCCAGGCGGGGCTTGCCCTGGGCCTGCGCGATGGGCAGGTGCTGCGCGCGGTCGAACTGCCGCTGGCGGCGCCCGCGATCTTCGCCGGCATCAAGACGGCGGCCGTATGGAACGTCGGCATGGCCACGGTCGCCACCTTCATCGGCGCCGGCGGACTGGGCGAGCGCATCGTCGCCGGCCTCGCCGTCAACGACACCGCCTTCATGCTGGCCGGGGCAGTGCCCGCGGCGGTGCTGGCGCTGCTCACGCAGTGGCTGTTCGACGGCATCGAACGCTGGCTGCGCCGCGGCCAGGCGGGCGCCGCGGACTCACCGCGCCCGGGCCCCGGCGGCGGTTGATCCGCCCTGCTTGTCCACCCACAGCGCGGCCACGGCGGCGCTCGCCAGGGCCAGCGCAGCGCTCACGCCCATGATCCAGCGGTAGCCGGCCACGAAGGCGTCCTGCACCGCGCCGCGCACCGCCTGCGCCGCTGCGTCGGCGCTCCCGGGCGGGAGAGTGATGGCCGCGAGGCGGTCGCGTTGCTGCCACACCTGCGCGGCCAGGTCGGCCGGCACGCCGGCGGCCGACAACGCGCCCCGCAGGTGCGGCCCGAACACGGCGGCCATCAGCGCACCGAACACCGCGATCGCCAGCACACCCGCCACGCGCGACAAGGCGTTGTTGATCCCGGACGCGGTGCCCGAGGCGTTGGCCGGCACGGCGTTCATCACGGTCGTGGTCAGCGGTGCAGCGGTGATCGCCATGCCCAAACCCAGCACCGCGACGCCGGGCAGGAAGCCGGTCCAGTAGCTGGCGCCCCGGCCCGGCCACGCGAGCAGCGCGAAGCCGGCTGCGGCGACCAGCGGACCCACGATCAAGGGCAGGCGGGCACCGCGCCGGTCCACCAGACCGCCGGACCAGCGCGAGAGCAGGAACATGACCAGGATGAAGGGCAGCAGCGCCGCGCCCGCGGCCGTCGCGGACCAGCCCTGCACCTGGATCATGTTCAGCGGCAGGAAGAACAGCCCGCCCCCGAGGGCCGCATAGAGCAGCAGCGTCAGCAGGTTGGCGCCGGCGAAATTGCGCTCGCGCAGCAGCGCCAGCGGCAGCATGGGCGCGGAGCGGGCCCGCTCCACGAGGAAGAACGCGACCAGCGCGACCACTGCGACGGCCAGCGCGAGCAGCACCGGTATAGCGCCCCAGCCTCGCGCCGGCGCCTCGGTGAAGAAGAACACGCCGCCGGCGAGCCCGAGCGTCGCCAGCACGGCACCGGGTGCGTCGAGCCGCGCCGCATCGGCACGGCGGCTTTCCGGAACGTGTCTCCAGGTCATCGCCAGCAACAGCGCCGCCAACGGCACGTTGACCGCGAAGGCCCAGGCCCAGGAGAAGCGGTCGATCAGGTAGCCGCCCAGCAGCGGTCCGATCGCCGAGGCCACGCCGCTCCAGGCCGCCCAGGTGCCGAACGCGCGGCCGCGCTCCTGTTCGTCGAACGAGGCGCTGATCAGCGCCAGGCTGCCGGGCACCAGCAGCGCCGCACCGACGCCCTGCAGCGCGCGCATCGCGATCAGCCAGTGGACCGTGGGCGACAGCGCGCAGGCGATGGAAGCCGCCGCGAAGACGGCCACGCCGAGCAGGAAGATGCGCCGCCGGCCGAAGCGGTCGCCCAGCGCGCCGCCGACCAGCAGCAGCGATGCGAGCAGCAGCGCATAGGATTCCACCACCCATTGCGCCTGCCCGACTGAAGCGTGCAGGTCGCGCTGGATCGCGGGCAGCGCGACGTTGACGACGGTGCCGTCGACGAAGGCCAGGCTCGATCCCAGGATGGACGCCGCCAGCACCCAGCGCTGCTGCGCGGGACCGCAGGGCGCCTCGGCCGCGCCCCCGCGCAGCAGCGCCTGGTCACAGGGCAGCCGGCTCGCGAGCGTCATGGCGGCACGGCGGCCTCAGCGGGGCTCCACCACCTCGCTGATCCACACCACCGGCTGCGCATCGGTGTAGTTGGGCAGGTCCGCCCTGATCGCCTTTCCGTGCGGCGCCATGGCCTGCTGCAGGCTTTCCAGCGAGTCGCAGGTGATGCTGCAAGCCGCGTGGTAGGGCGAAGGCGCCCCCGGCGCGCCGCCGGCCAGCCCCCTGTCGATTTCGTAGGACCGGCACGCACTGCCCAGCTTCTGCGCCACCATGGGCATGTGCTTGTCGCGGTAGTAGTCGTGGTCGAAGCGGCCGCCTTCGGTGCGCGGGTACAGGACGTGGAACTTGATCATGGCGTCTCCTCGCTGCGGAGGCGCCAGCATAGTCCGGCCGCCGCCGGATGGGGGTTGCCCGCACCCGCAGGGGGGAGGAAGTGCGCGAGGCCGCGCGGGGATCAGTTGGCGCTGCCGGCGTCGGGGAAGAACAGCTGCTCGCCGTTGACCTTGTAGCTGGTGATCGCCTGCTGGCCGGCCGGCGAGGTGACCCAGTCGATGAACTTCTGCGCCTCGGCCGCCTTCACGTGCGGGAATTTCTGCGGGCTCACCAGCATCACGCCGTACTGGTTGAACAAGCGCTTGTCCCCCTCCACCAGGATGGCCAGGTCGCCGCGGTTCTTGAAACTGAGCCAGGTGCCGCGGTCGGCCAGCACGTAGGCGCTGCTCGACGCGCCGATGTTGAGCGCGGGCCCCATGCCGCAGCCGCATTCCTTGTAGCCCGTTCCGCGGCTGGCCAGTCCCGCCTGCGTCCAGAAGCGCTTTTCCGCGGCGTCGGTCCCGCTCTTGTCGCCGCGCGAGATGAAGGGGGCATTGGCGGCGGCGATCTTCTTGAGCGCCGCCACGATGTCGCCGCCCCTCACGCCGGCGGGATCCGCCTTGGGGCCGACCAGCACGAAGTCGTTGTACATCACGGGGTAGCGCTTCGGCGCGAAGCCGTCGGCGACGTACTTGTCCTCCGCGGTGCGGTCGTGCACGAACAGCACGTCCGCGTCGCCGCGGCGCGCCATGTCGATGGCCTGCCCCGTGCCGACGGCGACGACCTTGACGGTGATACCCGTGGCCCGGGCGAACTCCGGCAGCAGGTGGCCGAACAGCCCCGACTGCTCGGTGGACGTGGTCGACGCCATGACGATGCTGGACTGGGCCCAGCTGCTCCCGGCAGCAGCGAAGACGATGGTCGCGGCGCAGAGCGCGCGGCGCACGAGATTCATCCCAATTCCCCCCTGACGAACAGCTCGGCCTCGCGCGAGGTCTCCCCCAGCGGGCCGTTGAAGAAGGCGTGCACGGGCAGGTCGGCGAGTACGCGCCCCTGCTCCATGTAGACGACCCGGGTGGCGAGGCGCTTGACCTGGCCGAGGTTGTGGCTGGCGAACACGAGAGTGGTGCCGCAGACCGCGAATTCGGCCATCAGCGCCTCGACCTCGCGCTTGGCGTGCGGATCGAGGCTGGCCGTGGGTTCGTCCAGCAGCAGCACGTCGGGCTGCAGGCTCCAGGCCCGCGCGAGGGCGAGGCGCTGCAGCTGGCCGCCCGAGAGCGTGCGTGCATTGCGCAGCGCGATGGCCGCGAGGTCCACCCGGCCCAGCGCCTGCAGCGCCTGCTCCTTCGCGGCCTTCCAGCGCGTGCCGCGCAGCCAGAGGGCGAGCGCCACGTTGGACAGCGCCGACATGCGCAGCGCGAAGGGGCGCTGGAACACCATCGCCTGGCGCATGGTGCCGTCGCGCAGCACCGACCCCGAGCTGGGCCGCAGCAAGCCGTGCAGCACGCGCAGCAGCGTGCTCTTGCCGCTGCCGTTGGCGCCGATCAGCGCCACCCGCTCACCGGCGGCGATGCGCAGGTCCACGCCCTGCAGCGCATGCACCGCGCCGTAGCGCAGGTCCACGCCTCTCAGCTGCACCCAGCCCGACATCAGGTCGGCTCCTGCAGGCGATGCCGGCGCGCGACTTTCATGCCGGAGCCCCCGCCAGCACGACGCCTTCCGCATGCGCACCCCGCCAGCGCGTGACCAGCGCGATCAGCGCGTTCAGAGCCAGCACCACCGCGAGCAGCACGACGCCCAGGGCGAGCGCCAGCGGCAGGTCGCCCTTGCTGGTCTCCAGGGCGATCGCGGTGGTCATCACCCGAGTGAAGCCCTCGATGTTGCCGCCGACGATCATGACCGCGCCCACTTCCGAGATGGCGCGGCCGAAGCAGGCCAGCAGCACGGTCAGCAGCGCATAACGCTCGTCGAAGGCCAGCAGCAGGCTGCGCAGCGCGCCGCCCGCGCCCAGCGAAACGAGCTGTTCGCCGTTGGCCTTCTCCGCGTCCTCCACCACCTGCCGCGTCAGCGCCGTGCACACGGGCAGCACCAGCAGCACCTGCGCCAGCACCATGGCCTGGAAGGAGAACAGCCAGCCCAGCGCGCCCAGCGGGCCGGAGCGCGACAACAGCAGGTACACCACCAGGCCCACCACCACCGAGGGCACGGCGAGGAAGGTGTTGAGCACGGTGATCAGGGCGCCGCGTGCGGGAAAGCGCGTCACCGCCAGCCACGCGCCGAGCACCAGACCCAACGCGCAACCGATGGCGCTGGCGAGCCCGCTCACGGCCAGCGAGCGCCCGACGATGGAAAACAGCAGGGGATCCGCACCGGCCACCAGCTCGATGGCGCGCGCGAAGCTCTCCTGAAAGGTGTTCATGGTGCGCGATGCTACGGGTTCGCCGCGGACTGCGCCCTCGGGTCTTGCGAGTTATGAACGGCCCTGCATAGCGCGGGCGCGGCCCTGCCGCATACTTCGCGCCATGCGCAAGGTGGAACTCTCGTACGACTTCGGCGCGCGGCGCCAGGACGGCTGGGTGCGCAACGCGCTGATGGACCTGCTGCACGCCGTGCAGGAGCAAGGGTCCATCTCCGGCGCCGCCAAGGTCCTCGGCCTGTCCTACCGCCACGTGTGGGGCGAGCTCAAGCGATGGGAAACGCAGCTGGCCCATCCGCTGCTGGTCTGGGAGAAGGGCCAGCGCGCACGGCTCGCGCCGTTCGGCGAGAAGCTGCTGTGGGCCGAGCGGCAGGCGCAGGCGCGCCTCGCGCCGCAGATCGAGGCGCTGCAGGCCGAGCTGGAGCGCGCCTTCGCCGTCGCCTTCGACGACGGCGCGCGGGTGCTCACGCTGTTCGCGAGCCATGACGACGGCTTGTCGCTGTTGCGCGGCCATGCGGTGCAGCAGGCGCAGCTGCACCTGGACGTGCGCTTCTGCGGCAGCGTCGATGCGATCGCGGCACTCAACGAAGGCCGCTGCACGCTCGCCGGCTTCCACAGCTCGCAGCAACCGGGCCTGGGCAGCGAGGCCCAGCGCAGCTACCAGCCGCTGCTGCAGCCGGGCCAGCACAAGCTGATCGGCTTTGCCGAACGCAGCCAGGGCCTGATCGTTGCGCCGGGCAATCCACTGCGCCTGCTGTCCATGGGTGAAGTCGTGCGCCGGCGGGCGCGCTTCGTCAACCGGCCGCGCGGCAGCGGCACGCGCCTGCTGTGCGACGAGCTGCTGCAGCGCGACGGCATCACCGCGTCGGACCTGTCCGGTTACGAGCGCGACGAACCTTCGCACGCCGCCGTGGCGCAGGCCATCGCGTCCGGCAGCGCCGACGCGGGGCTGGGCATCGAGGCCGCGGCCCGCGCGCGCGGCCTGGACTTCGTGCCGCTGCTGCAGGAGGTCTACTACCTCGTGTGCCTGAAGGAAGCGCTGGACGCGCCGCCGATCGCGACCCTGCGCCGCCTGCTGCAGGAACCGGCCTGGCAGGACAAGCTCGCGGCCCTGCCCGGCTACACGCCCTGGCGCAGCGGCGAGGTGCTGAGCCTGCGGGCGCTGCTGCCGTGGTGGAACCTGCCGCCGAAGAAGAACGCGAAGCCTGCCTAGGCATGGCATGCGCTGAGGTGCGCATGCGCTGCGCTCGGCCTCAGATCGCGCAGGTGCGAAAGCCGACGAAGCTCTCGTCGCGCCCGGGCAGCGCCCAGGCACGGAACTTCGGATGCTTCAGGCGCGAGCGCGTGGCGAAGGACGCGCCGCGCAGCACGCGGGCCGCGCGGAACACGGCCTCCACTTCCATCTCCGCCTGGGGCGCCCACACGTCGGGCTGCCAGCCCGCGAAGGGGCGCAGCGTGCCGGCGGTCCATTCGCGCACGTCTCCCCAGCGGAATCCCCGGCGCACGGCCTGCGTCGCGGCGATCTCCCATTCGGCCTCGGTGGGCAGGCGGCGGCCCGCCCAGCGGGCGTAGGCGTCGGCCTCCCACCAGCTGGCGTGCATCACGAGCTGCGTGCCGCCCATGCGCGTGGGCTTGCCGAACAGGGTCTGCAGCACGGCGCCGCTGGCGACACCGATCTGCTCCACGTAGCGCGGGCCGCGGCGGCCCTCGCGTTCCGCTTCGCCCTGCAGCCAGCTCCAGCCACCGGGGTGCCACAGTTCCTCGCGGTCGTAGCCGCCGTCGGCGATGAATTCCACGTACTGCGCCCAGGTCACCGGCTGCGCGTCGATCTCGAACTCGGGCACCTGCACGGCCTCGTGGCCGCGCTCGATGTCGAGCGCGAAGGCGTGATCGTCGGACCAGCCCAGCGTCCACTGCGTGGCCGGCATGGACATGGGCGGGCGCGCGGCCACGCCCGCGGGCAGCGGCAGGCCGAGGGACACCCCGGTCGCCTGACCGATGTGGACCAGTTCCTCGCCCCGCAAGTCCTCGTGGAACAGGGCCATGCGGAAGAAGTACAGCGCCTCGTCTTCGTCGGCGGTGTGTTCCAGCAGGTCGAGGGTGGTCTCCAGCGTGTCCAGCAGGTAGGCGCGGATCGCCGGCGCATCCGGCAGCTCCAGCGTCCAGCGCTGGCCGTGCGGTGCCAGCCGGGGATCGAACCACTGGTCCGCCTGCGGTTCGATGGAAGCCAGTCGCACGGCGTCCGGCGGGCAGCGCGGCCCGAGCGCCCGCTGGGGATTGCGGGCGATCCAGTATTCCGCGAGCCAGCCCACGTGGCCGGCCAGCCAGAGGGGCGGCACCAGGTCGTCGCTCTTGGGGACACGCAGGTCCTCGCCCAGGCCTTCCTCCAGGCGCGCCAGCAGCTGCAGGGTGCGGTTGCGCGCATCCATCAGCGCGAGCGACAGCTGCTCGCGGCTGGCGCGGCGCATGTCGGGGGTGTCGATGGCGGCGGGCACGGCAGGCATGGCGGGGTGGGTCCGTCCGGGGCTGACCGGGTACAAACACCGATGCCGCAAGAGGGCCGGCGTCACGATGCTGTCAGGTTGCCCGGGGGGCGCTTCCTAGAATTTCCTTCTTACTACTCTACCTGACAATCGGGGGTCGCTCAGCCTCCGGCACGGAGACAACATGCGCGCTTTATTGAAGCTCTCGAATGCCGTGGACTGGCTGAACGCCCAGGTCGGCAAGTGGGTGATCTGGCTGATCCTCGGCTCCACGATCATCAGCGCCATCAACGCCCTGGTCCGCAAGATCTTCAACGTCAGCTCGAACGCATACCTCGAGGTGCAGTGGTACCTGTTCGCCGGCGCCTTCCTGCTGGCCGCGGGCTACACGCTGCTCAATGGCGAGCACGTGAAGATCGACGTGGTCTCCAGCCACCTGTCCAAGCGCAAGCAGATCTGGATCGACATCATCGGCTTCACCTTCTTCCTGATGCCGATGTGCATGATCATCCTCTGGTTCGGCACCCCCTTCTTCCTGCAAGGCTACCGTTCCGGCGAGATGTCCTCCAACGCCGGCGGCCTGATCCGCTGGCCCGTGTACGCGTTGATGCCCATCGGGTTCGGCCTGCTGATGCTGCAGGGGCTGTCGGAACTCGTGAAGCGCATCGCCTTCCTGCGCGGGCTGATCCCCGACCCGACGATCAAGAAGGTCGCCAAGACCCCCGAGGAAGAACTGGCGGAGGAACTGCGCCGCCAGGCCGAAGCCCAGGGCCGCGTCTGAACGCCCGCACGAGGAGCACACAACAATGATGCAGTTCATCGCCCAGAACCTTGCGCCGATCATGTTCGGCGGATTGATCTTCTTCCTGCTGTTCGGATTCCCGGTCGCCTTCAGCCTCGCGGCCTGCGGCCTGTTCTTCGGCATCGTCGGCATCACCATGGGCGTGCTGCCCGAGTCGCTGCTGCAGGCCCTGCCGCTGCGGATCTTCGGGATCATGCAGAACGACACGCTGCTGGCGATCCCGTTCTTCACGCTCATGGGCCTGATCCTGGAGCGAAGCGGCATGGCGGAGGACCTGCTGGACACCATCGGCCAGCTGTTCGGCCCGGTCCGCGGCGGCCTGGCGCTGGCCGTGATCTTCGTCGGCGCCTTGCTCGCCGCCACTACCGGCGTGGTGGCCGCCTCGGTGATCTCCATGGGCCTGATCTCGCTGCCCATCATGCTGCGCTACGGCTATGACCGGCGGCTGGCCACCGGCGTGATCGCCGCCTCCGGGACGCTGGCGCAGATCATCCCGCCCTCGCTGGTGCTGATCGTGCTGGCCGACCAGCTGGGCCGCAGCGTCGGCGACATGTACAAGGGCGCGTTCATCCCCGGCTTCATGCTCACCGGCATGTACGCCCTCTACGTGATCCTGGTGGCGGTGTTCAAGCCGCAGTGGGCGCCGGCGCTGCCGCTGGAAGCGCGCACCATCCGCGAGGACAACGGCAAGACCGGCCTGCCCTCGCTGGTGGCGCTGACGCTGATCTCCGCCGGCCTGGCCATCTACATGGGCGAGAACTGGGCGCGCATCGTGAGCTGGTACACGGACGGCCGCGTGACCACGGCGGCCACCGATGAAACCATCGTCGTGTCGCTGTGCGCCGGCGTGATGCTGGCCTTCGTGATCGCGGTGATCAACAAGGTGACGCGCCTGGGCCTGCTGTCGCGGATCGCCGAGCGCGTGACCTTCGTGCTGATCCCGCCGCTGCTGCTCATCTTCCTGGTGCTGGGCACCATCTTCCTGGGCATCGCGACGCCGACCGAAGGCGGCGCGATGGGGGCCATGGGCGCGCTGATCATGGCGTTCGCCCGCGGGCGCCTGTCGTTCTCGCTGCTCAAGCAGGCGCTCAACACCACGACCAAGCTGTCCTGCTTCGTCGTGTTCATCCTGATCGGTTCCACCGTGTTCAGCCTGGTGTTCCAGGGCGTCGACGGCCCGCGCTGGGTGGAGCACCTGCTGACCAGCCTGCCGGGCGGCCAGCTGGGCTTCCTGATCGTGGTGAACATCCTGATCTTCTTCCTGGCCTTCTTCCTGGACTTCTTCGAGCTGTCCTTCATCGTGGTGCCGCTGATCGGCCCCGTCGCGGAGAAGCTGGGCATCGACCTGATCTGGTTCGGCGTGCTGCTGGGCGTGAACATGCAGACCTCGTTCATGCACCCGCCCTTCGGCTTCGCGCTGTTCTACCTGCGCAGCGTGGCGCCGGACAAGGAATACACCGACAAGCTCACGCGCAAGCTGATCCCGCCGGTGACGACCATGCAGATCTACTGGGGCGCGGTGCCTTTCGTGATCATCCAGATCGTGATGGTCGGCCTGATCATCGCGTTCCCCGGCATCGTCTCGCGCGACAAGGTGGAGAACGTCGACCTCGACAAGGTGAAGATCGAGATGCCCACCGACATGCCCGGCGCGGCGCCGGGCAGCGATCCCTTCGCGCCGCCGCCGGCTCCCGGCACGCAGCCGGGCGCCGCCCCGTCGGGCGATGCGGCTTCGGCGCCCGCCGCCGAGACGTCGGGGGACGACGAACAGAAGAAGATGGACGAACTCTTCGGAACGCAGAAGAAGTAAGACCCCTGACCAGCGAGGGCCCTGCGGGGCCCTCGCGCTTTTCGGAGCCCGCATGCCGAGCATCGAGACCGTCGCCACCGTGCTGTTCGCGCTCGCGCTGGTCCACACCTTCGCGGCGCGCCAGCTGCACCGTCTGGGCCACCGGCTGCCGAAGCACGAAGGCCTGTTCCACCTGCTCGGCGAAGTGGAGGTCGTGTTCGGCTTCTGGTCGATGGTGCTGGTGCTCGCGATGGCGGCGCTCTCCAGCCGGGACGACGCGATCGGCTACATCGAATCTCGCCAGTACACCGAGCCGCTCTTCGTCTTCGTGATCATGGTGATCGCCGCCTCGCACCCCGTGATGGAGGCGCTGCGCTGGGCGATCAACGCGTGCGCGCGCGTGCTGCCGCTTCGGCGCGAGGTGGCCGTGGCCTGGCTGTGCCTGGCGGTGCTGCCCCTGCTCGGCTCGCTGGTGACCGAGCCCGCGGCCATGACGATGGCGGCGCTGCTGCTGGCGCCCCGCGTGTTCTGCCCCGGCGTGCCCGAGCCGCTGAAGTACTTCGCGCTGGGCGTGCTGTTCGTCAACATCTCGATCGGCGGCACGCTCACCTCGTACGCCGCGCCGCCCGTGCTGATGGTGGCCGGCGCCTGGAACTGGGACACCGCCTTCATGGCAAGCACGTTCGGCTGGAAGGCCGCGCTGGCGGTCGTGGTCAACGCGACCGCCGCGACCTGGCTGCTGCGGGGCCATCTGCGGCCCGACGCCCCGCAGCAAGACCTTGCGGACGCACCCGCCGTGTCCAGGACCGTGCAGGCCGTGCACCTGCTGTTCCTGGTGGGCGTGGTGCTGACGGCGCACCACCCCACTGTCTTCTTCGGCCTGTTCCTGTTCTTCCTCGGCTACACCAGCGCCTATGCGCGCTACCAGCAGCCGCTGCTGCTCAAGGAGGCGCTGCTCGTCGCCTTCTTCCTGGCCGGGCTGGTGGTGCTGGGCGGCATGCAGGACTGGTGGCTGCAGCCGGTGGTGTCCGGCATGGGCGCCAACACCCTGTTCTTCGGCGCGCTGGGACTGACCGCACTCACGGACAACGCGGCCCTCACCTACCTGGGTTCCCTGATCCAAGGCTTGTCCGACGCGTCGAAGTACGCACTGGTGGCGGGCGCCGTGGCTGGCGGCGGACTCACCGTCATCGCCAACGCGCCCAATCCCGCGGGCGTCGCGCTGCTGCGCGGGGGCTTCCAGGACGGCACGGTGGGGGCGGGCTTCCTGCTGCTCGGCGCGCTGGTTCCTACGGCCGTGGCGGCGGCCGCCTTCCTGTTCCTGTAGGCCGGTGGTCCCGTAGGCTGGCGGTGAGCCAACAGGCGAACCCCAGCGCTGGGGTTCGGCTTCGCGCTCACCGCCAGCCTACATGGGATGCATCACCCCGAAATCCGGCAGCGCGCCGCTCGCAAAACCCGGCGCTGCCAGGGAACCGAGCGCGATCTCGCCGTCGCGGATGCGCAGGCGCACCGCGCCGAAGGAGCGCTCGTACAGGTCCGGATGCGCGCGCAGGAAGGCGTCCTGCTCTGACTGGGGCAACGCCGCCATGCCGTTCACGTAGTGGTGGCCATTGCGCTCCACGTGGGTGATCCCCAGCAGGTTGACCAGCGCCAGGTCCTGCTGCACAGACAACCCCGCCTGCGTCGTGAGGTCCTCGGCGGACATGAAGTAGCGCGGCGCTCCCTCCTCGCGGTTCCAGGCGGCACACCGCGCGGCATTGAGGACCGACTTGTAGAAGCCCTTGCAGGTCTTGGACGAGATGCCGGCATAGCCGTGCGCGCGCGCCTGCACGAAGCTTTGCAGTTCGCCGTCGGACTCGTCGACGATCACCGGCTTGCCCAGCGCGGCGGCGCGCAGGTCCACGTCCAGCGCCAGCTTGCGAGCGATCGGCTGTTCGATGAACAGGATGGCGTCCCACAGCCGGCGCAGTGAGGCGCGCCCCTGGATGCCGCACACCAGTTCCTGCACGCCCTGCGCGCTCTCGTACTGCTCGTTGCCGTCCAGCGAGGCGTGGTAAGGCTGGGTCGCGCGGTCCAGCACGGAGGCGATCGCCTGCAACCGGTCCAGGTCGGCATCGACGTTACCGCTCACCTTGAGCTTGAAGTAGCGATGGCCATAGGCCTGCACCACCTGCTCCAGCGTCTCCGGCAACCCATCGGCCACGCGCTCGGACTGGTGGGCCTGCGTGATCGCATCCACCAGGCCCACGGTGTGGCGTGCGTGGATGCGGTCGGCCGGCCGCAGCGCGGAAAGGAACTGACCAAAGTCGTAGCCGGCGAACTGCGGATGCGCGTCGCCCATGCCGGCGAGATTGCCCTGCATCGCCGCGTAGAACGAGACCCCCTGCGCGCGGCCCAGCGCGTCGAGCACGGCGCGGTCCACCAGCGCGGGACCATAGCTCGCCAGCAGCGGGTTGAATCCCTCGCCTGCCGCGGCACGCTGGTGCGCATCGTGGTGGCGCGCGAAATGGCCGAAGGCAGTCGCCGGCGTGCGGTCGGAGAGGTACGCCGCGCGCGCCATGCGCAGCACCGCACGCAGCTGGGCGAAGTTGTCTTCGTTCGACAGCGACAGGTTCTTGTCGAACCACTTGGGCGCCATCAGTTCGGCCGCGGCGCCCCAGGCCGTGCGGCCATCGGGCAGCGCGACCTGCGCGCGCACGAAGGCCTGCGGTGCTTCGCGCAGCGTCACGACGCCGAATCGGAACGGCATGCGCAGCGTGACCGGCCGCTCGTAGAGCTCGATCGCGCGCAGCGAAATCAGGGTCGATTCAGCCATGGGCGTCCAGTCCCTGCAGGACGCCGCGCAGGAAGCCGATGGAATGGGCGGCGCAGCCCGGGCCGTCGGGCACGTAGTCGAAGGGCTCGACGCCGACGACGCCGGGGAAGTGGCCCTGGGCCTCCATGTCGCGCAGCACCCGGAGGATGGGGCCGAAGTCCATGGCGCCCTGCCCCGGACCGCGCCGGTTGGGATCGTTCACCTGCACGTGGCCGATCACACCGCGCGGCATCCATTGCGCCATCAGTTCGGGCACGGGCTGCGTCTCGGCCTGGCCCGCGGCGCTGCAGTCGATCATCGTGCGCAGCGCCGGCTCGTCGATCTCTTCGACCATGCGGACCGACTCCGCCACGGTGTTGAACAGGTCGGTCTCGCTCCGCGACAGCGGCTCCAGGCAGTAGGTGACACCGCAGCGCGCCGCGGCGGCGGCGGCACCCGACAGGCATTCGCGCGCGCGCTCCCAGGCCTCCTGGCGGGTGCTGCCTTCGGGCACGCTGCGCTGCCGGGGCGAGCCGTGCACGAGGTAGCTGCCACCGAGCGCGGCGCACATCTCCACCAGCCGCACCATGACCTGCCGGGTGCGCTGGCGCAGCGCGGCATCCGCGGACACGATGGACAGGCCCGTGGGGGCCACCAGCAGCCAGTGCAGGCCGAAGATCTTCAGCCCATGGTCCTCCGCCACGCGGCGGAAGCCCTCGATCTCGGCATCGGTGAGCTCCGTGGGATCGGGCAGCAGCGTGAAGGGCGCCAGCTCCAGCCCGTCGTAGCCGAGCTTGGCCGCGAGCTTGCACTGCTGCGCGAAAGGCAGGGGCTGCAGCACCTCGTTGCACAGGGCGAACTTCATGCGCCCGAGCTTACGCGCGTCGCGGCCACATGCCGCGCACGGCCCCACCGATGGCCGAGCGCACGCGCACCACGCCGGCCTTGAACGGCGGCACGTACAGCAGGATGGTGAAGATCGTGACCGCGGCGAAGGCCATGGCGATCGGGCGCGTGAAGAAGGGGATGATGCTGCCGTCCGAGAGCACCAGGCCGCGGCGCAGGCTCTTGTCCAGCAGCGGGCCCAGCACCAGCCCCAGCACGAGCGGCGCCATCTCGTAGCCGCGCCGGCGCAGGAAGTAGGCGCCGATGCCGATGGCCAGCATCATCCAGATGTCGAACAGGCGCGAGGCCGTGGCGAAGGCGCCCACCGTGCAGAGCAGGAAGACGATGGGCATCAGGATGCCGCGCCGCACCTTCAGCACCTGCAGCAGCGGCCGGACACCGAACAGGCCGAACAGCAGGATGGTGATCGAGGCCAGCGTGGTCATCGCCACCACCTCATAGATGAAGTGCGGATGCTGGATCATCAGCATGGGACCCGGCTGCACGCCGTGGATGATCATCGCGGCCATCAGCACCGCCGAGGGCGCCGAACCGGGGATGCCCAGCGCGAGCGAGGGAATGATGTGCCCGGGGATCGACGACATGTCGCCGGTCTCCGCGGCCATCAGGCCGTCGATGGAGCCCTTGCCGAACTTCTCCTTTTCCTTGCTCAGGCCCTTGGCCGCGGCATACGACATCCAGGCGCCGGCATCCTCGCCCACGCCGGGCAGCAGGCCCGTGAGCACGCCGATGATGCCGGAGCGCAGCACGGTCCATTTGTACTCCAGCACTTCCTTCCAGCGTGGCAGCACCGAGTCCTTGAGGTCGGCGATCTTGCGCTCGATCGGGTCGGCCAGCGTGGTGAGCACCTCCGCCAGCCCGAAAGCACCGACCAGCGCCGGGATCAGCGCGATGCCGCCGGCCAGTTCGTCCCAGTCGAAGGTGAAGCGGTTGTAGGCATAGAGGCTTTCCTGACCGACCTGCGCCAGGAACAGCCCCAGCAGGCCCATCAGCCAGCCCTTGAGCGGGTCGCCGCCGACGATGCTGCCGGACATGGTGACGCCGAACAGCGCCAGCCAGAAGAATTCGAAGGCGCCGAACTGCAGCGCGACTTCCGCCAGCAGGGGCGTGAACAGCGCGAGGCAGACGACGCCGATCAGCGTGCTCACGAAGGCGCCGGAGGTCGCGATGCCGATCGCGCGCCCGGCCTGCCCCTGCTGCGCCAGCGCGTAGCCATCGGCGCAGGATGCGGCGTTGGCTGCGGTGCCCGGGATGTTCAGCAGGATGGCCGTGCGCGAGCCGCCGTACAGCGCGCCCACGTAGGAGCAGATCAGCACCAGGATCGCGTCGTTGGCCTGGAGCTTGATCGTCAGCGTGGTCAGCAGCGCGATGGCCAGCGTGGCCGACAGCCCCGGCAGGATGCCCATGACGATGCCCACGAAGGCGCCGCCCAGCCCATACAGGAGCGTGAGCGGGTTCATGAAGCTCAGGTAGGCGGCGCCGAGGTCTTGCAGTCCTTGCAGCATGGCGGGAGGAATGGTTTCGCGACGCGCTCAGGGCAGCCGCACCAGGAACAGCTTTTCGAAAGCCAGCCAGGTGATGACGGACGACAGCACGCCGATCAGCAGCGCCTTGCCCCACGCGCGCGGCGTGAGCCTGCGTTCCGACGGGTCGGCGCTGATGCGCTGGAAGATCAGGATGGACGCCGTGACGTAGACCGTGGAAGCGAGCCAGAACGGGATGCCATGGCCCACCAGCACGACGCCGTAGCCGGTGCACAGCGCCACGGCGATCCACACCCGCCGGCGTTCCTCGCGCTGGTGCGCGGTGGCCGGCTGCACCGGCTGCGTGAACGCGCCGCGCCGCCAGCTGCGCAGGCCCAGCACGGCGCCCAGCAGCACCATGGCGATGCCCAGCAGCCCGGGCAACAGCCCCGGCACGGTGACCGGGTTGATGTTCTGCCGCTCCAGCCGGTCCATGGTGATGGAGCCCCCCACGACGGCGAGGCCCAGGGCGATCCAGCCGATCGCGTCGTGCAGGTCGGCCCGCGGCGAGGAAGGCTCGGGCTCGGTGCCCTGCGCGATGGAATGCTCGGGAACGAGGGCCGGGTCGGTCATGCGGCGCTCAGGGCTTGGGAATGCCCACCGTGTCCGGCGCCACCTTGGTCTTGCCGCCCGCGTGCAGGTTCCACGCATTGAGCTGCACCGCCGGCCACACGGCCTTCTGCGCCTCGTCGCCTGCCAGCGGACTGAACAGCGCGCCGCGGCTGTTCGCGTACTTGCGCAGGGCCTCGCTCTTGGCGATGTTCTGCGCCCAGATGCGCTCGACGGTCTTCACCACCTCGTCGGGCACGCCGTTGGGAATGAAGATGCCGAAGTAGTTGGGCGGCGCGGTGAAGCCGGGGAGCGTCGCGGACAGCGGCGGGATGGTGCCGAAGCCTTCCAGCTCCAGCGCCTTGTCGCCGACGGTGGCCAGCGGGCGCAGGCGCTTGCCGCGGATCATGTCGGCCTGCTCCACCGCCAGTTGCGTGGTCAGGTCGGCCTCGCCGGCGACCGTCGCGACCACCGCGGGGTTGCCGCCGTCGTAGGAGACTTCCTTGTACTTGACGCCGGTGGCCTTGACGATCTGGTCCATCGCGGCATGCGCGGCGGAGGTCACGCCGGCGGTGGCCACGCTGATCTGGCCGGGCCGGGCCTTCATGTCGTCCAGCAGTTCCTTGGCGTTCTTCCAGGGACGCTGCGGGTTCACGCCGATCACCTGGATATTGGCCACGTTGAGGAACAGGTGCCAGTCCTTGATGCTCGTGTTGACCGACCCCAGGGACTGGTAGGCGCCCAGGTCCTGCGCCGCCCCGGCCGCCCAGGTGTAGCCGTCCTTCGCGGCGTCCAGCGCGCTCTTGGTGCCGATCGCGCCGGATGCGCCCGGCTGGTTGACGATGACGATGGTCTGGCCCAGCGCCTTCTCCAGTTCCGCCGCCGTGACGCGCGTGACCTGGTCGGTGGAACCGCCAGCGGCCCAGGGCACGATCAGGTTGATCGGTCGGCTGGGCTTCCAGTTCTGCGCGGCGGCAGGCAGGGCGGCGGCCAGCGCCAGGGAAGCGGCGAGGGCGTGGAGGAAGAAGCGCTTCTGCATGAGGGTGTCTCCGGTTAATTCCCTAAACGGTTAATAGCGACTCTAGGCCGCGCGCGGGCCGGCTGTCAACGCGGCTTGCCCGGGGTTCACGCGAGCCAGCGCTCCCGGTGCTGCGCCACGAAGGCATCGTCGGTGAGGTGCGGGTAGTCGCGCTGCACGCGCGTCAGCTCGGCCTCCTGCCCCGGGCTCAGCCCCTCCTGCGGGTCGAGGCACCACGTCCCCTGCAGCAGGCCCTGGCGCCGCAGCACCTCGTGGCAGCCGGCGATGCAGCCATGGAAGTCGTGGTCCACGTCGAACAGCGCCGCGTTGCAATCGGTGACCTGGCTGTCCAGGGCCAGCAGGTCCATCGGCGCCTGGCCCGCCGCCACCGCGGCATGGATGCGTTCCAGCAGCTGCACCGCGGCCCGGGTCCAGACGCTCCAGTGACCGAGCAAGCCACCCCGCACGCGCACCGTCACGGGCCGGCCGTCGCGCACAAAGCAGAACGGCGCGAGCAGGTCCAGCACGATGTGGTCATCGTTGCCCGTGTAGAGCGTGATGCGATCCTCCGCGCCGGCCGCCACCACGCCGCGGATCACGTCGAGGGTCCGGTAACGGTGGAAGGGCGCCATCTTGATGGCCACCACGTTGTCGATGCCGGCGAAGCGGCGCCAGAAGGCCATGGGCAGGTGGATGCCGCCGACCGCGGGCTGCAGGTAGAAACCCACCAGCGGGATCTCCCCGGCCACGGCCTGGCAGTGCGCGATGAGCTCGTCCTCGCCGGCGCCCTTCAGTGCACCCAGGCTCAGGAGCCCCGCGTGGTAGCCGAGGCCGCGGGCGATGCGCGCTTCGCGCACGGCCTGTTCGGTGCGTCCCGCGAGACCGCCCACCATGAACAGCGGCCGCCGTCCGCCCAGCGGCTCCCACTCCTGTGCGGTCCGCATCGCGAGTTCCAGCACCGGCTCGTACAGGCCGACGTCGCGGATGGCGAACTGCGTGGAGTGCACGCCGACCGCGACGCCGCCGGCGCCGGCATCGAGGTAGTAGCGCGTCATCGCCCGTTGGCGCCGCTCGTCCAGCTTGCGCGACGCATCGAGTGCGAGCAGGTGCGCGGGGATCACCGCGCCGCGGCGCAGGACCGCGAGGCTGTCGGTGGGTAGGTCGCTCCAGTGCATTTCAGTTTCCAGCTGTCCCTTCCAGTGCCAACGCGGAACCGGCTTCGCCGGGCCGCTGGTCGCGCCCCCTCGAGCGGGGTCCCCGGGAAATCGCCGTGCGATTTTCCGGGGTGCCTCTGGGGGAGGCGCCGCAGGCGCTTCGGGGGTGGGCCAATCTCCGGGGGTGGGTCAATACTTTCCGTCGCGTGCTTCGTAGTGCGTGGGCTTGCCCAGGCTGGCGCCGCCGCGCTGCACCCAGTCGGCGGTCCAGTCCAGCATGCGCTGCAGGTCCACTTTCGGCGGGCCGTACAGCCGGAAGGCCTCGCTGCAATCGACCAGCCACGCGGTCTCGGCCTCCTGCCCCGTGAGGACGGGTGCAACGCCCAGGCGCTGGCCGAATTCGCGCGCCAGTTCGCGGATGCTCACGCGCGGCCCGCTCAGGTTCAGCGCGCTGGTCGGCGTGGTGCAGTGGGCCAGCGTGCGCAGCGCCCAGTCGTTGGCCTCGCCCTGCCAGATCACGTTGGCGTGGCCCATGGACAGGTCGATCGGCTGCTTGTGCAGCACCTTCTGCGCCACGTCGTGCAGCACGCCGTAGCGCATGTCGATCGCGTACGACAGGCGCAGCAGCCGGCCCGCCGTTGCATGCAGGTGGGAGAAGTGCTGGAACATGCGCTCGCGCGCGACGCAGGAGTTGGCGTACTCGCCGGACGGCGCCGTCGGCGGCAGCGACTCGGGCGCGCCGGCGCCCGAAGTGGGCACGAAGGGGTACACGCAGGCGGTGGAGAAGGCGACGATGCGCGCACGCGGATAGCGCTCGGCCACCAGCGCCGGCACGTGCGCGTTCATGGCCCACGTGAGCCATTCGCTGCCGGTCGAGCCGAACTTGCGGCCCGCCATGAACACCACGTTGGGCGCATCCGGCAGCGCCGCCAGCGCTTCGCGCGACAGCAGGTCGGCGGCGACGCACTCCACGCCACCTTGCTGCAGGTGCTCCCGCAGCCCCGGTTCGCTGAAGCGCGCCACGCCAATCACGCGCCGGCCCGGGTCGGCCCGCCTGGCCATGCGGGCCAGCGTCGGGCCCATCTTGCCCCCGACGCCGAGCACGAGGAGGTCGCCGGGCGCCTGCTTCAGCGCCTGCACCAGTTCCGGCGAAGGCCGGCTCATCAATTCGTCGAGCGCGGCGAGATCCTCGATCCGCGCGGGCAATCCCTGGGCATCCTGGGTCATGACTGCACTATTCACCGGATGGTGAATAGAGGCAAGACAGGGGAAGCCCTAGCTTCCAGGACGCTGCGGCTCAGGCGCGGCAGCGCTCCAGCACGTGGTGGGTCATGGCCAGCGCCAGCTCGTGCTCGCCCACGAAGACGCGGCCACTGATCTCCTCCTCCAGCCGGCTCGCCTCTTCCGCATTGTGCGAACGCACGGCGATCTCGATGCCGGGATGGAGCAGCCGCGCGTGCGTGGCCATCCGCCGCACGCCCAGCGTGTCGGGCGTGGCGATCACCAGCATGCGCGCGCGGGCGATGTGGGCCTGCACCAGCACCTCGGGCTGCCCGGCGTCGCCGAACACCGCGGGAATGCCTTGGGCCCGGAGTTCCTCCACCAGTTCGCGGCTCTGTTCCGCAACCACGAAGGGCAGCTGGTGGGCGAGCAGGCCTTCGGCCAGCTTGCGCCCCACCCGGCCGTAGCCCACCAGCACCACCTGGTGCGACAGGTACTTGGGGTCGGTCGTCGTCGGCAGCTCCGCCAGCGGATCGTCGCGCTGCGCCAGCTCGCGCGCCAGCTGCGAACGCGCGAGCAGCGCGCGCTGCAGCGGCCCGATGGCCCGGAACACCAGCGGATTGATCGCGATCGAGATCAGCGCGCCGGCCACCACCAGGCTTTGCGCCTCCTCCGGCATCACGCCCAGCGCGCTGCCCAGCGCCAGCAGGATGAAGGAGAACTCGCCGATCTGGGCCAGGCTGGCGGACACGGTGAGTGCCGTGTGCAGCGGATAGCGCAGCAGCAGCACCAGCAGCGCCGCGGCGACCGACTTGCCCACCACGATCACGCCGACCACCGCCAGCACGCGCACCGGCTGCTCGACCAGGATGCGCGGGTCGAACAGCATGCCCACGGACACGAAGAACAGCACCGCGAAGGCATCGCGCAGCGGCAGCGTCTCCTCGGCCGCGCGGTGGCTGAACTTCGATTCGCGCAGCACCATGCCGGCAAAGAAGGCACCCAGCGCGAACGACACGCCGAACAGCTTGGTCGCGCCGTAGGCGATGCCCACCGCTGCGGCGACCACGCACAGCGTGAACAGCTCGCGCGAGCCGACCCGCTGCACCTGCCACAGCAACCAGGGGAACAGCCGCCGGCCCACCACCAGCATCAGCGCCACGAAGATGCTGACCAGCAGCAGCGTCATGCCGACGCTGCGCAGCAGGACCTGCGGATCGGCCGACGCCGTGCCGGTGAGCACCGGCGCCAGCGGAGGCAGCAGGACCAGCACCAGCACCATCGCCAGGTCCTCCACCACCAGCCAGCCCACGGCGATGCGGCCGTTGAAGGATTCCAGCAGGCCCAGGCTTTCCAGTGCGCGCAGCAGCACCACCGTGCTGGCCACCGACAACGCCAGGCCGAAGACCAGCGCGGCCGCGACGCTCCAGCCCCACCAGGTGGCGAGGCCGAAACCGAGCGCCGTCGCGGCGATCATCTGCACCACGGCGCCGGGCACCGCCACCTTGCGCACCGCCAGCAGGTCGCCCAGCGAGAAATGCAGGCCGACGCCGAACATCAGCAGCATCACGCCGATCTCGGCCAGCTCGGAGGCCAGCTTGGTGTCGGCCACGAAGCCGGGCGTGAACGGGCCGATCAGGACGCCGGCGACGAGGTAGCCGACCAGCGCCGGCAGGCGCAGCCGCGCCGCGGCAAATCCGAGCAGCAGCGCGAGGCCCAGCGCGGCAGCGATGGTGGTGATGAGGGGGATGTCGTGTTCCATGCGAAGGGCCAATCTACTACGGCATCACCGCGGCGCGGGGGCGAAAAGAAAAAAGCCGCCCGCAGGCGGCCTGGCGGAGCAGTGCCGGCTCAGAGCTTCACGGTCGTCATGTAGCTGTCGTAGCGGTACTCCGAGAAGCGCGTCCACAGCAGCTGGTCGCGCTGGAAGGCTCGCATGTCCTGGTGGATCTTCTTGAACTCGGGCGACTTGGCCTCGTGCTCGGCGAAGACTTCCATCGACGCCTTGAAGCCGGCATCCATGAGTTCCTTGGAGAACGGCATCAGCTTCGTCTTCGCCGCCACCAGGCGCTTGAGCGCCAGCGGGTTGACCGCATCGTACTTGGCGGTCATGTCGCGCGCGGCAACCTTCGCCGCCGCATCGACGATGGCCTTGTTCTCGGGCGACAGCGCCTCGAACGCCTTGGTGTTGATGAAGAACTCCAGCTCGGCGCCGCCCTCCCACCAGCCGGGGTAGTAGTAGAACGGCGCGACCTTGTTGAAGCCCAGCTTCTCGTCGTCGTAGGGGCCGACGAACTCGGTGGCGTCCAGCGTGCCTTTCTCCAGGGCCTGGTACACCTCGCCGGCGGGCATGTTCTGCGCCACCACGCCCAGCTTGGCCATGGCCTCGCCGAACAGTCCACCGCCCATGCGCATCTTCAGGCCCTTGAGGTCGGCGACCGTCTTGATCTCCTTGCGGTACCAGCCGCCCATCTGGGTGCCGGTGTTGCCCGCACTGGCGCTCTTGAAGTTGTAGGCGGCGTAGAACGCATCCATCAGCTTGCGGCCGTTGCCGTGCTCCATCCAGGAGTCCATCTGCCGCGCGGTCAGGCCGAAGGGCACGGCGCAACCGAAGGCGAAGATCGGGTCCTTGCCGGTGAAGTAGTAGGGCGCCGTCTGCGCCATCTCGATGGTACCGTTCTGGATCGCGTCCACCACGCCGAAGGCGGGCATCAGCTCGCCCGCGGCGTGCACGGAGACTTCGAACTTGCCGCCCGACAGGGCCTTGACCGTGCGCGAGAAGGTCTCGGCGCTGCCGAAGATGGTGTCCAGCGACTTCGGGAAGCTGGAGGCGAGGCGCCAGCGCACGGCGGCCTGGGCGTGCACCGCGGGGGCGATGCCGGAAGCGAGCACGCCGGCGATGCCGGCGCGTTTCATGAGGGAACGACGGTCCATGGAAGAGGAGCTCCTGACAGCTGACAGAATAACGCCAAGCGATGATGCGCGCACCGCGCCTGACAAGCTTGCAGCAGCCTTGCACCTTGCTGGGGCACGCCGGTCGGCCAGCCGAACGAAAAAAAGCCGCACGGCGTGCGGCTTTTCGCAAGGAACGGGCGGGCCGTCCCGGCCCGGCGACGAAGACCGAAGCGTCCCCGCTTCGGTCTCGCCTCAGAGCTTTTGCGCCTGCATGAAGCGGTCGAAGGTGCCCTCGGTGAAGCGGAACCACAGGTTCTGGTCGGCGCGGAACTTCGAGTAGTCGGTGTAGACCTTCTTCCAGGCCGGGTTCTTCGCGGACAGCTCCTCGTAGACCTGCATCGAGACCTTGAAGGACTCGGCCATCACGTCGGCCGGGAAGGGGCGCAGCTTGGCGCCGGCGGCGACCAGCTGCTTGAGCGCGCCGGGGTTGCGGGCGTCGTACTTGGCCTGCATGTCCACGTGCGTGTAGCCGGAGGCGGCGGTGATGATCGCCTTGTACTCGGCCGGCAGCGCGTCCCAGGCCTTCTGGTTGATGAAGAACTCGACCTCGGGGCCGCCTTCCCACCAGCCGGGGTAGTAGTAGAAGGGCGCGACCTTGTTGAAGCCCAGCTTCTGGTCGTCGTACGGACCCACCCACTCGGCGGCGTCGATGGTGCCCTTCTCCAGCGCCTGGTAGATCTCGCCGCCGGGGATGTTCTGCGGCACGCCGCCCATGCGCTCGATGATCCGGCCGGCGAAGCCGCCGATGCGGAACTTCAGGCCCTTCACGTCGGCCAGCGACTTGATCTCCTTGCGGAACCAGCCACCCATCTGCGACCCGGTGTTGCCGCCCGGGAAGCTGATCATGTTGTACTTGGCGTAGAACTCGCGCATCAGCTTCATGCCGTTGCCCTCGAACATCCACGCGCTCATCTGGCGGCTGTTCAGGCCGAAGGGAATCGCCGCGCCGATGGCGAAGGTCTCGTCCTTGCCGAAGAAGTAGTACGGCACGGTGTGCGCCGCTTCCACGGTGCCCTGCTGCACGCCGTCGATGACGCCGAAGGCGGGCATCAGTTCGCCGGCCGCGTGCACGGAGATCTCGAACTTGCCGCCGGTCATGGCCTTGACCTGCTGCGAGAACACTTCGGCGGCGCCGAAGATGGTGTCCAGCGATTTCGGGAAGCTGGAGGCGAGGCGCCAGCGGATGGCGGCCTGCGCATGCACGGCGGGCGCGACACCGGCGGCGAGCACGCCCGCGATGCCGGCGTTCTTGATGAGGGAACGACGATCCATGGTGAATATCTCCTTGCTGGGATGCCGCGGATCATCGGCCCGTTCGCAATGCGAACCTGTCAAACGGCTGGCAAGGAAAGCCGGTGTTTCCACCCATGCAATTGTGGGTAGGAGCTTGCGCTGGCGCAAGGACGAGGGGGCGCCCGGGCCTGCAAAAGGCGAAGGGCCCGCGAGGGCCCTTCCGGCTTCGTGCCGCTGTCGAGCGGCCCTTCGCGTCCTTACAGCTTCTGCGCCTGCATGAAGCGGTCGAAGGTCGCCTCGGTGAAGCGGAACCACAGGTTCTGGTCGGCGCGGAACTTGGAGTAGTCCGCGTAGATCTTCGCCCAGTCGGGGTTCTTGCCGGACAGTTCCTCGTACAGGCCCAGCGACTGCTTGAAGGCTTCGGCCATCACGTCGTTGGAGAAGGGGCGCAGCTTGGTGCCGGCGCCGACCAGCTGCTTGAGCGCGCCGGGGTTGCGGGCGTCGTAGCGGGCCTGCATGACGACGTGCGCGTGGGCCGCGGCGTTCTCGACGATGGCCTTGTTCTCCGGCGACAGGGCATTGAAGGCCTTGTCGTTGATGAAGAAGTCCAGCTGCGGACCGCCTTCCCACCAGCCGGGGTAGTAGTAGAAGGGCGCGACCTTGTTGAAGCCCAGCTTCTGGTCGTCGTACGGTCCCACCCACTCGGCGGCGTCGATGGTGCCCTTCTCCAGCGCCTGGTAGATCTCGCCGGCGGGAATGTTCTGCGGCACCCCGCCCAGGCGCTCGAGCACCTTGCCGGCGAAACCGCCGATGCGCATCTTCAGGCCCTTGATGTCGGCCAGCGTCTTGATTTCCTTGCGGTACCAGCCACCCATCTGGGCGCCCGTGTTGCCGCCCGGGAAGCTGATCATGTTGTACTTGATGTAGAACTCGCGCATCAGCTTGAGGCCGTTGCCCTCGTACATCCACGCCGTCATCTGCCGGCTGTTCAGGCCGAAGGGGATCGCGCAGCCGAGCGCGAAGCACTCGTTCTTGCCGAAGAAATAGTAGGGAGCGGTGTGCGCCGCTTCGACCGTGCCCTGCTGCACGCCGTCCACCACGCCGAAGGCGGGCATCAGTTCGCCGGCCGCATGCACGGAGACTTCGAACTTGCCCCCGGAAAGGGCCTTCACCTGGGCCGCGAACACCTCGGCCGCGCCGAAGATCGTGTCGAGCGACTTCGGGAAGCTGGAAGCCAGGCGCCAGCGAATGGCGGCCTGCGCATGCACGGCAGGCGCAACGCCGGCGGCAAGCACGCCGGCGATGCCGGCCTGCTTGATGAGGGAACGACGATCCATGAACACTCCTCGATGAAATAATGTTGATGCGTGCCCGTGCGGCATCCAACTTTGGTGTCGGTCGCGCGGGGTGGCTCATTCTAGGAATGCAAGCTTTCTGTCAGGCCGGGGTTTTCCCTTGCGCTGCCGCAGGCGCGCCACATCCTCCCGCGTCCGCGGGAAGCTCGAAGAAAGCGAGGACCTGGCTGCGACAGCGGGCCGCTGGCGCGGCCCGGGGTCACGTCACAGCTTCTGCGCCTGCATGAAGCGGTCGAAGGTCATCTCGGTGAAGCGGAACCAGAGGTTCGCGTCGGCGCGGAATTTCGCATAGTCGGCGTAGATCTTCTTCCAGTCCTCGTTCTTCGCGCCGATCTCGTCGTACAGCGCCATCGAGGCCTTGAAGGCCGCGCTCATGAGGTCGTTGGAGAACGGACGCAGCTTGGTGCCCGCGGCCACCAGCTGCTTGAGCGCTGCGGGAT
This sequence comes from Ramlibacter sp. P4_H7, assembly GCF_056400765.1. NCBI lineage: Bacteria > Pseudomonadati > Pseudomonadota > Betaproteobacteria > Burkholderiales > Comamonadaceae > Ramlibacter > Ramlibacter sp. P4_H7. Next base: position 71,716 of record NZ_JBFUKP010000016.1, read on the forward strand.
TGCGCGCGTCGTAGCGGGCCTGCACCGAGATGTGGGCGTCCGAGGCGGCGGACTCGACGATCGCCTTGTTCTCCGCCGACAGCGCGTTGAAGGCCTTGTCGTTCAACAGGATGTCGAGCTCGGGACCGCCTTCCCACCAGCCGGGGTAGTAGTAGAAGGGCGCCACCTTGTTGAAGCCCAGCTTCAGGTCGTCGTAGGGTCCCACCCACTCCGCCGCATCGATCGTGCCCTTCTCCAGCGCCTGGTAGATCTCGCCGCCGGGAATGTTCTGCGGCACGCCGCCCATGCGCTCGATCACCCTGCCCGCGAAGCCGCCGATGCGGAACTTCAGCCCCTTCATGTCGGCGGCGCTCTTGATCTCCTTGCGGTACCAGCCGCCCATCTGCGCGCCGGTGTTGCCCGCGGGGAGGTTGATGATGTTGTACTTGGCGTAGAACTCGCGCATCAGCTTCAGGCCGTTGCCCTCGAACATCCACGCCGTCATCTGCCGGCTGTTCAGGCCGAAGGGAATCGCGCAGCCGAGCGCGAACACCTCGCTCTTGCCGAAGAAGTAGTACGGCGCGGTGTGCGCCACTTCCACCGTGCCCTGCTGCACGCCGTCCACCACGCCGAAGGCGGGCATCAGTTCGCCGGCCGCGTGCGTGGAGATCTCGAACTTGCCGCCGGACATCGCCTTCACGCGCGCGGCGAACACCTCGGCGCCGCCATACAGCGTGTCCAGCGACTTCGGGAAGCTGGAGGCGAGCCGCCATCGAATGGCGGCCTGCGCGTGGACCGCAGGAGCGATGCCGGTGGCCAGCACGCCGGCGATGCCTGCATTTCGGATGAGCGAACGACGATCCATGGGGACTCCTCGAATGGAAGATGCGCATTGCTGAGGCGCCCGGCAGCCGCCGGGCGCGTCCATTCTCGGAGTGAAAGGTTTCCGTCAGGAACGGGTTTTCCCTTGCGGGCCCGGTCCGTGGAAACCCGCGATCAGCCCACGATCTTGAGGCTGGGCGCCGGCCGCTCGACCAGCGCGCCGAAGCGGCCCTGGATGGATGCCTCGATGCCCGCCGCATCGAGCCCCTGCAGGGCCAGCAGCCGGGCCGGATCGCCATGCGGGGCGTACGTGTCCTGCAGGCCCAGCTGGAGCACCGGCTTGACCACACCTGCCGCGTTGAGGGCCTCCGTGACGGCGCTGCCCGCGCCGCCCATGACCGCGCCCTCTTCCACCGTGACGAGCGCGTCGTGGGTGGCCGCGATCTGCAGCAGCAGTGCGGTGTCCAGCGGCTTGGCCCAGCGCATGTTGGCGACGGTCAGGTCCAGGCGCTCGGCGGCCTGCAGCACCGGGTACAGCAGCGTGCCGAACGCGAGCACGGCGACACGCTTGCCCTGGCGGCGCAGTTCGCCCTTGCCGAAAGGCAGCGGCTGCAGGCCCGGCTCCACCGTGGCGCCGACACCGGCGCCGCGCGGATAGCGCACGGCCACCGGATGGTCCTGCTGGTACGCGGTGGTCAGCAGCTTGCGGCACTCGTTCTCGTCGGCCGGGCAGGCCAGGCTCATGTTGGGGATGCAGCGCAGGTAGGCGATGTCGTAGGCGCCCGCATGGGTGGGGCCGTCCGCGCCCACCAGGCCCGCGCGGTCCAGCGCGAACACCACCGGCAGGTTCTGCAGCGCCACGTCGTGGATCAACTGGTCGTAGCCGCGCTGCAGGAAGGTGGAGTAGATCGCCACCACCGGCTTCATGCCTTCGCAGGCCAGGCCCGCGGCGAAGGTCACTGCGTGCTGTTCGGCGATGCCGACGTCGAAGTAGCGGTCGGGGAAACGCTGGTGGAACTCCACCATCCCGGAGCCCTCGCGCATGGCCGGCGTGATGCCCACCAGGCGGTGGTCGTGCGCGGCCATGTCGCACAGCCAGTGGCCGAACACCTGCGTGAAGGTCGGCTTGGCCGGCGTCGCCGGCTTGACCAGGCCGACGGCGGGATCGAACTTGCCCGGCCCGTGGTAGGCCACGGGATCCGCTTCGGCGAGTTTGTAGCCCTGGCCCTTCTTCGTCACGACGTGCAGGAACTGCGGGCCGCCGAGCTGGCGGATGTTCTGCAGCGTGGGGATCAGCGATTCGAGGTCGTGGCCGTCGATGGGCCCCACGTAGTTGAAGCCGAACTTCTCGAACAGCGTCGCCGGCACCACCATGCCCTTGGCGTGTTCCTCGAAGCGCTTGGCCAGTTCGAACAGCGGCGGCGCGACCTTGAGCACGTTCTTGCCGATGTCCTTGGCCGCCGCGTAGAAGCGGCCGCTCATGAGCTGCGCCAGGTAGCGGTTCAGCGCGCCCACCGGCGGGCTGATCGACATGTCGTTGTCGTTCAGGATCACCAGCAGGTCGGTATCGGCGACGCCGGCATTGTTCAGCGCCTCGAAGGCCATGCCCGCGCTCATCGCGCCGTCGCCGATGACGGCGATGGCGTTGCGCTGCTCGCCCTTCTGCTTGGCGGCCACCGCCATGCCCAGCGCCGCCGAGATGCTGGTGGAGGAATGCGCGGTGCCGAAGGTGTCGTACTCGCTTTCCGCGCGCTGCGGAAAGCCGGCCAGGCCGCCGAGCTGGCGCAGCGACGCCATGCGGTCGCGCCGGCCGGTGAGGATCTTGTGCGGGTAGGTCTGGTGGCCCACGTCCCAGACGATGCGGTCCCAGGGCGTGTTGAACACGTAGTGCAGCGCGATGGTCAGTTCCACCGTGCCCAGGTTGGAGCTCAGGTGGCCGCCCGTGCGGGCCACCGACTCGAGCACGTAGGCGCGCAGTTCCTCCGCCAGCAGCGGCAGCTGCGTGCGCGGCAGCCGGCGCAGGTCGGCGGGGTCGTTGATGGTTTCCAGCAGCGTTGCCATGTCGTTCTCAGTTTTCCCGGTGCACCACCATCTCGGCCAGCGCAAGCAGCGCCTGCGTGTCGGCCAGGCCCGTGGTGGCCAGTGCCGCGGCGGCCTCTTCCAGCAGCTCGCGGGAGTAGGCGCGGGCGCGCTCCAGCCCCAGCAGCGAAACGTAGGTGGGCTTGTCCTGCGCGGCATCCTTGCCGGCGGTCTTGCCGAGGGTAGCGGAATCGGCGGTGACGTCGAGGATGTCGTCCACCACCTGGAAGGCGAGGCCCAGCGCGCGGCCATAGCCCTCGAGTCCCTGCCGTGCGGCGGCCGAGGGCTCGCCGCACGCCGCGCCCATCATCACGCTGGCCTGCAGCAGCGCGCCGGTCTTCAGCCGGTGCATCTGGCGCAGCTCGGCTTCGCTGAGCGACTTGCCGACGGCGGCGAGGTCGATCGCCTGCCCGCCCGCCATGCCCGCGTGCCCCGCGGCCTGCGCGAGCAGGCGGCACAGCACGGCCTGCGTGCGATCGGGGATGCCGGCGCCGACGGGCGTCAGCAGCTCGAAGGCCAGCGCCTGCAGCGCGTCGCCCGCAAGCAGCGCGGTCGCCTCGCCGAAGGCCACGTGCACCGTGGGCTTGCCGCGGCGCAGGACGTCGTTGTCCATGCAGGGCATGTCGTCGTGCACCAGCGAATAGGCGTGGATCAGTTCCACCGCGCAGCCCGCGCGCAAGGCGGCCTCTTCATGGCCGCCGACCGATTGCGCGGCGCCCAGCACCAGCAGGGGCCGCAGCCGCTTGCCGCCATCGAGCACCGCATAGCGCATCGCCTCGCCGAGCCGGGCGGGCGTATCCGCCGGCACCCAGGCGGCGAGGGCCTGTTCCACCTTGTCGAGTCGTTGGGACGACCACTCCGTGAGCGCGAACCTCACTCGGTCGCCCACGGCTTGAGCACGCCGGCATCGAGCACCTTGATCTGCTCCTCGACGGCCTGCAGCTTGTCACGGCAGAACTTCAGCAGTTCGGCTCCGCGCTCGTATCCGGCGAGGAGTTGTTCGAGCGGCAGCTGTCCGGACTCGATGAGGCCGGTGAGCTGTTCCAGCTCTTCCATTGCCGCTTCATAGCTTGCGGGAGGTTTGAAAGGCGGCTTGGGCATGGGATTTCTTCGGATCAACCATGGATTTTAGGCTGCCCCACCCCATGTGGAGGCGGGGGGTAGAATCCCCCTCCTTTCTGTCGCGCTCCCCAGCGTGGCCCTGCCCCTTCATAGGGGGAGTCTCTAGGTCAGGTGAAATGTCTGATTTAAGTCTTCAGTTACAGCAGGCCGCAAGCCAACTTCCCGTTTCCAGCTACTTCGAACAGGCGCTCTTCCAGCGCGAGATGGACCTCATCTTCCAGCGCGGGCCCCGTTATGTGGGCCACGAACTGGCTGTCCCGGAGACCGGCGACTTCCATGCCCTGCCCCAGGAGGGGGAGGGGCGCGCGCTCGTGCGCACGCCGCAGGGGGTGGACCTCATCTCCAACGTGTGCCGGCACCGGCAGGCGCTGATGCTGCGCGGGCGCGGCTCGGTCAACGAGCGGCCGTCCACGGGAGGCAACATCGTGTGTCCTCTACACCGCTGGACCTACAGCGCCGGCCAGACAGGCAAGGCGGGCAGGCTGCTGGGCGCGCCGCACTTCGCCGCCGATCCCTGCCTCAACCTCAACAATTACCCGGTTCAGACCTGGAACGGCCTGGTGTTCGAGGGCAACGGCTACGACGTGAAGCGCGCGCTGGCCAGGCTGGGCCCCAAGGCCGACCTGGACTTCTCGGGCTACGTGTACGACCGCACGGAACTGCACGAGGTCGACTACAACTGGAAGACCTTCATCGAGGTCTACCTCGAGGACTACCACGTCGGTCCCTTCCATCCGGGCCTGGGCAACTTCGTCACCTGCGAAGACCTGCGCTGGGAGTTCGGCCGCGAATACTCGGTGCAGACCGTGGGCGTGGCCGGCAAGCTCGGCAAGGCGGGCAGCGACGTCTACCGCAAGTGGCATGACGAAGTGCTGCGCTTCCAGGAAGGCCGCGCGCCCAAGCAGGGCGCGGTGTGGCTCACGCTCTATCCGAACGTGATGGTCGAGTGGTATCCCAACGTGCTGGTGGTCTCCACGCTGTACCCGAAGGGCCCGCAGAAGACGCTCAACATGGTGGAGTTCTTCTACCCGGAAGAAATCTCCGCCTTCGAGCGCGAGTTCGTGGAAGCCCAGCAGGCGGCCTACATGGAGACCTGCGAGGAGGACGACGAGATCGCCCTGCGCATGGACGCGGGCCGCAAGGCCCTGCTGGCGCGCGGCGACAACGAGGTCGGCCCGTACCAGAGCCCGATGGAGGACGGCATGCAGCACTTCCACGAGTGGTACCGCGACGTCATGGGCAACGACGTCCCGCGCTGAGTGCCCCGTTTCCCTGGCGGCGTCCATCGGGGCACGGTGCTGCCCCTGGACCGTCCGAACGTCGACACCGACGCCATCTTTCCCAAGCAGTACGGCCGCTCCACCGCCAAGAGCGGCTACGGTCCCGTGCTGTTCGACAACTGGCGCTACCTGGACCGCGGGGACCTGGACAGCGACCACGCCCTGCGAAGGCCGAACCCGGACTTCGTGCTGAACCAGCCGGCACTGCGCGGCGCGACGGTGCTGCTCGCCGGCGAGAACTTCGGCTGCGGCTCCAGCCGCGAACATGCGGTCTGGGCGCTGCGCGACTTCGGCATCCACGCGGTGCTCGCGCCCAGCTTCGGCGACATCTTCCGGCAGAACTGCGCACTCAATGGCGTCGCGCCGATCGTCCTGTCGCACGGCGAGGTGAGGCGGCTGTTCGACCTCGCGGGCGCGGGCGTGCTGGCCGTGACCATCGACTTGAACGCGGGCACCGTGCGCGCCGGACCCGAGGTCTTGCGCTTCGCGCTCACGCCGCGCCAGCGCCTGCTGCTCACGCAGGACATCGACTGGATCGCCGCCACGCTGGCGCACCGCGAGCGCATCGCCGCGTTCGAGGCGCGACGGCTGGCGCTGCAGCCCTGGCTCGCATGCAGCTGGCCGGACCGTGCTGCGGACGCGCGCGGCACCCGACGCGCCGGCCGGAGAGCACTAATTCGCGACACAATGGCAACCATGTACACGACGCTGATCTCCCCCGAACAGCTGCAGGCCCTGCAGGCCGGCAAGGCCCGCGTGATGGTCTTCGACTGCACCTTCGACCTGATGGATCCCACGAGCGGCGAGAAGCAGTACCTGGCGTCGCACATTCCCGGCGCCGTGTACGCGGATCTCGACCATGCGCTGAGCGACAAGGGCACGCCCGATGCGCAGAGCGGCGAGCCGCAGCCGCATGCCGGCGCGGCCTCGGGCGGCCGCCATCCGCTGCCCAGGCGCGAAAAATTCGCGACATGGCTGTCCAAGGTCGGCCTCGCCAACGACATGCAGGCGGTCGTGTACGACCGCAATGGCGCCAACTACTGCGGGCGCCTGTGGTGGATGCTCAAGTGGGCCGGCCACGACGCGGTCGCCGTGCTCGACGGCGGGCTGCAGGGCTGGCTGGCCGCGGGTGGTGACGTGCGTTCCGGCGAGGAGCCCTCGCACTTCCAGTCGAATTTCCAGCTCGGTGCGCCGCTGCGCCGGCTGGTCGGCACGGACGATGTCGCGCGGCGCCTGGGACAGCCGGGCCAGACCCTGGTCGATGCCCGCGCAGCGCCCCGGTTCCGGGGCGAAGTCGAACCGCTCGACCCGGTGGCCGGCCACATTCCTGGCGCGCTGAATCGCCCGTTCGCGCAGAACCTGGGCGAGGACGGCCGCTTCAAGCCCGCGCAGGCATTGCGCGCGGAGTTCGAGCAACTGCTGGCCGGACGCGATCCCGCCGGCGTGGTGCACCAGTGCGGCAGCGGCGTCAGCGCGGTGCCCAACCTGCTCGCCATGGAACTGGCCGGCTTCGCACCCACCGCGCTGTATGCGGGCAGTTGGAGCGAGTGGAGCCGCAACCCCAAGTTGCCCGTCGAGAAGGGCTGAGGGGCTCGCCGCTCCAATGAAAAATGCCGGGACGCGCCCGGCATCTCTCAGCTTGCCGTGAGGCGTCCTCAGCGGGTCGTGGTGGCCGTGCTCGGGCTGCTGGGGGTCGCGGAACCGGAGCTCATGTCGGTGCTGCTGCCGGTGGCGGAGCCAGTCGTGGAGCCGGCGGTGCCGGAAGCGCCCATGGAAGTGCCGCCGCCCGTGCTGGAGCCGCTGGCCGTGGTGTCGGTGCTGCTGGGGCTGGGGGTGGTGGCCATCGAGCCGGAGCTGGTGCTGGTGCTGGGCGAGGTCGTCGTGGAAGGCGTCGTCGTCGAAGAGCTGGACGAGGTGGCACCGGTGTCGTCCTTCTTGCCGCAGGCGGACAGGGACAGGGCAGCCATGAGGGCCAGGGCGGCGCATTGCGCGATCGGGGACTTGATCATCAGGAACTCCTTGAGGGATTCATTTCGGAAGACGTGGACTGACAGCGTGGGCCGCTGCCTGCGGCTCACTTTAGTGAGGGCAAACCCTGACCTTGTCGTCCCCTGCTGTCGAAGCCTGTAGGACAAGGCACGGCAGTACGGCGCCTGGCTCAGGCGTGCGCCGAGGCCAGCGCGTCCTCGCGCAGGGCCTCGGCGACGACACGCAACTCTTCCTTTCGCACGGCGATGGAACGGCCGAGGGCCTGCAGGTCCAGCCGGGACGCGAGCGCGCGGTTGAACACCTGCTCGCGCTCCCGGCGCACATGGCGCTCGACGTAGTCCGCCAACATCGCCACGCGCTCGTCGTACTGCGGATCGTCGGCTGAGCCGGACAGGATCTGCACGATGATCTCGCGCTGGCCGGCATGCGAATCGTCGGCCTCGTCCACGAGCTCGTCGTCGTTGAGCCCCTCGCGCACCGCCGGGTAGAACAATTCCTCTTCCAGCCGGGCATGGATCGTCAGCTCCATGCAGATCTCCTCGGCCAGGGCGCGGCGCTGCAGCGCACCCGCGCGCGTCCGCACCAATTCGCGGTAGGACTGAAACAGCGCGTGCACCGCGAGGTGGTCCGCGTCCAGCAGGTCGATCGCGTCGGTCGCCAGTTTCTTCATGGTGGGCATGCGGTTCAGGGGATCTTCACTCTAGAGGTTCACGCATCCGCCGCTGTCAGTGCAACGACGGCGCGCGTGTAGGAGGCGTGTGCATTCAATGGCGCGGCCGGGCCCGGCGGATGGCACGCTCGTACGCGGCCATGAGCGGCGTCACGGAAATGCCGTGCACGACGATGGACGTGACGACCACCGACAGCGTCAGCGCGATGAGCCGTTCGGCCAGCGCGGGATCGATCCCCTGGTTGACCGCGTACATCAGGTAATACAGCGAGCCCACGCCGCGGATGCCGAACCAGCCGATCAGCCAGCGCTGCCCATGCGTTGCGGCGGAATGGGCCAGCCCGACGCGGACGGCGAAGGGCCGGATCACCAGCAGCAGCAGCGGCACGAACCACCACGCGGCCGGGTCCCAGTGAACCGCCCACAGCAGGGCGCCGATCGCGATCACGATCGTCACCTCGCCGATGCGTTCGGCCTGCTCGTTGAAGCCGAGCACCGCCTGCGCCATGAACGCCGGTGCGTGCTCCGGATGCACCGCGACGCTGTCGGCGATGCTGCGGTCCGGGTCGGCCAGCGCCTCCTGCACCGGCCGCGCGCTGGTATCGCTGCCCGCGCTTTGCCGTTGTTCGAGGCGGCGCAGGGCAACGCCGGCCGCGAACACTGCGAGGAATCCGTAGGCCTGCAGCAGCAGCGCGCAGCCGTACGACAGGGCGATCAGCCCCAGCGCGAGAAAGTCGTCGAGGCCGACGGCTTCCTTGTGCTGGCGCCGCAGGAACAGCACCAGGCGCCCGACGGCGTTGCCCAGCCCCCAGCCTGTTGCGAGACCGACGCCCGTCGCCCACACCACGTCCACGGCCAACCAGCGCCAGCCGAATTCGCCGAGCTCGTGCAATCCCAGCAGGCCCAGCCCCAGCATGACGAAAGGGAAGGCGCTGCCATCGTTGAGTCCGCCTTCCCCGGTCAGCGCGAAACGCAGCTTGTCCTGGTCGCCGGGCTCCTGCAACTGCACTTCGGAGGCCAGCACGGGATCGGTCGGCGCCAGGATCGCACCCAGCAGGATGCAGGCGCCCAGCGGCAAGTGCAGGAAGAACCAGGCGGCTGCGGCGATCAGCGCCACCGTCAGTACCATCGAGTTGAGCGCCAGCCGCACTGGCAGCGACCAGCGTCGATCGCGCAGTCCAGGACTCAGCTTGAGGCCCGCGGTGAACAACGAGAGAAGCACCACGATCTCGGCGATGCGTTCGAGCAGGTGCGCATCGCCCACCGCCTCGGGCGCGATGAGGGCGAGCCCAATGGGACTGACGCCGATCCCCACCAGCAGGTAGAGCATGGCGGTGGAAAGGGGCAGCCGCTTCAGCACGGTCGAAGCCAGTGCCATCAGCACCAGCAGCAGGCCGACGATCACCGACCAGAGCGCAATGTTCATGGCCGGCGATTGTTGGGCCACAGCCCAGCCGGCCGTGTGGGCCGATGCCGCGTTTCAGGGAGCGGCGGCTTCCCGCTGGCGACCGTTCAGAGGCGGCCGAGCGCGGACAACAGCGCCTTGCGCACGGTCGGGAACCGGTGCACGTCGCTGTGGCCGGCGCCATCCACCCGCAACAGCTGGGCGGAGCGCATCGCGCTGCACAGTTCCTCGCTGTGCCGGATCGGGATCAGTTCGTCCTTCTCGCCGTGGATCAGCATCACCGGGCCGAGCAGCTTGGCGGCGTGCTCCAGCGTGTGCAGCGGATAGCGCAGCACCTGCATCGGCACCCACGGGTAGAGCTCCGCCGCCAGCGCCTTCATGCTGCTGTATGGCGAGACCAGCAGCGTGAGGTCCGGCGCGCGGCCGTCGGAGCAGAGCTGGGCCGCCAGTCCGGCGGCCAGGCCGGTGCCGAGCGACTGGCCCGAGATCACCACGCGCTTGCCTGCGTACATCGGCGCGAAGTGCTGCCACACCGCGTGGACGTCGGCGCGCAGCTGCTCTTCGCTCTCGATCTGTCCGCTGCTCTTGCCGAAGCCGCGGTAATCGAACATCACCACGTCGAAATTGGCCTGGCGGAATGCGTCCAGGTCCACGAACCACTTCTTCAGGTTGCCGGAGTTGCCGTGCAGGAAGAAGAACACGCCGCGCGGGTTCGCGCACTGCATGTGCGCAACGGACAGCCTGGCATCCGGGACGTCGATGAAGAACTCGCGCGCATCGGCGTCGTCGCAGATCGGCTCGTCCAGGGGCAGCGGATCCGGTTCGAACAGCAGCCGCTCCTGTCGGAAGTACAGCCAGCCGATCGCGCCGACGTAGATGGCGCCGATGGCCAGCAACACCGAGGCGGAGAAGATTGCGTAAACCATGTTGCCTCCTCCGCGGATCGCGTCAGCGATTCCGCTTGGCGTCCGGGTCACTTGGGCCGATCCGGTCGGACATTCCAGGGCCCGGGGCGCCGAGGTCACCGGCGTCGCTCGGGTTCTTTTCGTTCCAGGTGCGGCCCGCGCTGGTCACCTTGCCGCGGGGATGGACCATGTCCGTTCCGTCGTCGAAGTCCAGGGAACCGCCGGCGCTGGGCGCGTCGTCGGCCGCGCCGTGGTCGCGCTCGTTCACGCCGGACGGGGCCACCAGGTCGCGCTGGTCGTCGCTGATGAGGCCGATCCTGGCCGGGCCGTCGCCGCGGTCGTCCTTCGACGAAGGGGATGCGGATCCTTGGAACGTGCCCTCTTGGCCGCCGGCCATCGGCCGGTCGTTGCTTCGTTCAGCGGGATCGGGGGAGTCGCCATTGCCGCGGACGGAGGCCTGACCGCCGGTTCTGAGTCGCCCGGTCTCGTGCGAAGGCCGGTCCTTGTCCTTGCGCGGCATCCCGTCGCGGGATTCTTGCTGGTTGGGCATCGCGGACTCCTTTGCTTGGATCGCAAGCCTTTCGGCCTGCATGGCATGGAGTGTTCGCGATCGGCAACGGCAGACCTGTCGGCACCGCCCGGGGCCTTGCGTAGGAGGCTGGCGCGGCAGGCGGAAGGAAGGACTACGCCCGCACGGCCGCGGATGCGGCATTGGCGTACGTGCGCCGCAGGTGCTCGCGCTCCGCGGCGCGCAGGCGCAGTCCGTCCGAAAAATAGGCTTCCAGCGATCCGTAGGACAGATCGACTTCGGCGAAGGCGGCATGCAGGAAGGCGGGCTGGACGCGCCACAGCACTTCCAGCGCCTCGCGCGGCAGGCCCATGCGCGACTCCGCGGGCAACTGCAGCCGCTCGTTGGTCAGGAGGTAATCGCGCATCACTGCCTCGTCGGAGGCGCCCACGGCCTTGAGCAGCAGCGCGGCCGCGAAGCCGGTGCGGTCCTTGCCCGCGGTGCAATGGAACACCGTCGGCTGGTCGGATTCCAGAAGATGCGCAAAGAACTCGGCGAAGCGCGGAGTGTGGTGGCGCACGAAGCCGCGGTAGGTGTCCTGCATGTGCGCCGTCACGTCCGCGGCGCTCAGGGGCTGCCCGGCAGCGATCACATCGCTGAGCTTCTGGACGATGGTGGGCTCGATCGGCAGCGAGTGCACGACCGCGTCCGGCAGGCTGCAGGCGGCGGCGAGGCGCTCGTTCACCCCGCGGAAGTCCAGCACGCGGGCGACGCCGAGAGCCCGGATCGCCGCGGCATCGCCGGCGTCCAGGGCGCCCAGGTGGGCGGAACGGTAAAGGTTGCGCAGGGGCTGGCCGGTGACCGCGTCACCGACCGGGCGGAAATTGGAGGAACTCGCGAGGCGCATTCCTCCATTGTCGGGGAGTCGTCCGCGGCCGCCGCTCGCGCAGGCGACACCCCACCCGCGTGGCGGGACTTACTTGCTGCGCGGCGTGCTCTTTTTCTCGCCGCCGGCGGCGCTGCGCTTGCTGCTGGCCTTGGCTCCCTTGCCCGCGGCCTGGGCCCGGGTCGACTTCGAAGTGGACGAAGACGATTTGGGCGACGCCTTGGAGGAAGAAGTAGAAGGGGAAGAAGAACTGCGAGATGCCATAGCTTGCTCCTTGGGAGTGTGGTTGTTCGGGGCCGTGGCAAGAGTCGCCGCGCCCCGGGGCCAGGCAGGCTGCGCGCGGACCCCGGCGGTCTGATGCCGGCAGCTGCACGCAGGAAACGCCTTGCCCACGCGCAATCTAAGCAGCGCACCGGAGCTTGCTGTCGGAAGGACCGAACGCGCGACGTAGGACGTTGCCTTCTGACGCGGCCCCAATGAAAAGACATCCGCGCGGTCGGCGCGGATGTCTCGGTCGGAACGCGTACCGCCCCGTGGGCGGCGAGGGAGTCACCAGGGCGCGATCAGAACTGCCGCCAGTCGCCTTCGGGCTGGTGCGGCGTGGCGCCATGGAGCCGGGCGCCGCCCCCGGCGGGCAACCGGGCCGCCGGCTTGAACCTGATCGGCATCGGTGCCGGATCGGCCGGGGTGGCCGGGGTGGCCGGCTGGGACTGCACCTGCGGCATCTCTCTGGCGTGAACGAGGCCCGCCGCGCCTCCCAGGTTGAAGCGTTCCACCATCCGCAGCAGGCCCTGGGCCTGCGCATGCATCGATTCGGTGGAGGTGGCCGCCTGGTCCACGAGCGCGGCGTTCTGCTGCACCACGTGGTCCATCTGCGTGATCGCGGTGTTGACCTGTTCGATCCCGGAGCTCTGCTCCTGGCTGGCGGCGGCGATCTCGGAAATCAGCTCGGTCACCTGCTTCACCGAGGTCACGATCTCCTCCATCGTCTTGCCGGCCGCGTCGACCAGCTTGCTGCCGGCATTGACCTTGTCGACCGAGTCACCGATCAGTTCCTTGATCTCCTTGGCGGCCGTGGCGCTGCGCTGCGCGAGGCTGCGCACCTCCGAGGCCACCACCGCGAAGCCACGCCCCTGCTCTCCCGCACGCGCCGCTTCGACGGCGGCATTGAGCGCGAGGATGTTGGTCTGGAAGGCGATGCCGTCGATCACGCCGATGATGTCGGCGATCTTGGTGGACGAGTGCGAGATGCCGTTCATGGTGCTCACCACCTGGCCGACGACCTGGCCGCCCTTGCGCGCGACCTCGGAGGCGGTGTGCGCCAGCGTGCTGGCCTGGCGCGCGTTCTCGGCGTTCTGCGACACGGTGGAAGTCAGCTCTTCCATGGACGAAGCGGTCTCTTCCAGCGACGAAGCCTGCTGCTCGCTGCGCGCCGACAGTTCGGCGTTGCCCGCGGCGATGTCCTTGGATGACGCTCCGATGCTCTGGCCGATGTCACGCACCTGGGACATCAGCGCGTGGAGTTTCTCCATCGTGGCGTTGAAGGCGACCACGATGCGGCCGAACTCGTCGTTGCTCCTGACGTCGATGCGGGTCGTGAGGTCGCCCTCGCCCTGCGCCAGCGCGGTGAAGCTTTCCAGCAGCTGGGCCGCCGGCCGGGTGACGGCGCGCACGATCAGCGTGACGCCCACCGCCAGCAGCGCCAGCGCCAGCACGATCGCCACGGCCACCACGCTCAGGCTCAGCTGCAGCGCCTTGTCCAGCACGCGGGTGCGGTAGCCGATTTCCACGCGCCCCAGCTTCTTGCCGTCGTTGTCGGTGATGTCGCGGTTGTAGACCAGCAGCCCGCCCTTCGCGGAAGGCGACTTCATGGCGTTGGCGGTGAAGGACTTGCCGTCGGCGTCGAAGAACTCGGCGTAGGCGACGTCGGGATCCTTCGCGGCTTCCTTGACGAAGCCCTCCAGCGCGGACAGGTCGTAGTTGATGACGTAGGGCACGCTGATCGTGCTCATCATCTTGGACAAGCCCTCGGCCTTGGACTGCATCATGGAGGTCAGGACCTTGTCCTGCTCCAGCACCATCGTCGTGCCCAGGGCACCCAGCACCACGCTCGCGAGCAGCAGCGTGGGCACGAGGAGCTTCTTGGCAATGGAGTCGAGACGGAAGAATTTCATGGCGAATCTCCTTGGCGTGGTGCCGGTTCGCTTCAGTAGCGGGTGACCGGCACGGGCTTGCCGGCCTTCACCACCGTGTGGAAGATGCCCTTGAGCCCCTGGTGGCTGCGGGGGCTGTACTCCACCTTCACGCCGCCCGCATCCATCTGCAGGGCCTCGAAGGCATTGACGAAGCCGGTGCGGGTGAGGTCCTTGCCGGCCTTCTTCAGGGCTTCGACGAGCACCACGGCGTCGAGGTAGCCCTCCAGGCTCGTGTAGTCGAAGTCGCCGGCGCCGGATTCCTTCATGTCGGCCTGGTACTGCTTGACCAGCGTCACGCCGGCGTCGTCGGGCGACGGCACCACCTGGGTGATGTACACGCCCTCTCCTTCCGGACCGGCTTCCTTGATGAAGTCGGACGTGCCGACGAAGGAGACGTTCAGGAACCTGGGGTTGAAGCCCGCCGCCTTGGCCTTCTTGACGAATGCGGCGCAGGCCTTGTAGGTGCCCACCATCACCACGGCTTCGGGCTTGGCCTCCTTCAGCGCCGCGAGGCCCGCGTCCACGTCGACGGTGTTGCGCTTGTACTTGCCTTCGCCCGCGAGCTGCAGGTTGTTCTTCATGAGGGCGCGCACCACGCCCGCCTTGCCGGCGTTGCCGTAAGCGTCGTCCTGGATGAACACGCCGACCTTCTTGACGTTGAGGTCCTTCATCAGCCGCTCGACCATCGCCTCGGTTTCGTCGAAGTAGGAGGCGCGCACGTTGAACACGATCTTGTTGACGGGGTTGCGCAGCATCTCGGCGCCGGTGAAGGGCGCGATGTAGGGAACCTGGGCCTTGGACACCAGCGGCAGGGCAGCGCTGGAGGTCGGCGTGCCGACGTAGCCGAACAGCGTGAACACCTTGTCCTCGTTGATCAGCTTGGCCGTCATCGCCGCGGAGCGTTCGGGCTCGTAGCCGTCGTCATAGCTGACCAGCTTGATCTTGCGGCCATGGATGCCGCCGGCATCGTTGACCCGGTTGAAATAGGCGGTCGCCCCTTCCTTCAGCTTGCGGCCCAGGCCGGAGGCCGGCCCGGTCTGCGCGTTGCTCATGCCCACCAGGATCTCCGAGCTGGTCACGCCGGTTTCGGCGCGCGCCAGCAGGCTGCAGGCGGCAAGAACGAGTGCGAAGACCGTATTCCTTGCGTTGGCGTGTCTCACTGGATTCCCCTTTCGGATGACTGGGAGCTGCCGTTTGTCAGCCCAACGTCAGGATGCCATTGCGAAAACGCTGTTGCAATGGAAACATGTAGTTACAGCCTGTCGGGCTGGATGAGTGGTGTGCGGCGGGGTCCAGGTGGTTGTTTCGCTTAGGTTTCGCCGCAACGTCACCGAGTTCGAGGGGAGAACGCGAACTCGGCTGGCGGGATAGCAGCAGTTCCTTGTTAGGCCGATTCCTTAATCCATCGGCAGCCTTCGGGGCGGCAGGCCCCGAGTTACAGACGGAGAGATCACATGCGCACCCTGTTTGCCCTGGCCCTTTGCGCCACCCTGGCTTCCCTGTCCGGCTGCATGCTGGATGGCGTCGAGGCCGCCCAGGTCCGCCCCATCGCCCCGGTCGCCCAGGCCGCCGCCGGCGGCCACGAAATCCACAAGATGTTCGCGGAAGAGAAAGCCCGGGCGAAGTCGTCCGAGCTGCCCGCGCAGTTCTGAGCTACTTCCAGGCGGCGCGCGAACGCGCGCGCACCTGGATCAGCGGCGCCTGCGGTTGCAGGCCCGTCGCCGGCCCCGCGGCCGGCGCCTCCGGCCAGGTGACCTGCTCGAAGCGGGCCGCCATGGCCTCGCTGATGAAGCGGGTGCGGCCGGCATAGACATGCCGGTCCCCGCCGCCCGCTTGCTGCGACACGTAGAAGCGCTGCGGCACCAGCAGGTGCAGGTGGTCGCGGGCTCGCGTCATCGCCACGTACAGCAATCGCCGCTCCTCCTCCAGCTCCTCGGTGGTGCCCGTGGCCATGTCGCTGGGGATGCAGCCGTCGACCACGTTGAGCACGTGCACTGCCTTCCATTCCTGCCCCTTGGCGCTGTGGATGGTGGACAGGATCAGGTAATCCTCGTCGCGCAACGGCGGGCCACTGTGGTCGCTGGTCACCTCCGGAGGGTCCAGGGTCAGCTCGGTGAGGAAGCGTTCCCGGCTTCCGTAACCCGCCGCGAGCCGCGCGAGCTGCTCCACGTCCAGCTTGCGAACCTGCGCGTCCTCGTGCATGCGCTCCAGCTGGGGCAGGTACCAGCCCTTGGCCAGTTCCATGTCGGCCGGCCAGGCGAGGCCGGGTTCGCGCAGCTTCGCGAACACGCCCGCGAGTTCCGACCACTCCTGCTTCGCGGCGGCGGGCGGCTCGAAGGCCTGCAGCGCCGCATGCGGGTCGCTGGCCTCCGCCATCGCGTCGAGCAGTCGCGTGGCGGAGGCGGCGCCGATCCCCGGCACCAATTGCACGGCGCGAAAGCCCGCCATGCGGCCACGCGGGTTGTGCGCGAAGCGCAGCAGCGCCATCACGTCCTTGATGTGCGCGGCTTCCAGGAACTTGAGGCCGCCGAACTTCACGAACGGGATGTTGCGACGCGCGAGTTCCAGCTCGAGCGCGGCACTGTGGTGGCTGGCGCGGAACAGCACCGACTGTGACTTGAGCTGCGTCCCCGACTCGCGCTGGCGCAGCACCTGGTCGGCCACCCAGCGGGCCTGCTGGGCCTCGTCTGGCACCAGCACGAGCTGCGCGCGGTGGTCGGACGCCTTGTCGGTGAACAGGTTCTTGGCGTGCCGCTCGCGCGCCGCCGCGATCACTGCGTTGCTTGCGTCCAGGATGGGCTGCGTGCTGCGGTAGTTGCGCTCCAGCGTGACCGTGCGCGCCGGCTGCGAAAACCGGTGCGGGAAGTCGAGGATGTTGCGCACCGTGGCGCCGCGAAAGGAGTAGATGCTCTGCGCGTCGTCGCCCACCACCGTGACGCCCTGCCCGGTGGGTTTGATCGCGAGCAGGATGTCCGCCTGCAGCCGGTTGGTGTCCTGGTATTCGTCGACCAGCACGTGGTCGAAGCGGTCGCCGATCTCCTGCGCCAGAGCCGGCTCCGCCATCATGTCGGCCCAGAAGGCCAGCAGGTCATCGTAGTCCAGCACGTTCTGCTGCTGCTTGGCTTCGACGTAGGCGCCGAACAGCCTCTTCAGCTCGTCCCCCCATTGCGCGCACCAGGGATACACGGACTGCAGCACCAGCGGCAGCGGGTCACAGGTGTTGAGCACGCGCGAATAGATGCCCAGGCAGGTGCCCTTGAGCGGGAAGCGCTTCTTCGCGTCTGAAAAGCCGATCTCGTGGCGCACCAGGCCCATCAGGTCCTCAGCATCGCCGCGATCGTGGATGGTGAAGTTCTCTTCCAGCCCGATGCGCGCCGCGTATTCGCGCAGCAGCCGCGCGCCGATACCGTGGAAGGTACCGCTCCAGGGCAGCGCCGGAGCTTGCGTGCCGGCCAGTCCCAGAGCCTGCTGCAGCACGCCACCGACGCGGCGCTCCATTTCCTGCGCGGCCCGGCGGCTGAAGGTGAGCAGCATCATGCGCTGCGGGTCGGCGCCGTGGCGGATCAGGTTGGCGACCCGGTGCGCCAACGTGTTTGTCTTGCCGGAGCCGGCGCCCGCGATCACCAGCAGGGGCCGGGTGTCCGAGGCGGTGTCGCCCGTGCCGTGGGTGGCGGCTTCGCGCTGCTGCGGATTGAGCGATTCGAGCGGATCCGGGGACTGCATGTCCCTGTATATTAATCCAGTGACTTCCAAGATCCTGGTCGGCACCGCCTCCTGGACCGACAAGAGCCTGATCGGCTGCGGACGCTTCTACCCGCCCGCCTGCAGGACCTCGGAACAGCGCCTGCGCTTCTACGCGCAGCAGTTCCCGCTGGTGGAGGTGGACTCGAGCTACTACGCGATGCCGCAGCCGCAGACGGCGCAGCTGTGGGCCGAGCGCACGCCGGCCGGCTTCACTTTCAACGTCAAGGCCTTCCGCCTGTTCACCGGCCACCAGGCGCTGCCGACGGTGCTCGATCGCGACCTGCAGAAGGCGCTGGGCCCCGACGTACCGCGCACCCTCTACTACGACAAGCTGCCCGCCGAGATCCGGGCGGAGCTGTGGCGGCGCTTCCGTGCGGCACTCGCTCCGCTGCACGCCGCCGGCAAGCTGGGCGCGGTGCACTTCCAGTTCGCGCCCTGGCTGCTGCGCAACCGCGCGAGCATGGCGCACGTGGAACACTGCGCGCAGCAGATGCAGGGACACCTGGTGGCCGCGGAGTTCCGGCACGCCACCTGGTTCTTCGGCGAACACCTGGAACGGACGCTGGAGTGGGAACGATCGCTGGGGCTGGTGCACACGGTGGTCGACTCACCGCAGGGCTTCGCCAACTGCGTTCCCTGCGTGTGGGACGTGACGAATCCGCAGTTGGCGATCGTGCGCCTGCATGGGCGCAACAAGGAGACCTGGAACAAGAAGGGACTGGCCGCGTCCTCCGGGCGCTTCGACTACTGGTACAGCCAGGATGAGCTGGCGGCCATGCTGCCGGAGATCACGCACCTGTCCACCCTGGTGCAACGCGTGCACGTGGTCTTCAACACGAACAACGAGGACCAGGGCCAGGTGGCGGCCGGGATGATGCGCCAGCTGCTCGCCGTAAACACCCGGTAAAAGCTTGTACGGCCCCGGAAGAGCACCCTGCGGAGGCTAGACTGCCTCTTGTTCCCTGATCCTGGAGTCACGAATGAAGAGTTTCCGCCGTTCCCTGCTGGCCGCTGGCCTGTGCGCCTGCGCCCTGGCGGCCCAGGCGCAACTCAAGCCGCCGGCTGCCAAGCCCGGCAATGCACCGGCAACGCCGGCGGCGGCGCCGGCGCCGCAAGCGCCTGCTTCCGCGTCCAACGGCGTCATCAGCAACCCCGAGTTCGAGAAGGCCGGGCAGATGGCCGCGCACGCGTGGCTGCTGCTGCTTGATCGCAAGGACTGGGGCACCGCCTGGGATGCCTCCAGCGCCGTGTTCCGCCAGAGCGTTCCGCTGGGTACCTGGATGGACAACGTTCCCAAGCTGCGGGATCCGCTGGGCAAGTTCGTCGAACGCCAGCCGGGCGAAGCGATCTACAAGCGAACGCTGCCGGGCCGCCCCGAAGGCGACTACGTCACCGTGCAGTTCACGAGCAAGTTCGACAAGAAGCCGGTGGTGCAGGAACTCGTCACGACCGTGCGCGAATCGGACGGCCGCTGGCGCGTCACGGGCTACCAGGCCCGCTGAGCGTCAACCGGCGCGGTGCCCGCGCAGCGGGTCGCCCGGCAAGGTCTTGCCGGCCTTGGCGACCTGGAAGCGCAGGGCAGGCAGCTGCCGGTCGATCCAGGCCTTGAGCACGGGGTCCTCGGCCTGCGCGGCCATCTTCTCGCAATTGGCGATGTCCTCCTGCGACGACGCCCTCACGACTTCGTCCACGTAGAACCGGTCGAACTTCGCGCCGCTCAGCTTGCCGAGCTGCCGCAGCGCCTTCCCGTGCCCATTGGTGGGAATCGGCAGCGCCATGCCGCGCGCATCCAGCAACCTCAGGATCTCGGGCTGCGCCTTCTGCTGCCGCGCCAGCAAGGTGTTCGCGAGGTCCTTCACCGCCGGATTGCCCGAGCGCGCCAGCGCGAGGCGCGAAGCCTCGAACTGGAAGCGCAGGTTGGCCGCGGTGATCTGCAGGAAGCGGCGCTCCAGGCGCTGCGCCCCCGATTGCCTTCTCGCCTCGGCGTCCGCCGCAGGGCCGCCGGGCGCCGGCGCTGCGTGCGCGTTGACCGCCGCCAGCAGTGCGGCGCACCACACGAGGCGTGCAACGTGCATGGCTTTGCCTTGGGCGCCGGACAAGCTATTTCTTGTTGCCCATGGCCGCGGCATTCCTCCCCGACTGCGGCAGCTTCTCCGCCGCGGCGAGGTGCTCCTGCAGGTGCGGCAGCGTCCTGTCGACGAAGGCCTTGAGCTCGGGGTCCTTCACGTCCTTGCTCGCCTTCTGGAACATCTTGATGTCCTTCTCGTGTGCCTGGATGCCGACCTCGCGCACGAAGTCGCGATCGAAGGCCTCGCCGTTCTTCTTTCCGAGCTTCTCGATGTCGCGGCGCAGGGCATGCTTGGGCGCCGCGGGCAGTTCCACGCCCTTGGCGTTGGCGATCTTCACCAGCTCGTTGTTCGCAGCCGTGTGCTGGTCCACCAGCATGCCGGCGAAGCTCTTGACGTTGGGGTCGGTGGCCTTGCTCGCGGCGAGCTGCGCCACCTGCACCTCGAACATGCCGCTGCTGGCGGCGTCGTCGATGAACTTGCGATCGCCGCGCGCGAGTTTCCTGGCGACGTCCGGCAGGTTGCGCGTGCCTGTACCCGGCTGCGCCACGGGTGCGGACTGGCCGCCGGTGGCCGAGGTTCCCGCGCCGGTCGTCTGCGCCTGCGCACTGCCAAAGGACAGAGCGAGGACCAGCAGCGCGGGCAAGGTGAGCAATCGCGTCTTCATCGTGGATCTCCCTTCTGCTTGAACGAAAAGAGGCGGCGCCGCGTGAAGGCGGCGCCGCGAACTTCAATGACTCACTTCTTCGTGCCGCTGCTGGAGCCGCTGCTGCCGCCGGCACCGCTCGACCCGGTGGTGCTGCTGGAACCCCCGCTCAGTCCGCTGCTGCCGCTGCTGCCGCTGCTTCCGCTCATGCCCTGGCCCGAACTGCCCATGCCGCCGGAGCCGGACAGGCTGCTGGAGCCGCTCTGCCCCGTGGAGCCGTAGTTGCCCGAGCCGCCGTAGGGGCTGCCCGTGCCGCCGCCTCCGCTTGCGCTGCCCGTGCTGCCGGAGGATCCGTAGGACGAGCCCGCGCTGCCGGAAGAACCCGTGTTCTGGCCCTGGCCGCCGCTGCGGCTGCTGCGCCAGTTGGTGAACTCGTCGCTGAACTTGCGGTACCGCTCCTGCCGCCAGGATTGGTAGTCGTTGTCCAGGTTGCGGATCTGCTCTTCGCGCCACTGGTGGTACTCGGGGTCGTGATGACCCTGGCCAACACCTTGCGAGTGGCTGCCGCTGCCGACGCCCGAGCTCCAGCTGGAGCCCTGGCCGCCATAGCCGCTGCTGCCGCCCTGGCCCCACTCACCCTGGCCGTAACTGCTGCCGCCCTGGCCCTGGCTGCTGCCGTAGCCCGACTGGCCATGGCCGCCCATCCCGCCCGACCCGTAACCCTGGCTGCCGCCGTAATTGCCTCCCAGGCCGCTGCTGTAGCCCTGGCCGCCGGACCCGTAGCCCTGGCTGCCGTAGCCTTGGCTGCTCTGGCCCATGCCGCCGCCATGGCTGCCGTAGCCGCCGCTCTGACCGCCATAGCCCTGGTTGTGGCCTTGACCGCCCTGCCAGCCTTGCGTGCTGCCGTAGCCGCTGCCGCTGCCGCCATAGCCCCCACTGCTTTGGCCATAGGTGCTGCCGCCCATTTGCCCGTAGCTGCCGCCACCACTGGTCATCTGTCCGTGGTTGCCGCCGCCCTGGCCATAGCTGCCTTGGCTGCCTTGGGCTCCTTGGCCGTAGCCACCTTGCGAGCCGCCACCCTGGACGCCCTGGCCACCACTCCAGCTTCCCTGCTGGCTTCCGTAGCGGCCCCAGTCACTTTGGCCGGCCTGGCCGCCCCAGCTGCCCTGGCCTCCGCCCTGGCTGCCGCCGTAGCCCTGGCCGCCTTGGCCGTAACCGGCCTGGCTGCTGCCATAGCCCTGTCCGCCCTGACCGTAGCCGCCGCCCTGGCCGCCGTAGCCGGACGACTGCATGCCACCCCGGCCACCGTATTCGCTGCCGGATTCACCGCGGCCCCAGCCACCCTGGTTGCCCTGGCTTCCCTGCCCGCCGTACTCGGACGAGCCGCGGCCATAGCCATGGCTCTCGCCGCCATACCCGCCGTAGCCCGAGGATTGCTGGGAACCGAAGTCGGAGCCCGAGCGCCCGTACCCGCCCTGGGACCCGCCGCCCTGGGAGGCTTGCGAGCCCTGCGATGCACCGTAACCGCCTTGCTGGCCGCCTTGCTGCCCGCCCCAGCTGCCGCGGGACTCCCCGCTGCCTGAGCCTTGTCCGCGGCCCTCGTCCTGGTCGCTGCTGCTGCCCCAGCGGCCCTGGCGGTCGCGTTCTTCCTGATCACGAGAAGCCATGCTCATTCTCCTTCTGGATGGATGTCTGTGGGAATGTGACGAAGGCCGTCGCGTGCCGCCTCGGGGAGAGGGACGTGTCCTCCATCAGCCCTGCCAGCGTAGGACCGCACTTGGCACCCACCTGTCGGACAACATCCGGGGGCATGTAGGACTGGGGGGCCCGTGCGTGAACGACCCGAATCCAACGTTCACCGCACCTTTGCACGGCAGTACGACAGGCTTCACACGCGTGGCGCAGGATGAGGTCATCGACGAACCGGGAGACACCTCATGAGCAACAAGATCTGGATGGCGTTGGGCTGCGCGGCGGCTGCCGCCATCACGCTCGCTGCGCCGGCTGCGCACGCGCGCACCGATGCCTCGATTTACCTGAACATCGGCGGCGGCGCACCGGCCTACTATGGCTATGGCTACCCCAACTACACGGCGCCGGGCTATGGGTATGCCCAGCCGGGGTACGTGTACTCGCAGCCCGCGTATGTGTACTCACAGCCGACCTACGTTTACCCGCAGCCTTATTACGGCGGCCATCGCCACTACCGTCGCGACCGGGACGGCGACGGCGTGCCGGACCGCTTCGACCGCCGGCCCAACAACCCGTACCGGTACTGATCGCTAGGCGTGCGCCAGCGCGCTCACGCCTGCGACCAGCCCGATGCCGAAGAGCAGCCAGGCGATCTGGGCGAGCGTTTCGCGCGCGCCCAGCCGCCTCTGCAGTTGCGGGATCAGGTCGGCCAGCGCCACGTAGATGAAGCTGCTGCTGGCCACCACCAGGAAGTACGGCAGGTAGGCCACCAGCAGGTCCACCAGCCACCATCCCACCAGGCCTCCGAGCGGCGTCACCGCGCCCGCGAGCGAGACTTTCACCAGCGCAGCGCGCCGGCTGCCACTGGTCTGGCGCAGCACGGCGAGGTCGCCGATGTGGTGGGGCACCTCGTGCGCCATCACGGCCAGCGCCGCCACCAGCCCCAGCCGCGCGTCGGCGATGAAGGCCGACGCGATGAGGATGCCGTCGCCGAAGCAGTGAACGCTGTCGCCGGTCAGCACGGCCCAGCCGCCTGAACGCA
The DNA here is from genome assembly GCF_056400765.1 of Ramlibacter sp. P4_H7. Taxonomy (NCBI): domain Bacteria; kingdom Pseudomonadati; phylum Pseudomonadota; class Betaproteobacteria; order Burkholderiales; family Comamonadaceae; genus Ramlibacter; species Ramlibacter sp. P4_H7. The sequence continues at coordinate 94,746 of NZ_JBFUKP010000016.1, forward strand.
GCGCGGGTCCGTGGTGATGGTCATGGTCATGGTCATGCGCGTGCTCGGCCGCGTGGCGGTTCAAGGGATCCTGCGCATGCGGCAGATCCTCGGACCCGTGGTGATGCTCATGCCCGTGGTGCCACAGCTCCGCCTTGTCCAGCAGGAAGAAGAACACCAGGCCCACCAGCAGCGTCCCGAACAGCTTCTGCGCGTCGTGACCGCTTTCCAGCGCCTCGGGCAGCAGATGCATGAAGGCCGTCGACATCAGCGCGCCGGCGGCGAGGCTCAGGAGGTGCTGTTCCCCGACGCCGCGCGTCGGTGCGCCGGTGCCCGCGTCCTGCCAGCCGAGGCGCATGAGGGCGGCAGCGATCCACACGCTGCCGATGCCGGCGCCCAGGGTCGCGAAGAGGATGGTGATCAGGGTCACGGACGAAAAGCCGCCCCGCGGGGCGGCGCCTTCCAGGTTGTTGTTCTCCGGCTCAGGCCACGCCGTTCGCCCTGAGCCACGCCAGTGCGCGCTGGAAGCCGTCCTCGGCCGGCCCGTGCCGATAGCTCGGACGGTAGTCGGCGTGGAAGGCGTGCGGCGCGTCCGGGTACAGCACGAACTGCGAGGCCCGGGCGGCAGGGGATCCATTCGCCAGGGCCGCCTTCATCTTATCAACGCTCTCCAGCGGGATGCCGGCGTCCGCCGCGCCGTAGAGGCCCAGCACCGGCGCCTTCAGGTCCGCGGCGATGTCCAGCGGATGCCGGGGCGTGAGCTCGCTCGCGCTGCCCACGAGCCGCCCGTACCAGGCGACGGCCGCCCTCACCGGCGCATGCGCCGCGTACAACCAGGCGATGCGGCCGCCCCAGCAGAAGCCGGTGATGCCCGCCTTCTTCACGTCGCCGCCGTTCGCCCCAGCCCACTGCAGCGCGCCGTCGAGGTCCGACATCACCTGCGCATCCGGTGTCCTGGCGACGACCTCCGCCATCAGCCTGGCCAGTTCGCCGTAGCTGCCCGGATCGCCCTGGCGCGCGAACAGTTCGGGCGCGATCGCCAGGTAACCGGCACGTGCCAAGCGTCGCGCCGTGTCCGCGATGTACTCGTGCACTCCAAACACCTCGTGCACCAACAGCACCACGGGAAGGCCCGTGCGGCCCGCCGGCGCCGCACGGTACGCCGGCACCTTGAAACCGCCGACCTCGTAACCGATCTCTCCGACCACCAGGCCGTCCGACGGCGTGCGGATGGCCGTCTGCGCCACCAGCGGGGCGGCTGCCGCGGCATAGCCGACGCCCAGCGCAGCCTTCAGTGCCGTGCGCCGCGTGGCACCCTGCGGCGTGCCGGCGCCCGGCAGCAGCGCGTCCAATTCCTTCTTCAAGTCCTCGCCGAGCATGGGCTCCCCTTTTATTGCGAACGGCGCCATTCCAGTGCCGGCCAAGGTGTCGCAGACTACGGGCTTTTCATCGCAAGGAAAAGCGCATGCCCACCATCCGCGTCGACCTCTTCGAAGGCCGCACCCCCGAACAGAAGCGCAACCTGGTCAAGGCCATCACCCAGGCCTGTGTCGACACCCTCGGCAGCAAGCCCGAGTCGGTGGACATCCTGCTGTTCGACGTCAAGCCGGGCGACTGGGCCACGGGTGGGGTGCTGTGGTCGGAGAAGACCAAGGGTTAGTGCGCCTCGTCCCAGTTCGCGCCCACGCCGATCTCCGCCAGCAGCGGCACGCGGAGGTCGGCGACGGCGGCCATCAGGCGCGGGATCTCCACCTTCAGCCACTCCACCTCGTCCTCCGGCACTTCGAACACCAGTTCATCGTGAACCTGCATGATCATCTTCGTGGCGCGCTGCTCGCGGTCCAGCACCTCCTGCACCTTGACCATCGACAGCTTGATCAGGTCGGCCGCCGTGCCCTGCATCGGCGCGTTGATCGCCTGGCGCTCCGCGCCGCCGCGGCGCGGCCCGTTCGGTGAGTTGATCTCGGGCAGGTAGAGCCTGCGCCCGAACACCGTCTCGACGTAGCCCTTGGCCTTGGCCGACAGCCGCGTCTCGTCCATGTACTGCTTCACGCCCGGGTAACGCTGGAAATAGCGGTCGATGTAGCTCTTGGCCGCCGCCGTCTCGATGCCGAGGTTGCGCGCCAGCCCGAAGCTGCTCATGCCGTAGATCAGGCCGAAGTTGATCACCTTGGCGTAGCGGCGCTGTTCGCTCGACACCTGGTCCAGCGGCACGCCGAACACTTCGGAGGCGGTGGCGCGGTGCACGTCCATGTTTTCGCGGAAGGCGCGCAGCAGCGCTTCGTCCTCGCTGATGTGCGCCATGATGCGCAGCTCGATCTGCGAATAGTCGGCGCTGGCGATGCGGCTGCCCGGCGGCGCGATGAAGGCCTCCCGGATGCGGCGGCCTTCGACCGTGCGCACCGGGATGTTCTGCAGGTTGGGGTCGTTGCTGGAGAGCCGGCCGGTCACCGCCACTGCCTGGGCATAGTGGGTGTGCACGCGCCCCGTGGCGGGGTTGGTCATCTGGGGCAGCTTGTCGGTGTAGGTACCCTTGAGCTTGGACAAGCCGCGGTGCTCCAGGATCTTGGCCGGCAGCGGGTAGTCCTCGGCCAGCTTCTCCAGCACTTCCTCGTCGGTGCTGGGCGCGCCGCTGGCGGTCTTCTTCACCACCGGCAGGCCCAGCTTGGTGAAGAACACCTCGCCGATCTGCTTGGGGCTGCCCAGGTTGAAGGGCTGGCCGGCCAGGTCGTGCGCCTCGCGCTCCAGCTGCATGATGCGGTTGCCCAGCTCGTTGCTTTGCTGCGCGAGCGCCTTCGCGTCGATCAGCACGCCGTTGCGCTCGACGCGGTACAGCACCTCGCTGCACTGGATTTCCAGGTCGTAGATGAAACGCAGCTTGGAATCCCGCTCCAGCTTCGGGTACAGCGCCAGGTGCACATCCAGCGTCTGGTCCGAGTCCTCGCACGAGTACTCCGCCGCCTTGTCCACCGGCACCTGGTTGAAGGTGATCTGGTGCACACCCTTGCCCGCCACGGTCTCGTAGTCGATGCCCGTGCGCCCCAGATGGCGCTCGGCCAGGCTGGCCAGGCCGTGGGGCTTGTGCACTTCGAGCACGTAGCTTTCCAGCATGGTGTCGTGGACGTAGCCGCGCACGTCGATGCCGTGGTTGGCGAACACATGCCGGTCGTACTTGACGTGCTGGCCCAGCTTCCGTTTCTCCGGGTCTTCCAGCCAGGGTTGCAGCCGCTGCAGCACGTCGTCGCGCGGCAGCTGGTCGGGCGCGCCCTGGTAGTTGTGCGCGAGCGGGATGTAGCAGGCCAGTCCCGGCTCGGTGCTGAAGGACAGGCCGACGATGTTGGCGAGCATCTCGTCCAGCGAATCGGTCTCGGTGTCCACCGCCACCAGCGACGCGTCCTCGATGCGCTGCATCCAGGTGTTGAACTGGTCCCAGGTGAAGAGAGTCTCGTAGTGCAGCGTCGTGGCCTGGGACAGCCCCGAGAGATCCGGTTCCTCGAACAGCCCACCGGTGCTGCCCGGCGGCACGGACACGCGCTGGCGCTTCTGGTTTTCCTCCATCAGCTCGGGCGGCACGTCATGGCTTTCCAGCTGCTTGACCAGTCCCTTGAAGCCGTAGCGGTCGTAGAACACCTTCAGCTTCTCGACGTCCTGCCCGCCGATGACGATGTCCTCCAGCTCGGGAAAGCCGGGAATGTGGTCCTTCAGGTCGCAGTCGGTGCGGATCGTGAGCAGGGCGCGGCCCTTGGGCAGCCATTCCAGCGCCTTGCGCAGGTTCTCGCCCACCGCGCCCTTGACCTCGTGCGCGCGCTCCACCAGCGCGTCGAGCGAGCCGAATTCCTTGAGCAGCTTCACCGCGGTCTTCGGACCCACCTTGTCGACGCCCGGAACGTTGTCGACCGAGTCGCCCACGAGCGTCTGGTAGTCGATCATCAGGCGTGGCGGCACGCCGAACTCCACCTCCACGCCCGCGATGTCGCGCTTGCGGTCGTTCATGGTGTCGATGACGGTGACGTGCTCGTTGACCAGCTGCGACAGGTCCTTGTCGCCGCTCGAGATCACAGTGACAAAGCCCTGCTGGGTGCCCATGCAGGCCAGCGTGCCGATCACGTCGTCGGCCTCGACGCCGGGCACGTTGAGCACCTTCCAACCGAGCAGCCGCACCACCTCGTGGATCGGTTCGATCTGCGCGCGCAGGTCGTCCGGCATCGGCGAGCGGGTCGCCTTGTAGTCGGGATAGAGCTCGTCGCGGAAGGTGCCACCGGGCGCGTCGAACACGCAGGCCGCGTAGTCGGCCCGGATGTCGCGGCGCAATTTCTGCAGCATGTTGATCATGCCGCGGATGGCCCCGGTCGCCGGGCTCGCGGGGTCACCGGGCACCGCGCGCAGGTCGGGCATCGCGTGGTAGGCGCGGTACAGGTAACTGGAGCCGTCGACCAGCAGCAGCACCTTGGGTTCGGGTTGGGGGACTTCGTCCGTCTCGCTCATGCATGCGATTGTGCCCGGCGCGGGAAGCGCGACCGCAGCGCCTACAATCCGGCCATGCGCCTCCTGCCGATGCTGCTTGCCGTCCTGTTGCCCTTGTCCGCCCTGGCCCAGGCGCAGGCGCCCATCGCGCGCGAACCCATTGGCGAGCCCCGCAAGAACCAGAAGGTGGAGCGCATCCACGTCGAGGACGGCGGCAACACCATCGACGAGGTCCGCGTGGGCGGCCAGACGCAAAGCGTGACGGTGCAGCCGAAGGCGAACGTGCCGGCCTACGAGATGCAGCCAAGCGATCTCGCCCGCAGCCGCCCCGCCGAAAGCCGGGACGGTTTCGCCGACCGCAAGCAGCGCGTCTGGAACGTATTCGGCTTCTGACATGGCGGTCTTCACCGAGGTCTCGGAGGACGAGGCGAGCACGCTGCTGCGTGCCCTGAACCTGGGCGAACTGCGCGAGCTGCGCGGCATCCAGAGCGGCATCGAGAACACCAACTACTTCGTCACCGCCGAGGACATGTTCGGCCGGCGCGAGTACGTGCTGACGCTGTTCGAACGGCTGACTTTCGAGCAGCTGCCCTTCTACCTCCACCTGATGAAGCACCTGGCGCAGCACGGCGTGCCGGTGCCGGACCCGCAGGGCGACCAGAACGGCGACATCCTGCACAGGCTCTGCGGCAAGCCGGCCGCGCTGGTCAACAAGCTCGCGGGCAAGCACGAACTGGCGCCCGGACCGGACCATTGCGCGCAGGTCGGCGCCGCACTGGCGCGCATGCACCTGGCCGGGCGCGACTACAACCGTCACCAGCCCAACCTGCGCGGTCTGGCGTGGTGGAACGAAACGGTGCCGGTGGTCCTGCCCTTCGTCACGCCCGAGCAGTCCGCGCTGCTGCGCGGCGAACTTGCCTTCCAGAACCACGTCGCCGCCGGTTCCGCCTACGCCGCGCTCCCCCGCGGACCGGTGCACGCCGACCTGTTCCGCGACAACGTGATGTTCGAGGACGGTCGCCTGACCGGTTTCTTCGACTTCTACTTCGCCGGGGTGGACAGCTGGCTGTTCGACCTCGCCGTGTGCCTGAACGACTGGGCCGTGGACCTGGCCACGGGGGCACACGACCCCGAACGCGCGCGCGCCTTCGTGCAGGCGTACGGCGCGGTGCGTCCCCTGACCGCCGCCGAGCGCACCCTGTTGCCCGCCATGCTGCGTGCCGGGGCTCTGCGTTTCTGGATTTCCCGCCTGTGGGACTTCCACCTCCCGCGCGAAGCTTCGCTGCTGAAGCCGCACGATCCCTCCCACTTCGAACGCGTGCTGCGGCAGCGCGTGGCGCAGCCCGTTCCGGCCGCGAGCCCCTGACGCGGCCAGGCCCGTCGCGCGCATCGGGTAAATTCAATTCGTGAAGCTCAATATCGTTCCCGCCCGCACCGGCATCCTGTGGGTGAAGCTCGGGGTCAAGACCTTCCTGAAGCAGCCGCTGGCGCTCACGGGGCTGTTCTTCATGTACATGGCCGCGGTGCTGGTGATCTCGCAGATTCCGTTTCTGGGCATCGTGCTGGGCGCGATGCTGGTGCCGGCGGCCACTTTGGGCCTGATGGCCGCGACGGCCGAGGCGGAAAGCGGGCGCTTTCCGATGCCCACCGTCCTGATCAGCGCGTTCCGCGCCGGGCGGCAGCGCGCGCGGGCCATGCTGGTGCTGGGCGCGATGTACATGGCGGGTTCGCTGGTCGCCACACTGCTCGGCACATTGATCGCCGGCCAGCCCGCCACGGAGGCCCAGGCACCGCAGGTCGACGCGCGCACGCTGATCATCCTGCTGCTGCACTCCCCGCTGGTGGTGCTGTTCTGGCATGCGCCGGCGCTGGTGCACTGGCACGGCGTGTCGCCGGTGAAGAGCCTGTTCTTCAGCGCGGTGGCCTGCCTGCGCAACGCAGGCGCGATGCTGATGTACGGCTTCGCCTGGGTTGCCCTGTTCCTGGCCGTTGGCTTCGTGTTCAGCACGATCGGGCTGATGGTGGGCGGCGCGACCGCGGCCAAGAGCATCATGATGCCGACCGTGTTGCTGCTGGTCGCGATGTTCACCACCTCGCTCTATTTCACGTTCCGCGACAGCTTCCGTGCGGACGGCGACGAAGACACGGTGCCCATCGCACCCGCGGAGGGCGGCACGCCGTGACACGCCACGTGCTGCAAGGTCGCAGCGACGGCGAACTGCTCTGGTTCCGCCGACGCGGCTTCCTGCAGGCCGCCGCCGCCTGGACCGCGCTGGGCGGCCTGGCGGCAGCCCATGCACAGCAGCGCGGCAACGTCGTGGAACTGCTGGGAGACGTGCTGCTCAACGGGCAGCGCCTGCGGCAGGGGCAATCGGTCCAGACCAGCGACCGGATCGAGACCGGTCCGGACAGCCAGCTGATGTTCGTGATGGGCAACGCCTCTTTCCTGGTGCGCCAGAACTCACGCCTGGCCATGGAGCGGGGCGCCACGCTGATGTCGGTGAGCGTGCTGCGCCTGCTGGCGGGCGGGGTCGTGAGCGCCTGGAGTCGCGGCAGCCACCGGCAGCTCGTGCTGCCCGGGCTCACCGCCGGCATCCGCGGCACCGGAACCTACGCGGAGGTGGCGCCCGGAGGCCGCAGCTACTTCTGCAACTGCTACGGCATCGTCGACGTGTCTTCAGGCGCGGAGCGGGTGACTTCTTCGGCGCAGTACCACCAGGCCTTCTGGGGCGAACCTGATCCCGTCAACGGCCGCCTGCTGACGCCCGCGCCGGCGATCAACCACTCCGACGAGGAGGTGGAGAAAGTCGCGGCGCTGGTGAACGAACGCACCGCATGGCAGATCCTGGGCCGCAAGGGCGCCAGGGACGGCAGCGGGTCGCTCGATCCGCAACCGCATCCGCTCGCCCGCTAGCGGCGCCTACGGCCTGGCCTTGTATTCGGCGATCGACTTCGCCAGGTCGCGGTATTCCTCGCAGGCCGGCCCGCCGCAGATCTTCTCCAGCTCCACCAGCTGCCGCTCCGCGTCGGGCAGCCGCCGGTCCACCAGGTAGGCCTCGCCCAGGTATTCGCGTGCGCCCTTGTGCCGCGGGTCGATCTTGAGCGCCATGTCGTAGTGCTCGTAGGCCCTGGCCATGTCCGGCGAGCCGCGCTTGCGGTAGGTGTAGCCCAGGAGGTTGTGAGCGTCCGCGTTCTGCGGCGCCTCGCGCACGACCACCGTCAGCTCGCGCTGCGCGGTGCTCCAGTCCTTGCGATCCACGGCCTTGCGCGCGTTCGCCAGGCGCTCCTGCACCGATGGCTGCGGCACGCTGGGATTGGCCCCTGGCGTGTCGGCGGCGCAAGCGGCGCCGGCGGCGAGCAGGAAAGCGCTGAGCGCGATCGAGGTTTTCATGGGGAGAACTCCGGCGGCGTGAATGCCGATGCGCTGCGAGTGTCCTTGTCCGGAATTTGCCCGTCAAACGAGGGGGAAATGCCGATGGGGCGGTTATGAGTCGTCATGACAATTTCATCCACAGCGACCTGAAGGCCCGGCAGATGCCGACTGGGACTACGGGAGCTAAAGCGTCGCGCTCAGGTGACCGGAGTGAGCTTGGCCACCGACAGCGCCAGCCACTTGTGGCCATGCCGGGGAAAATTGATCTGCGCGCGGGCATCCTGTCCCGTGCCCTCCAGGGTGAGCACCGTGCCCTCGCCGAACTTCGTGTGAAACACCTTCATGCCCGCCCTGAGCCCGTGCGCGGGCTCCGCCCGCTGCGCCGGCACCGGAGGGTTCGCGAATGTCTCGCTGCGCCCCTGGCTTGAATAGCCTGTGCTGCGCGTGCTCGGGTAGCCCATGCCGAAACCGAAGGCGGAGCCGCCGAAGCTCTGGTTTTTCGGCGTGAGCCACTTCAGGGCCGCCTCCGGCAGTTCCTCGAAGAAACGGCTCTTGACGTTGTAGCGGGTCTGGCCATGCAGCAGCCGCGTCTGCGAGTGGCTGAGGTACAGGCGCTTGCGCGCGCGGGTGATCGCCACGTACATCAGGCGCCGCTCTTCCTCCAGGCCTTCGTAGTCGGCCAGCGACCGCTCGCTGGGAAAGAGTCCCTCTTCCAGCCCCGTGACGAACACGCAATCGAACTCGAGGCCCTTGGCGGCGTGCACCGTCATCAGCTGCACCGCATCCTGGCCGGCCTGCGCCTGGTTGTCGCCGGATTCCAGGGCCGCATGCGTGAGGAAGGCGGCCAGCGGCGACAGCGTCTCGCCCGTCTCCGCGTCGGGCGGCACGTAGTCCGGGGCCGGTTCGTTCACTTCCGGCAGGCTGGGGTCCAGCCCCTGGCTCGCCGGCGACTGGCGCAACACCGCGGGGCCCAGTTCATCGATCGGAAGCGCCACCGCGTCGCGCCCGAAGCCTTCCTGCGTGACGAAGCTCTCGGCGGCGTTCACCAGTTCCTCCAGGTTCTCGACGCGATCGGCGCCGTCCCGCTCGGCCTTGTAGTGATCGATGAGGCCGCTTCGCTGCAGCATCACCTCGATGATCTCGCGCAGCGTCAGGCCATCGGTCTCGGCGCGCATAGCATCGATCCTCTGAACGAACGCGGCGAGGTTGGCCCCCGCCTTCCCCGTGGTGGACTTCACCGCGTCGTGCAGCGAACTCCCCGCCGCGCGCGCGGCATCCTGCAGCTGCTCGATCGTGCGCGCGCCGATGCCGCGCGCCGGGAAATTCACCACCCGGATGAAGCTGGTGTCGTCGTTCGGGTTCTCCAGCAGCCGCAAGTACGACAGCGCGTGCTTGATCTCGGCGCGCTCGAAGAAGCGCAGGCCGCCATAGACGCGGTAGGGCACCGCCGCGTTGAACAGCGCCGTCTCGATCACCCGGCTTTGCGCGTTGCTGCGATAGAGCACCGCGACTTCATGCCGCGGTATGTCGTCGCGCACCAGCTGGCGGACCTCCTCCACCAGCCACTGGGACTCGGCCATGTCGGTCGGCGCCTCGTACACGCGAACCGGTTCGCCGGGCCCCTGGTCCGTGCGCAGGTTCTTGCCCAGCCGGGTCTTGTTGTGCGCGATCAGCGCATTGGCGGAGTCCAGGATGTTGCTGAAGCTGCGGTAGTTCTGTTCCAGCTTGATCTGGTGGCGCACGCTGAACTCGCGCACGAAATCCGCCATGTTGCCCACCCGCGCGCCGCGAAAGGCATAGATGCTCTGGTCGTCGTCGCCGACCGCGAACACCGAGTTGCCCTCGCCCGCGAACATCTTGATCCAGGCGTACTGAAGCTTGTTGGTGTCCTGGAACTCGTCGATCAGGATGTGGTGGAAACGGCGGCGATAGTGCTCGCGGATCGGGTCGTTGTCGCGGAGCAGCTCGTAGCTGCGCAGCATCAGCTCGGCGAAGTCGACTACGCCTTCGCGCTGGCACTGCTCCTCGTAGAGCTGGTAGATCTCGACCTTGCGACGGTCCTCCTCGGTGCGCGTCTCCACCATGTTGGGACGCAGCCCTTCCTCCTTCCAGCCGGCGATGGACCACTGCGTCTCCTTGGCCGGGAAGCGTTCGTCGTCCACGTTGTGCTGCTTCATCAGGCGCTTGATCGCCGACAGCTGGTCCTGCGTGTCCAGGATCTGGAAGCTCTGCGGCAGGTTGGCGAGCTTGTAATGCGCGCGAAGGAAGCGGTTGCACAGGCCGTGGAAGGTGCCGATCCACATGCCGCGGACGTTGACCGGCAGCATCGCCGTCAGCCGCGTCATCATCTCCTTGGCCGCCTTGTTGGTGAAGGTGACGGCGATGACATTGCCCGGACCGATCTGCCCGGTGGCCAGCAGCCAGGCGATCCGCGTGGTGAGCACCCGCGTTTTGCCGGAGCCGGCGCCCGCGAGGATCAGCGCGTGCTCGTTGGGCAGCGTGACGGCGGCGCGCTGCTCGGGGTTGAGGTGCTGCAGCAGCGGGGATTCGGCGGCGACGTCTGGGAACATGTGGCATTGTAGGAAGCCGGCGGAACCGATCCGCCGCCACGCAATCGACAAGCTGTGCCGTTTCGCCCCTTCGCCGTCCTCGTTCTCGCGCTGCCGCTCGCCGCACGCGCGCTGTGCACCAGCGACCAGGTGCCGCAGCCGCAAGCCGTTCTGGAACGCTTTGTGAGTGCCGACTGCGAGGCCTGCTGGCGCGATCCCCGCACGCCGGAGCCCGCTGCCAACACGGTGGTGCTCGACTGGATCCTGCCCGGCCGCTCGGGCGACGACGCGCCTCTGTCGGCCGTGGCAAGCCAGGACGCCCTGGACCGCCTGCTCGCCCTGGGGAAGACGGCGCCGGAGCGCAGCTCGGCCGTTGGCAGCGTCCGGGGGGGAAGCACGGTCGCCCTGCGAGTCGCCCAGGGAGTCCCGGTCAACGACTACGTGGGGACCACCATCGAGCTGAAGCAGCCCGGCCGCGAGGCCTGGAATGCCTGGCTGCTGCTGGTGGAAAACCTGCCGGCCGGCGCCGAAGGAAGCCCGGTGGCGCGCAACCTGGTGCGCAACGTGTTCCGGCCCGACTGGGACAAGGCGGCGGGCCGTGCGCCGGGCGCGCTGGCGGAAACGCGCGCCATGCAGATCCACGAGGGCGCAAAGCCCGACCGGCTGAGTCTGGTGGCGATCCTGCAGGATGCGCGCGGCCATATCAGGGCTATCCGCCGAACCGAATGTCCCTAGGGGCGGCCGCGCCGTAGAATCAATCACCGGGCCCAAGCCATTGTGCGAGCGCCCGGTTTGCTTTTGGAGCTCCGCCTCCCAGGCACCGGCCCGCCAGTCCAAGCGCTCACCTGTTCTTCAACAGTTTTCCGGAGCCTGGAAATGGAAATCTTCGACTACGACAAAGTGCTGCTGCTGCCCCGCAAGTGCCGCGTGGAAAGCCGCTCGGAATGCGACCCGTCGATGGAGTTCGGCGGCCGCCGCTTCAAGCTGCCGGTGGTGCCCGCCAACATGAAGACGGTGGTGGACGAGAAGATCTGCCTCTGGCTGGCCCAGAACGGCTACTTCTACGTGATGCACCGCTTCGCCCTGGACAACGTCAAGTTCGTGCGGATGATGAAGGAGCACGGCGCGTTCGCTTCCATTTCGGTCGGCGTGAAAGAGGCTGACTACGCCACAGTGGACAAGCTCGCTGCCGAGGGCCTGGCCCCGGAATTCGTGACCATCGACATCGCGCACGGCCATGCCGACACCGTGAAGAACATGATCACGCACCTGAAGGCGAAGCTGCCGCAGACCTTCGTCATCGCCGGCAACGTCGGTACGCCTGAGGCGATCATCGACCTGGAAAACTGGGGCGCCGACGCCACCAAGGTGGGCATCGGCCCGGGCAAGGTGTGCATCACCCGCATGAAGACCGGCTTCGGCACGGGCGGCTGGCAACTGTCAGCGCTCAAGTGGTGCGCCCGCGTGGCGACCAAGCCGATCATTGCCGACGGCGGCATCCGCGAGCACGGCGACATTGCCAAGAGCATCCGCTTCGGCGCGACCATGGTGATGGTGGGCTCCATGCTCGCCGGCCACGAGGAATCGCCCGGCCAGACCGTGGAAGTGGATGGCCGCCTGTACAAGGAGTACTACGGCAGCGCCTCCGACTTCAACAAGGGCGAGTACAAGCACGTGGAGGGCAAGCGGATCCTCGAGCCCGTGAAGGGCAAGCTGCCCGACACGCTGCGCGAGATGCAGGAAGACCTGCAAAGCTCGATCAGCTACGCCGGCGGCACCAAGCTGGCCGACATCCGGAAGGTGAACTACGTGATCCTCGGCGGCGACAACGCCGGGGAACACCTGCTGATGTGACGCTCCTGCGGGCTCAGGCCCGCAGCAGGTCCAGCGCCAGCTGGTGCAGCCGATGGCTCGGCTCGACCAGCGCATCGACCACGCTGAAGTGGTCCAGGCCCGGCAGCAGTTCGCACACGGGCACGCGCCGCGCGCCCCAGGCGTCCTGGATCAGCCGGTTCTGGCGATGGAACTCCGTGCTCTCGTCGCCACCAGCCACGGTGTAGAGCGTGCCGCTTCGCGGGGGCGGCAGGCGCGCCGGACTGGCCTGGGCCACCTGCTGCGGCGTCAACTGGAGGGTCGGCTGCAGGAAGCTGGTGCGCAGGATCGGATCGAGATCGTGCAAGCCCGAGATTGCGAGCGCGGCACGGACGGCGTCGCGCGGCATGGCGGCATCGAGCTGCGGCCACAGGCACGCCAGCATCATGGCGGCGAGCTGGCCGCCGGCGGAATGGCCTGCGACGACGATGCGCCGGCGGTCACCGCCGAACCGGGCGATGTTGTGCCAGGTCCATGCCACCGCCCGCGCCGCCTGTAGCGTGATGTGGGGCACGGTCACGGCCGGGCAGAGCGCGTAGTTGGGCAACACGACGCACGCCCCATCTCTCGTGAAGGCCGGAGCGATGAAGGAATGGCCGGCCTTGTCGAGCGAGCGCCAATACCCGCCGTGGATGAAGATGAGCACGGGGGCATCCCCGCTCGGCGCAGGGAAGACATCCAGCACTTCCCCCTCGCCCTCGCCATAGCGCAGGTCCAGATGGCAGGCATTGCCGGCACGCGCACGGGCCGATTCTTCGTCCCAGCGGGCGAAGAACGCCGGGTGTTCGGGCACGAGCGCCCGGTTGTTGTACATCGCGTCGTACCAGGCTGCGTCACGCAAAGCTCTTCTCCTGTCCATGCACTTGCAACATCTTGTCACAGGTTGTCCAGGCCTCCAGTGAGGTTTTTGGCGTTGACAGCACTGTATTCCGTATACAGACTTCGACGCCATGGCCGCCCAGCTCCTGCAACTCGAAGCTTCGCCCGATCTCGTCGACCGGGTGTATCGAAGCTTGATGGACGCCATCACGGCAGGCTCGCTCGCAGCGGGCGAACGCGTGACGCAGGAGGAGATCGCACACCAGCTGGCGGTTTCGCGCCAGCCGGTGTTGCAGGCGCTGCGGCTGCTGAAGAAGGATGGCTTCTTGCAAGACGCGCCCGGGCGCGGCCTGCAAGTCGCTCCACTGGACCCCCAGCGCGTGCGTGACCTGTACCAGGTGCGCGGCGCGCTCGACGCCCTGGCCGCCCGCCTGGCGGCGCAGCGCCGACTCCGCATCGATCCCGCCCTGCTGCGGGCCGGCCGGCGGGCGACCCTGGGCGATGACGTGATGGCCATGATCGACGCCGACTTCGCCTTCCACCAGGCCCTGTACGAAGCAGCAGGCAACCCCTTGATCGGCGAGACCGCGCGACTGCACTGGCACCACCTGCGCCGCGTGATGGGCGCGGTGCTGCTGCAGATGGGTCAGCGCGAGGCCGTCTGGGACGAACACGATGCGATCGCGCGCGCGATCGCCAAAGGCGATGCCGACGCCGCCGCCCGCCTGATCGAGGAGCACAGCCTGCACGCCAGCGAAACGCTCGGCGCCCGGCTGGCCCTCGTCCTCCAGCAATCCGAACCCGACCCCAGGAGACGCCCATGAGACTGAGCAAGCAGCAACTCGCGCAGTTCGACCGCGAGGGTTACCTCTTCTTCCCCGGCCTGTTCTCACCCGACGAGACCCGGGTGCTGACCAGCGCCGTGCCGGAGCTGTACGGCCGCCGCGAGGCGTACAACGTGCGAGAGAAGGACAGCGACGCCGTGCGCACCAACTTCGCGGCGCACATGTACAGCGAGCCCTTCGCGCGGCTCGCCCGCCATCCGCGGATGGTGGAGCCGGTGGTGGACCTCTTCGGCGAAGACGTGTACATGCACCAGTTCAAGATCAACGGAAAGATGGCGTTCGAGGGCGACGTCTGGCAATGGCACCAGGACTACGGCACCTGGCTGAACGACGACCTGATGCCCACCGAGCGGGCGATGAACGTCGCCATCTTCCTGGACGACGTGAACGAGTACAACGGGCCGCTGATGTTCATCCCGGGCAGCCACAAGAAGGGCGTGGTGCAGGCGAAGCACGACCTCACCACCACCAGCTATCCACTGTGGACCGTGAGCAATGAATTGATCGCGGCATTGGTGGAGCGCGCTGGTGGCAAGGACGGCGGCATCGTGAGCCCGAAGGGTCCCGCAGGTTCCATGATCGTGTTCCACAGCTGCCTGGTGCACGCCTCCAGCAGCAACCTGTCCCCCTGGAACCGGGTGAGCGTGTACCTGAGCCTGTGCGCCGTCTCCAACCACATCCGCCGCTTCAAGCGGCCCGAGTACATCGCGCACCGCGATTTCGCGCCCATCCACTGCCTGCCGGACGACTGCCTGCGCAAGCCCTACCCGGTCGACCTGCCCTGGAAGAACGGCATGCCCGCCAGCGCACTCGTCACATCCTCCGATCCCATCGACCAGTTCAAGGAAGCCGCCTGATGTCCCTCCACGCCAAACTCCAGCAACGCGCCGCGCAAGGCAAGCCGGTGCGCATCGGCCTGATCGGCGCCGGCAAGTTCGGATCCATGTACCTCGCACAGGTGCCGCGCACGCCCGGGGTGCACCTCGCCGCGATCGCGGACCTCTCACCCGATAACGCCAAGGCGAACCTCGCGCGGGTGGGTTGGAAGGCGGAGCGCGCGCAGGCATCCAGCATCGACGAGGCCTTGAAGACGGGAGCGACCCATGTCGGCGCCGACTGGCAGGCGCTGGTGCGCCATCCCGCCATCGACATCGTGGTGGAGTGCACCGGCCACCCCATCGCCGCGGTCGACCACTGCCTGGAAGCCTTCGCCAACGGCAAGCACGTCGTGAACGTGACCGTGGAGGCGGACGCCTTCTGTGGCCCGTTGCTGGCGCGCAAGGCGGCGGAAGCCGGCGTGCTGTATTCGCTGGCTTTCGGCGACCAGCCGGCGCTGATCTGCGACCTCGTCGACTGGGCGCGCACCTGCGGCTTCCCGGTGGTGGCGGCGGGCCGCGGCCACAAGTGGCTGCCGCACTTCAGCGAATCGACGCCCGACACGGTGTGGAACAACTGGGGACTGACGCCGGAGCAGGCCAAGCGCGGCGGCCTCAATCCCAAGATGTTCAACAGCTTCCTCGACGGCTCCAAGCCTTCCATCGAAAGCACCGCCGTGGCGAACGCAACCGGACTCGCCGTGCCGAGCAACGGCCTGCTCTATCCGCCCGCGAGCATCGCGGACATCCCGTACGTCACGCGACCGAAGAGCGAAGGCGGCGTGCTGGAACGCAAGGGCATGGTGGAGGTGATCTCTTCCCTGGAAACCGATGGCCGCAGCATCCCCTACGAGATCCGCATGGGCGTGTGGGTGACGGTCGAAGCGGAGACCGAGTACATCAAGAACTGCTTCGAGGAATACAAGGCCCACACCGATCCCAGCGGCCGCTACTTCACGCTCTACAAGCGCTGGCACCTCATCGGCCTCGAGGTCGGCGTGTCGGTGGCGAGCGTGGCGCTGCGCGGCGAGGCCACGGGCGTGGCAACTTGCTGGAACGCGGACGTGGTCGCGACGGCCAAGCGCGACCTGCAGCCGGGCGAGGTTCTCGACGGCGAAGGCGGCTACACCGTCTGGGGCAAGCTGCTGCCCGCGGAGGCCTCCATGCGCATGGGGGGACTGCCGCTCGGGCTGGCGCACGATGTGAAGCTCGTGCGCCCCGTGAAGAAGGGCCAAAGCCTCAGCTGGAACGACGTGGCCATGGACACCGGCACCCATGCCTACAAGATCCGCCGCGAGATGGAGTCGCTCTTTGCATCACCCGTGCTGAAAGCCGCGTGACAGGCAGCTGAGCCGAGGGGCCGCCATGATGGGCGGCCCTTTTCCATTTCCGAACGAAGGAGACCGCCATGCAGATCGCCGTCCTCGGCACCGGCCTCATGGGCTTTCCCATGGCCCGGCGCCTGTGCGAAGCCGGCCACACCGTGCACGCCTGGAATCGCAGCCGCGAGAAGGCCGAGCGCCTGGCGTCTTTCGGCGCCACGGTCCACGCGGGCGCCGCCGAGGCGGTGAAGGACGCAGAGGTCGTGGTCTGCATGCTGGAGAGCGGTCCGGTGATCGAGGAAGTGCTGTTCCGCCAGCGCGCGGCCGACGCCATGCGGGGCGGCACGCTCTTCATCGACATGGCCTCCATTCAGCCGCGAGAAGCGCGGGACCATGCGGCTGGACTCAGTGAGCGCGGCGTGCACCAGCTGGACGCACCGGTCTCCGGCGGCACGGTGGGTGCGGAGAACGGGACGCTGGCGATCATGGTGGGCGGCAAGGCCGCGGACTTCGAACGCGCCGAGCCGATCTTCAAGGTGCTGGGCCGCGCGACCCACGTGGGCCCGAGCGGCGCCGGCGAACTCGCCAAGCTGGCCAACCAGATGATCGTCGGCATCACCATCGGCGCCGTCGCCGAGGCCCTGCTGCTGTGCGCCAAAGGGGGCGCCGACATGGCGAAGGTGCGGGAGGCCATCACCGGCGGCTTCGCCGACAGCCGCATCCTGCAGCTGCATGGCCAGCGCATGGTGGAGCGTGACTTCGCGCCGCGCGCCAAGATTTCAGTGCAGCTGAAGGACATGCGCAATGCGCTGGCTACGGCGGAGGAGATCGGCTTCGAAGCGCCCGTGACCGCCCTTTTCGAACAGCTGTACGCAGCCGCCGCCGAGCACGGCCTCACCGACCTGGACCATTCCGGGCTGTTCGTGGAGCTCGCCTCCCGCAACGGCCTGCGCTAGCTGTGAAGGTCCAATAGGTTGTATCTGTCCATCTGAGTTGAGTTTGAGAGACTGGGAATCGCCAAACCCCCCGTCTTACTCAAGGAACTCAACCAGATGAACATTCACAAGAATGCCAGACTGACGTTGGCCCGTCGTCTCGAAATGGTTCAAGCCATGACTCTGCGCGGCCTGAGCGCCCCGGATGCCGCCGACCAGCAGGGCGTGACCGCGCCCACCGCGCGCAAATGGCTTGGCCGATACCTGGCGTTTGGCGAGCCTGGCCTTGTGGATGCGTCCTCGCGCCCGGCCTCTTCGCCACGCTCCATTGATGCGACCACGGCATTGGCGGTTGTCGAGCTACGTCGCAGGCGGCTGACGCAAGCCCGTATCGCAGCGGCCCTGGGGATCTCCAAGAGCACCGTGAGTCGCGTGCTTGCTCGCGCGGGCTTGTCCCGGCTGGAGGATCTGCAGCCGGCCGAACCGATTCGCCGCTACGAGCACGCAGCACCTGGAGACATGCTGCATATTGACACCAAGAAGCTTGGGCGCATCGAGCGAACGGGGCACCGCATCACCGGCAATCGGCGCGACACGGTCGACGGGGCTGGCTGGGAGATGCTGTTCGTAGCCGTGGACGATCACGCCCGCATCGGCTTTACCGACATGCATTCCGACGAGAAGTGGCCACAGGCCGTGCAGTTCCTGCGCAATGCAGTGGCCTACTTCGCCAGCCTGGGCGTGAAGGTCCGGCGCGTTCTGACCGACAACGGCTCCGCATTTCGATCCAAGCAGTTCGCCCAGACCTGCGCCGAGCTGGACGTCCGCCACAAGTTCACTCGCCCCTACCGGCCGCAAACGAACGGCAAGGCCGAACGGTTCATTCAGTCCGCCCTCAGGGAGTGGGCCTACGGCTTCGCGTACCGGCACTCCAGCGAACGCACTGCGGCCCTGGATCGCTGGATCCATCACTACAACTGGCACCGCCCCCATCAGGGCATCGGAGGCGCCGCTCCGATGTCCAGACTCAACAAGTCAAGAAACAACCTCTTGACTC
>NZ_JBFUKP010000017.1:0-111928 GCF_056400765.1 Ramlibacter sp. P4_H7
CCGGCCGCGCCGCGCGCGCGCCGCACCCGCGCCGGCTAAGGCAGCCGCGCCATCTGACACGGCCGGGGCGGGCGGGGCCTTACTTCGCCTTGGCGTCCGGTGGGGCACCGACCGGGTCGAGCCCGGTGGCGCGCACGATCTCCGCGACGGCGGCCGAGCTGAGGAAGCGCACCAGGTGCCGCGCCGCGTCGTTCTGCGTGGAGCCGGCCACCAGGCCCGCAGAGAAGAAGATCGTCTGCTGCACTTCCTGCGGCAGCGTGCCGATGAAGTCCAGCTCCTTGAAGTAGATCAGCTCGCTCACCTGCTGGAAGCCCAGCTCCGCGTCGCCGCGCGCCACCACGGCGCCCACGCGCTCGCTGAGGATCTTCTTGCCGGTGACCTTCAGGCGCTCCTCCACGCCCAGCTTGGGGAACAGCTCCGTGGACAGGTAGGTGCCGCTGGCGCTGGCCGAATAGGCGACCGACTTCGCGTTGAGCAAGGTCTGCTTCAAGGCTTCGACCGTGCTGATGTCCGGCTTGGGCGTGCCCTTGCGCACGGCCGCTCCGATCTGCGAACGCGCCAGGTCCACCCGCGATCCCTGCACCACCTTGCCGTCGCGCACGAGCGCTTCCAGGCCGCCCTCGGAAAGGATCACCAGGTCGAAGCGTTCGCCGCGCGCGAAGCGGCTGGGGATCGAGTCGGGCGCATTGCCGATGGAGGCGCCGAAGGAACTGACCACGGTGTTGCCGCTTGCCTGTTCGTACAGCGGGATCAGCTGCTTGTAGGCCTCGGTGAAGGCGCCGGAGGTGATGACGCGGATCTCCGCCGCGAAGGCCGACGAGGAGGCGAAGGCCAGTCCGGCGAGGATGGCGAGCGCCCAGCGGCGGGTGGTGCGAGGGATGAAGTTCATGGTGCGGGTTCCTTCCGGCTCACTGCATGGTGATCTTGCGTTCGCGGATCACGCGGCCCCAGGTCGCCGTCTCGCGCTCCATCTCCCTGGCCAGTTCCTCGCGCGTGCCCGGCGCCGGCGCCAGCCCGTGGCCGTTGAGCGCATCGGCCACGGCGGGGGTCTTGAGCACCTTCACCAGTTCCGTGTTCAGGCGGTCCAGCGTGGCCTTGGGCACCTTGGACGACGCGACGAAGGCATACCAGTTGGTGGCGCTGTAGCCCGGGTAGCCGGACTCGGCGATCGTGGGCACGTTGGGCAACTGCGGCAGTCGCTTGGGGCCGGTCACCGCCAGCGGGATGAGCTTGCCGCTTTCGATGTGCGGCTGCGCCGTGGCCAGCGTGGAGTAGTAGGAGGCGACGCGGCCCCCCAGCAGGTCCTGCAGGGCCGGCGCGCCGCCCTTGTATGGCACGTGCACGGTCTGCACCTTGGCCATGTCGTCCAGCAGCTCACCAGCCAGGTGCGAGGCCGAGCCGGGACCGGTGGAGGCGTAGTCCAATTTTCCGGGATTCGCTTTCGCGTAGGCGACGTACTCCTGGAAGCTGCGGATCTTCAGGCCCGAATGCACCACCAGCACGTTGGGGAAATTCACGCCCATGGTGATCGGCGCCAGGTCCTTCACCGGGTCGTAGGGCAGCTTCATCAGGTGCGGCGCGATGGTGAGCGGGCCGACCGATCCGAACAGGATCACGCTGCCGTCGGTGGGCGCCGTCTTGGCGACGTACTGATGGGCGATGTTGCCTCCCGCGCCGGGCCGGTTGTCGATCACCACCGGCACCCCCAGGTTTTCGCCGAGCTTCCTGCCGATGATGCGGGCCGCGGAGTCGGCCGCACCGCCGGCGGCGAAGCCGACCACGATGGTGAGGTTGCCGCGCGGGAAGTCCTGCGCCTGCGCGGGCAGGGCGGACAGCAACGGGACTGCGCACAGCGCGGCGAGGCGCAGCAGGTGGCGCTTGTTCATGGGGAAGTCTCCTTGGGTTTCGGGATGTTCAGTCGGCGCCCAGGCCGACCGGATTCGGTTGCCGCTTCTCCACCGCATGCCGCAGCAGCGACGCCGTGCGGAACACGCCGTGGGCGAACTTGCCGTAGGGCAGCGTCGCGAACAGCGCCATCACCGCGCCCAGGTGCAGGCACAGCAGCAGCGGCAGCGCCGGCGTCGCGCGCGCCAGCCACAAGGCCAGCCCGCTCGCACTGGTGAGGAACAGCAGCGCGATGAAGCCGAGGTCCATGGGCTTCTGCGCCAGGTCGCCTTGCAGCGGATGGCGCCGTCGGTTCAGCCGCCAGAGGCCGATCGTTCCTGCGAGCAGGCTCACGCCGCCCACCGCGCCCAGCAGCTTGGGCAGCGAAGGCAGGTCGTAGGGCGCGGCCCAGCCGAAGGAGTAGTGGTAGACCGTCCCCACCGCGGTCGCGGCGAAGCAAAGGAGGAAGCCGTAGAAGGTCAGGTGGTGCGCACGTCGCCGCGACAGCGTGAACGCGTCGTCCTCGTTGTTGCAGCCTTCGCCGTGGCCACCATCGAGGTACTTCAGACGCAGCACGTCGTGCGTGGCTTCCGCCGCCGCGGGCGTGCTCACCGGCGCGCCGCTGGTGGCCGGCTTGATCTCCCGCCAGAACCGCGACACGCCCAGGCCCAGCGCCAGCACCACGAACAGGAACACGGGCGCGAACAGGCCGACCAGCAGGTTGTGCGGGAAGATGGCGTAGAAGTCGCCGCCCGGAACCGCGCCCCACAGCGTGCCCTTCAGCCCCGCGCCGAGCGCGAGGAAGGCCGCCAGCGCGAGCGCCAGCGCGACCGCCAGCGTGAGGCCGTTGCGCTGGTACAGCGCACCGAGCGGCGCCGGCCAAGCGTAGTCCGCATAGGTCTGGCCGCGCACGGTGGCCATGGCCTGGGGCACGTTCACCGCGAATTCGTGCGGCGGTGCGTACTGGCAGGCATGCAGGCAGGCGCCGCAGTTGTGGCACAGGTTGGCCAGGAAGTGGATGTCGGCCTTGCCGAACTCCAGCCGGCGCGTCATGGCGGGAAACACGGCGCAGAAGCCTTCGCAGTAGCGGCAGGCATTGCAGATCTGCATCTGGCGCGCGACTTCGGTTTCGGGTCCGCTCAGCACCAGCGCGCCGTTGGCCAGCGCCCGTGCCTCGCGCGCAAGGACTTCAAGCGCCTGCATGGTGTTCCTCTCCTTGTCGCAGCGCGGCGCGCGCGGCGTTGCTGCCCGCGATGCGGCCGAAGGCCGTGCCGATCGACATGCCCACGCCCGCGGTGTAGCCCTTGCCCAGCACGTTGCCGGCCATCATCTCGCCGGCGACGAACAGGTTGTCGCTGGGTACGTCGCCAAAGCGCACGGCGGCCGTGTCGTCGGTGCGCAGGCCCAGGTAAGTGAACGTGATGCCTGGCTTGACGGCGTAGCCGTAGAAGGGGGCCGTGTCGATGGGCCGCGCCCAATGCGTCTTGGCCGGCAGCACGCCTTCGGTGTGGCAGTCGTCCAGTTGCGTGTGGTCGAAGGTGCCGGGGCGGCAGGCGGCGTTGTAGTCCCGCAGGGTGCGCATGAAGGTGTCGACGTCGAGCTGCAGCTTGCGCGCGAGGTCCGGGAGCGTGTCCGCCTGCACGCCGGGAAACACCGGTGGCATGAAGCGACCGATGGCCTTGCTGTCGATGATCGAATAGCCGACCTGCCCCGGCTGCTGCGCCACCAGCCGGCCCCAGATCGCGTAGCGCTTGGGCCAGAAGTCTTCTCCCTCGTCGTAGAAGCGCCGGGCCTCGCGGTTGACCACCACGCCCAGCGACACGCAGTCGATGCGGGTGCAGATTCCGCCGTCGTACAGCGGCGCCCGGGCGTCGATCGCCACCATGTGCGCCTGCGTCGGATCGCCGATGCGGTCGGCGCCGTGGTCGTCCAGCAGGTGCTTGAGCAGCACGCCCTGGTTGAACCGCGTGCCGCGGATCAGGAAGTTGTCGGCCGGCCATTCGCCGCGATCGTTCTGCCCCCAGGCTTCGCGCAGCCAGGCGATGTTGGATTCGAAGCCGCCGGCAGTCAGCACGCAGCTGCGCGCTTCGATGCGCTCGCCCTTCGCCCAGGCCGCGACGAAGCGGCCGTCCTCGACCTCGATGCGGTCCACCGGCGCCTCATAGCGGATGCGCACGCCCAGCTTCTCTGCACTGCGGTAGTAGGCGTTGACCAGCGCCTTGCCGCCGCCCATGAAGAAGGCATTGGTGCGCGCGACGTGCAGCGCGCCCGACAGCGGAGGCTGGAAGCGCACGCCGTGTTTGCGCATCCAGTCGCGGCAGGTGGAGGAGGCGCGGATCGTCAGCCGTGCCAGGTGTTCGTCGGTGAGGCCGCCGGTGACCTTCAGAAGGTCCTGCCAGTACTCCTCTTCCGGATAGGCGTCGACCAGCACGTCCTGCGGCGCGTCGTGCATGCAGCGCAGGTTGCGCGTGTGCATGGAATTGCCACCGCGCCATTCGCGCGGCGCCGCTTCCAGCAGCAGCACGCTGGCGCCCGCTTCCGCGGCCATGAGGGCCGCGCAGAGTGCGGCGTTGCCGCCGCCGATGACCAGCACGTCTGTGCGCATGGAGAAAAACACCACCTGGGTTGGGAACCGGCGGATTGTGCTGCGCGGGGATTGTTCTGTGAAATGAAAAGAAAGGTGCGACTATTGCGGTTTGCGCATAAGTGCTCAGACCGCGAGCTTCGCCTTGCGGATCAGGGCATGGAACGCCTCGGCCGCCGGCGACAGGCTGCCGTGCCCCGCGCGCAGCAGCACCACCCGGCGCTTCACGGTCGGGCCGCCCAGGGCGATCTTGCGGATGCCGGGCCGGTCGCCTTCGCGGATGGTGGAGGAGGGCAGGATGGCGCTGGCCACGCCGGCCGCCACCAGGTTGACCGCGGTGGCGTGGTGCTGCACCTCGTATTTCACGTGCACGCGGATGTTGCGCTTGGCCAGCTGGTAGTCCATGGTCAGGCGGGTGGCGACGAAGCTGCTCACGCCCACCAGGTCCGTGTCGCGCATGTCCGACCACGTGACAGCCTTGCGCTCCTGCAGCGGATGCGGCGTGCGGCAGACGAACACCAGCGGGTCCGCGAACAGCACCGTCTCCGCCAGGTCCGGATGCTTTTCGCCCTGCACCGCGATGCCGAGTTCGGCCTGGCCGCCCAACACGGCGTTGCGCACTTCGTCGGAAGAACCATCGAGCAGCCGGATGCGGTTGTCGGGGTGTGCCCTGGCGTACTGGCGGATCACGGCCGGCAGCACGTGCGAGGTCATGGACGGAATGCACGCCAGCGTGAAGTTGCCGGTGGCGCGCTGCGACATGTCTTTCAGGCGTTCCACCGCGGAGGTCATCTCGCCGACGATGGAGCGCGCCTGCGGCAGGAATTCGCGGCCCACCACGGTGAGTTCGACCCGGCGCGTGGTGCGGTCGAGCAGCTTCAGGCCCAAGTAGGCCTCCAGCTTCTGGATGCGGCGCGTCAGCGCCGTCTGCGTGATGTGCAGTTCCCGTGCCGCCTTGCTGAAACCGCCGAGCTCGGCGATGACCACGAAAGCCTGCATGCCGTCGAAATCGATCTTCATGGGAGCTTTCTAGATGGCCCCGTGCTTGCCTGCCTTGACCTGCGCGAACAGGTCGTACAGCTGCTGCGCGGCGGGCGACAGCGTGCGTCCCCTGCGGCGGATGAGACCGACCTTTCGGTGGACGATGGGATCCACCAGCGGCACGCTGACCAGGATCGGATGGTCCTTCCCCGGCATCGCCATGGCCGGGACAGCCGCCACGCCGAGCCCGGCTTCCACCAGGCCCAGTGCCGTTGTGACGTGCTGCGCCTCGTAGATGGCCTGCGGCCGCTTGGCGACGCCCGCCAGGGCCTGGTCCAGGACGACCCGGTTGCCTGAAGAACGTCCCACGGACACGTAGTCGTAGTCGCTCAGCTGCGCCCAGCTCACCCGCCGATGCTTCGCCAGGGGATGGTCTCGGCGACACGCTGCGACGAACCGCTCCTCCACCAGCGGCTTGAACTCGAGCTCTCCCTCCTGGGAGCCGATGAAGTTCAGCCCGAAGTCGGCCTCGCTGCGCGCGACCGCGGCCAGCACTTCGTTGGCGCTCGCGTCCAGCACCTTCACGCGCACACGCGGCGATGCCTGGTGGTACAGGCGGATCACGTGCGAGAGGTAGTAGTACACCGTGGATGGAACGCAGGCGACAGTGACCTCGCCCATGCGCGCGGCCGCGCCCCCGCGGATGCCCACCAGCGTGGCATCGAGCTCGTCCAGCAGCTCACGCACCTTGCGCTCGAAGTCGCGGCCCACCGCCGTGAGCGTGACGCGCCGCGTGTTGCGCTCCAGCAGCTTCACGCCCAGCGCCTGCTCCAGCTTGTCGATGCGGCGGCTGAAGGCGGGCTGCGACAGGTGCACCGCCTCGGCCGCCTTGCGGAAATTGCTCAGCTCCGCGACCGTGCGGAAAGCCACCAGGTCGTTCAGGTCGAAGTTCATTGCCACGGCCGGGTTACTCCTCGGTGATGCGCCTGGAACATCAGTTGATCTTAAAGATGCAATTCCCTTGTGCAATGGGGCCGACGATCATTCCGCCCATGCAACGAGTGATCCCCTGTGTCCTGATGCGAGCCGGTACTTCGCGGGGGCCGTTCTTCCTGCGCGAGTGGCTGCCCGCCGAAGAGACGGCCCGCGACGAGGCCCTGATCGGCGCGATCGGCGCATCCGACCTGCTGCAGGTCGACGGCGTCGGCGGCGGCAGCACGCTGACCAGCAAGGTGGCCATCGTCTCGCGCTCCACGCAAACGGGCTGCGACGTCGACTACCTCTTTGCCCAGGTGGGTGTCGGCCAGAAGTCGGTCGACACGCGGCCGAACTGCGGGAACATGCTGTCGGGCGTCGCTCCCTTCGCCATCGAGCAAGGCCTCGTCCGTGCGCGCGAGGGCGAAACGACCGTCCGCGTGTACAACGTGAACACCCGCTCGCGCATCGATGTCACGGTGCAGACGCCCGGCGGCCGCGTGCGCTACGAGGGCGACACCGGCATCGACGGCGTGGCCGGCACGGCCGCCCCGATCCGGCTGAATTTCCTGGACGCCTGGGGTGCCGTGACGGGCGCGCTCTTTCCGACCGGGCACCGCATCGACGTCATCGAAGGCGTCGAGGTGAGCTGCATCGATGCCGCGATGCCGCTGGTGATCCTGCGCGCCCGTGACCTGGGTCTGAGCGGCCGCGAGTCGCCGCCCGCACTCGACGCCGACACCGCGCTGCTGGCCCGGATCGAAGCGATCCGCTGCGCCGCCGGCGAGGCCATGGACCTCGGCGACGTGTCGGGCAGCGTCGTGCCCAAGCCCGTGATCGCCAGCGACGGCGACGATGCGGACAGCGTCACCTCCCGCTATTTCACGCCGCGCCGCTGCCATGCATCGCATGCGGTCACCGGCGCCATCGGCGTGGCCACTGCCTTCGCGCTGCCGGGCACCGTCATCAGCGGCGCCGCGGGACGCGCCGGCGTGCGATCCATCGCCGTCCTGCACCCGCAGGGACGCATCGAAGTCGAAGTCACCGTCGAGGGCGCCGGCGACGACGCCCGTGTGCAGCGCGCCGCGCTGGTGCGCACCGCGCGCAAGATCCTGCAGGGCGACCTGCACCTCCCACCCTATGTGTTCTCGAGAAGTCCAGAAGGAGACAAACCCATGAAACGCCTGCTCGCCCCCGCCGTGGCTGCCGCCCTGGCCACGGCCGCCCCGTTGGCCCTGGCTTACCCGGACAAGCCGATCACGATCGTCGTCCCCACCGCGCCCGGCGGCGGCAACGACGCCATGGCGCGTGTCATCGGCCAGAAGCTCGGCCCGCTGCTGGGCCAGACGGTGATCGTGGACAACCGCGCCGGCGCGAACGGCGCGATTGCCAGCGAGTTCGCCGCGCGCGCACCGGCCGACGGCCACACGCTGATGTTCGGCTACATCGCGACGCATGCCATGAATCCCGCGCTGCAGAAGCTGCGCTACGACCCCGTCGCCGACTTCGCGCCCGTGGGACTCGTCGGCTACTCCCCCACGCTCATGGTCGCCAACACCAGCGTGCAGGTGAAGGACGTCAAGGACCTCGTGGGCCAGCTCAAGGCCAAGCCGGACAAGTACACCTACGCGTCCGCCGGCAATGGCACGGCGCCCCATTTCGCCGCGGAGCTGTTCAAGCTCAACGCCGGCGTCGTGATGCTGGGGGCGCCGTACAAGGGCTCCGCACCGGCGATCACCGACACCATCGGCGGCCAGACGCAGATCATGTTCCCGAGCCTGTACACGGCCTTGCCCCACGTGAAGGCGGGCAAGCTGCGCGCGTTGGCGGTCGCCGGGCCGCAGCGCTCGCCCCTCTTGCCCGACGTGCCCACGCTGAAGGAGGCCGGGATCGACGGCGTCGACGTGCGCCAGTGGTACGGCTTCTTCGTCCCGGCCAAGACGCCCAAGCCGATCGTGGACCAGCTCAACAAGGCCTTGAACCAGGTGCTCTCGGACAAGGAAGTGGTCAAGCGCCTGGCCGAACACGGCGCGGACGTCGAGACCAGCACGCCGGAGCAGTTCGGGGCGCTGGTCAAGAGCGAACTCGCCAAGTGGAAGAGCGTGGTGCAGCGCGCCAAGCTGACCGCCGAGTGAGCCCCCAGGAGCAAGCCCATGACGAATTCACTGGACGACCTGCAGGCCTGGATCGGCCGTACCGAAACGCTGCACGACAGCATCGTCCCGACGCCGGTCAAGGCACTCGACGCCACCCTGGACCATCCCGCACGCAGCATCGATCACGGAACGCCGCTGCCTCCCCTGTGGCATTGGCTGTATTTCCTGCCGCTGCACCGGCAAAGCGAAATCGGTCCCGACGGGCACGCCAGGCGCGGCGGCTTCCTTCCGCCGGTGCCGCTGCCGCGGCGCATGTGGGCCGGCAGCCAGTTCGAATTCCGCTCCCCGGTGCGCGTGGGCGATTCGGTGGTGCGGACCTCGACCATCGCCGACGTGACGCTGAAGGAAGGCCGGACGGGCAAGCTGGCCTTCGTGAAGGTCCGGCACGAGCTGCGCTGCAACCGCGCCACCGATCCCGCGATCGTGGAGTTCCACGACATCGTCTACCGCGAAGCCAAGCAGCCCACTGACGTCGATCCGCCGCCGCAGAAGGCCGACACCAACGCGAGCTGGCGGCGCCAGATCGTGCCCGACGACGTGCTGCTGTTCCGCTACTCGGCGCTCACCTTCAACGGCCACCGCATCCACTACGACCGCAAGTACGTGACCGAGGTCGAAGGCTATCCGGGATTGATCGTGCATGGCCCGCTGATCGCCACGCTGCTGATGGACCTGCTGCGCCGCCAGGCGCCGGACGCCGAGGTCGCCAGCTTCCGCTTCAAGGCGGTGCGGCCGACCTTCGACCTGCACCCGTTCCACGTGAACGGCGAGCCGGCCGCCGATGGCAAGACCGTGCGCCTGTGGGCATCGGACCACGAAGGCTGGCTGACGATGGACGCGAGCGCCGTCCTGCGCTGACGCGCGCAACCGATTTGGAAAGGACACCTCCGCCATGCAACCGCTCAAGGGCTTGACCGTCGTCACCCTGGAACACGCGATCGCGGCGCCGTTCGCGACCCGCCAGCTTGCCGACCTGGGCGCACGCGTCATCAAGATCGAGCGTCCCGGCTCGGGCGACTTCGCCCGCGGCTACGACCAGCGGGTGCGGGGATTGGCCTCGCACTTCGTCTGGACCAACCGCTCCAAGGAGAGCCTCACGCTGGACGTGAAGCATCCCGAGGCGGCCAAGGTGCTGCAGCGGCTCGTGATCGAGAAGGCCGACGTCGTCGTGCAGAACCTCGCCCCCGGGGCCGCTGCGCGGCTCGGGCTAGGGTACCGGCAACTGTCCGCGCGCAAGCCCGGGCTGGTCGTGTGCGACATCTCGGGCTACGGCGACGACCCCGCGCACCCGGGCCCGTACCGGGACAAGAAGGCCTACGACCTGCTGATCCAGAGCGAAGCCGGGTTCGTGTCCGTCACCGGCACCCCGGAAGAGCCCTGCAAGGCCGGCCCGTCGATCGCGGACATTGCCGCGGGCATGTACGCGTACAGCAACATCCTCGCGGCCTTGTTGCAGCGGGCGCAGACCGGCAAGGGCCAGCGCATCGGCATCTCGATGCTGGAGTCGCTGGCCGAGTGGACCAGCTACCCCCTCTACTACGCCTTCGACGGGGCCGAGCCGCCACCGCGCACCGGCGCCAGCCACGCGACGATCTATCCGTACGGCCCGTTCCCGGCCGGCGACGGGGGCGTGGTGATGCTGGGGCTGCAGAACGAGCGTGAATGGGCTGCCTTCTGCGAAAAGGTGCTGCAGCAGCCCGCGCTCGCCAAGGATCCCCGCTTTACCGCCAACTACAAACGGGTGGCCGAGCGCGACGCGCTGCGCCAGATCATCGTCGATGCGTTCGCGTCCCTGACGGTGGGGCAGGTGCTCGAACGGCTGGAGGCCGCGCAGATCGCCAACGCGCAGGTCAACACGATGCGCGACGTGTGGGCACACCCGCAGCTGAAGGCCAGGGGCCGCTGGGTCGAAATCGGCTCGCCGCAGGGACCGCTGCCCGCCATGCTGCCTCCTGGCAGCTGGGACGTCCCGCCCCGCATGGATCCCGTTCCCGCCCTGGGCGAGCACACGGATGCCATTCTGGCGGAACTGGGTTACGGCACCGCGCAGGTCGAGGCGCTGCACGCCGCCGGCGCCGTCTGAAGGCCAGGACGCCATGAGTGCTCACGACCTGCAGCCGCGCACCTACCTGTTCGTCCCGGGCCATCGCACGGACCGGTTCGCCAAGGCCCTGGCGAGCGGCGCCGATTGCGTGGTGTTCGACCTGGAAGACGCGGTCGCGCCTGAGGACAAGCACCGTGCACGCGACGGCGTGTTCGACTGGTTCTCGACGGCCGCCGCGGCCGATCGTGCCCGCGTCGTGGTGCGCATCAACGATGCTGCTTCGCCTTGCTTCGCCGACGACCTGCGTGCGCTGCAGGCCTGCGCTTGCGCCGCCGTGCTGCTGCCCAAAGCCGAGGAGGCTTCACAAGTCGCCGCGGTGACCGCTGCCGTGCCGGGCGCACGGGTGCTGGCGCTCGTCGAGAGCGCGCGCGGGGTGGACGGCGTCCGCGTGATCGCCGGTGCACCCGGCGTCGCGCGGCTGGTGTTCGGCACGCTGGACTTCGCGCTCGACCTGGGCATCGACATCGCCGATGACGCAGCAGGCCTGGCCTACGCCGCAGGCCGCATTGCCATCGCATCCCGCGTCGCCGGACTGCCAGCCCCCGTGGCCGGCGTGACGCCGCAACTCGACGACGCGCAGCGCCTGCTGGCGGACTTCGCGCTGGAGCGCCGCCAGGGCTTGGCGCCAAGCTGTGCATCCACCCGCGCCAGGTGGCACCCGTGCATGCGGCGCTGCAGCCGGGCGCGGAGGCGCTCACGTGGGCGCGCCGCGTCCTCGAGGCCGACGCGGCCTCGCCTGGCGCTGCCCGCGTCGACGGTCGCATGGTCGACCGGCCCGTCGTCGAACAGGCACGCCGCACGCTGGCCCTGGCCCGCGACTGAAGCTTTCCTTTCCTCCGTTCACAGAGAGACCGACACCATGGCTTCCACCATCATCGATTCACGCATCTTCGGCGACATGTTCAGCGACGCGCGCATGCGTTCCGTGTGGTCCGACGAGAACCGCACCGCCAAGTACCTCGACATCGAGCGTGCCCTGGCCAAGGTGCAGGGCGCCCTCGGGATCATCCCGAAGGAGGCCGCTGCCGAAATCGTCCGCAACTGTGAGCTGTCCCAGATCGACTGGGTCAAGCTCAAGGCGAAGACCGAGCAGATCGGCTACCCGATCATCGCGGTGGTCAACCAGATCAACGCCAACTGCAAGGACGGGCTGGGCGAGTTCTGCCACTGGGGCGCGACCACCCAGGACATCACCGACACCGCGACCGTGCTGCAGATCCGGGAAAGCCTGGAGCTCGTCGAGCAGGACCTGGACGACATCGGCGCCGCCCTGGCTGCGCTGGCGCGCAAGTACCGTGACACGCCCATCATCGGGCGGTCCAACCTGCAGCAGGCCACCCCGATCACCTTCGGCTACAAGATGGCTTCCATCCTGGCCGGCATCGACCGGCACCGCGAGCGGCTGCAGCAGCTGAAGCCGCGGGTCCTCGTGGGCGAGTTCGGCGGCGCTTCGGGCACGCTGTCTTCGCTCGAACGCGGCGCGATGGAGACGCAGGCGGCCCTGATGAAGGAACTGGGCCTGGCCCAACCGCTCATCTCGTGGCACACGGTGCGCGACACCATCGCCGAAGTCGGTGCCTTCCTCGGCCTGGTCGGCGGTTCGCTGGGCAAGATCGCCATGGACGTGAAGCTGATGATGCAGACCGAGGTGGCGGAGGTGTTCGAGCCCTTCGCGCCGGGCCGCGGCTCATCGTCCACGATGCCGCAGAAGCGCAACCCGATCTCCTGCCTGTACATCCACGCGAACATCTCGGTGGTGCGCCAGCACGCCGCGGCGCTCATGGATGCGATGGTGGCCGACCACGAACGCTCCACCGGCCCCTGGGAAATCGAGTGGGTGGTGCTGCCGGAGATCTTCTGCCTGCTCTCGGGCGCGCTCAAGCAGGCGAAGTTTGTCGTGCAGGGACTCGAGGTGGACGCGGTGCGCATGCGCGCGAACATCGACATGACGAACGGCCTCGTGATGTCGGAAGCCGTGATGATGGGCCTGGGTCCCTACATCGGCCGGGAGTACGCCCACGACCTGGTGTACGACCTCTGCCGCCAGGCCATCCAGGAGAACCGTCCGCTGATCGACATCCTGGCGGCGCACCCGGAAATCTCGAAGCACGTCACGCGCGCGCAGCTCGAGGTGTTCTGCGACCCCGGAAAGAACCTGGGCCAGGCGGGCGTGATGGTGGACCGCGTGCTTGCCAACCGCGGCTGACGCCGCCCCACCCCCAGACCGGAAGATGCGCGCCCGCCGCGGGCGTGCCGCCTTCGTGCGTGCAAGACCAAGGAGACAAATCGTGAAAGTCGCAAAGCCTTTCAAGCTGCTGTACGTTCAGGTCCTGATCGGCCTGGTGCTCGGCATCGCCGTCGGCCACTACTGGCCGGAGTTCGGCGCTGCGCTCAAGCCGCTGGGCGACGGTTTCGTCAAGCTGGTGAAGATGATGATCGCGCCCGTCGTGTTCTGCACGATCGTGAGCGGCATCACCGTGCTGGGCGACTCCCGGGAGATCGGCAAGGCGCTGCTGAAGGCCATGGGCCTGTTCTACGCGCTGACGATCCTGGCGCTGGTCACCGGACTGGTCGCGGTGGTCCTGCTGCAGCCCGGGGCCGGCATGCACATCGACCCGAGGCAGCTGGATGCATCGGTGGCGAGCCGATTCGCCAACCAGCTGCACATCCACGGCTTCGCCGACTTCGTGCTGCACATCATCCCGAACGCATTCTTCGGTGCCTTCGCCGAAGGGGAGGTGCTGCCCGTGCTGCTGCTGGCCGTGCTGTGCGGCTTCGGGCTCACGCGCTGCGGCAGTTCGGCCCGGCACGTGCTCGAGTCGGTCGACGCCTTCTCGCACATGCTGTTCGCCGCCTTCGGCATCATCATGCGGCTCGCGCCGATCGGCGCCTTCGGGGCCATGGCGTTCACCGTGGGGCGTTACGGCATCAAGTCCATCGGCTCGCTCGGCCTGCTGATCGGAACCTTCTACATCGCCTGCGTCTTCTTCGTCGTCGTGTTCCTCGGCGTGCTGGCGCGCCTGCACGGCTTCCGCCTGTGGCAGGTCATCCGGTACGTGCGGGAGGAACTGCTCGTCGTGCTGGGTACGTCCTCCAGCGAGCCGGTGCTGCCCAGGCTGTTGCTCAAGCTGGAGCGCCTCGGTTGCAAGAAGGGCATCGTCGGCCTGGTGCTGCCCACGGGCTACTCCTTCAACCTGGATGGCACCGCGATCTACCTGACGCTCGCATCCATGTTCATTGCGCAGGCGTGCGACATCCACCTGACCTGGCTCCAGATCGCCAGCATGCTCGGCGTGATGCTGCTCACCTCCAAGGGCGCGGCGGGCGTGACCGGCAGCGGCTTCGTCGCCCTGGTGGCCACGCTGACCGTGATGCCGGACCTCCCGGTGGCCGGCGTGGCCCTGATCGTGGGCATCGACCGGTTCATGTCGGAAGCGCGTGCGCTCACCAGCACGATCAGCAATGTGGTCTGCTGCATCGTGGTCTCGATCTGGGAGCGCGCGTGTGACCGTGACGTGCTGGCGCGCGAGCTTGCGGTGAACTACGCCGGCACGGAGCGCGAACTGGAGCAGGACGCGCAGGAGCTCGCTCCGTTCGCACACTGACTCGCAAGACGCGTCCCGCTGCGTCGGCGGGGCTCCGCCAGTTGCTCGACCGCCCGTATCCAGGCATCCCACACCCTCGAAGTGACCTGCCGCTGACTTGCGTCAAAGACTGCGAATCGTCTATTATCTACCAAGCGGTCGGGAAAAAGACCCGGCCGATTCGAAGGAGACACGCCGCATGTACACGCAGGCCATGGACACCATGGGCAAGGACGCAGCACGCAAGCCGGTCCGCTCCGCCGAGGAACTGCAGCACGAGGAGAAGTTCGAGGCGCGCATCGCGGCCGGCGAATTCATCGAGCCCAAGGACTGGATGCCCGAGCATTACCGCAAGACGCTGGTGCGGCAGATCAGCCAGCACGCGCATTCGGAGATCGTTGGCATGCTGCCCGAGGGCAACTGGATCACGCGCGCGCCCACGCTCAAGCGCAAGGCGATCCTGCTGGCCAAGGTGCAGGACGAGGGCGGGCACGGCCTCTACCTCTATTCGGCGGCCGAGACGCTGGGCACCTCGCGCGACCAGATGCTGGAGGCGCTGCACACCGGCAAGGCCAAGTACAGCTCGATCTTCAACTACCCGACGCTCACCTGGGCCGACGTGGGCGTGATCGGCTGGCTGGTGGACGGGGCGGCGATCATGAACCAGGTGCCGATCTGCCGCTGCTCGTACGGGCCGTACGCGCGCGCCATGATCCGCATCTGCCGCGAGGAGAGCTTCCACCAGCGCCAGGGCTACGAGAGCCTGCTGACCATGATGGAGAAGGGCACCGAGGCGCAGCGCGCGATGGTGCAGGACGCGGTGAACCGCTGGTGGTGGCCCTCGGTCATGATGTTCGGCCCGCCAGACGACCAGTCGCCCAACACCGCGCAGTCCATGCGCTGGGGCATCAAGCGCGTCTCCAACGACGACCTGCGGCAGCGCTTCGTCGACGCCACGGTCGAACAGGCCAAGGTGCTGGGCGTGACGCTGCCCGACCCCGAACTGAGGTGGAACGAGGAGCGCCAGCACCACGACTTTGGAGCGATTGCCTGGGACGAGTTCTGGAAGGTCGTGAACGGCAACGGCCCCTGCAACCGCGAGCGCCTCGCCGCGCGCGTGCAGGCCTGGGACGACGGCGCCTGGGTACGCGAAGCGGCGCTGGCGCATGCGCGCAAGCAGCAGCCTGAATCGAAAGCGGCCTGACGGTATTCCTCCTTCCCCCGCTGGGGGAAGGCCGGGATGGGGGCGCCCGCGGCCCACCACTGAGGCCCAGCGCCCCCACCCCAACCCTCCCCCAGTGGGGGAGGGAGCAACGCAGCGGGGAGCGCCCCCACCCCAACCCTCCCCCGGAAGGGGAGGGAGAAAGACAAGGAGCAGACATGAGCGACGTGAAGCAGGAGTGGCCCCTCTGGGAAGTGTTCGTGCGCAGCCGCAGCGGCCTGGACCACAAGCACTGCGGCAGCCTGCATGCGGCCGATGACAAGATGGCGATCCAGATGGCGCGCGATGTCTACACGCGCCGGCAGGAAGGCGCCAGCATCTGGGTGGTGCGCAGCGACCAGATCGTCGCCAGCGACCCGGGTGAGAAGGGCATGTACTTCGACCCGGCGGAGGACAAGGTGTACCGCCACCCGACCTTCTACAAGCTGCCCGATTCCGTGGACCACATGTGAGCGCGGCGATGCAGGCATCGATCCAGGTCAGCCAGCAGCCGGACGTGCAGTACCTGCTGCGCATCGGCGACACGGCCCTCATCCTCGGGCAGCGCATCGCCGAATGGACCGGCCACGCGCCGGTGCTGGAAGAGGACATTGCGCTCGCCAACATGGCGCTGGACCTGATCGGCCAGAGTCGCGCGTTGCTGACGCATGCGGGCGCGCTCGAAGGCGCGGGCCACGACGAGGACCAGCTGGCCTTCCTGCGCGACGAGCGCGACTACCGCAACGTCACGCTGGTGGAACTGCCGCGCGGCGACTTCGCCGTCACCACCGTGCGCAATGCCATGATGGCCACCTTCTTCAAGCTGCTGTGGGAGCGGCTCGCGGAGTCGAAGGACGCCGAGCTCGCCGCGATCGCCGGCAAGGCGATCAAGGAGGCGCGCTACCACCAGCAGCATGCGGCCGACTGGCTGGTGCGGCTGGCCGGCGGCACCGACGAATCGCGCCGCCGCACAGAGAAGGCGCTGGCCGACCTGTGGATCTACAGCGCGGAGCTGTTCGCCTCCGACGCCGTCGACTCGCAGGCGCAGGCGAGCGGCCTGGGTCCGCGCTGGGGCGACCTGCACGAAGGCTGGCTCGCCGAGATGACCCAGATCCTGGACGAAGCCGGGCTCGCCATCCCCGCGGCCACGCCCTTCCTCAGCACCGGCAAGACCGGCGTGCACAGCGAGCACATGGGCTTCATCCTCGCGGACCTGCAGCACCTGCAGCGCAGCTATCCGGGGGGCGTGTGGTGACGCGCAGCGAACGCGCCTGGGTGGTGCTGGCCGGCGTGCCGGACCCGGAAGTGCCGGCGTTGTCCGTGCGCGACCTGGGCATCGTGCGCGACGTGATCGACCACGGCGACGAACTGGAAGTCGTGCTGACGCCCACGTACTCCGGTTGCCCGGCCACCGAGGTGATCGAGCAGAGCGTGCTGGCCGCGATCGAGGCGGAAGGACTCGGCCCGGCGCGTGCCACGCTGCGCCGCGCGCCGGCGTGGACCACCGAGTGGATCAGCGAAGAGGGCAAGCGCAAGCTCAACGCCTACGGCATCGCGCCGCCCGGCCCGGTGCCGCCGGACGCGGGGGTGCCGATCCGCATCGTCGGCCGCAAGGCCGACATCGTCGCCTGCCCGCACTGCGGCAGCCGGCACACCGAGCGCACCTCCGCTTTCGGTTCCACGGCCTGCAAGGCGCTGTACCGCTGCCTGGCCTGCCGCGAACCGTTCGAATACTTCAAGCCGCTATGAGCCCCGCACGGCCGCCCGAAGGGGCTCGCACCGCAGCGCCCCGCGCGAAGGTATTGCCATGACGACGATCTTCCATCCGCTGCGCGTGCGCGCGGTGCTGCCCGACACCCCCGAAGCGGTGGTGGTGTCCTTCGACGTGCCCGAGGATCTGCGGCCCGTCTTCGGTTTCACGCAGGGACAGTACCTCACGCTGCGCAAGGAGATCGAGGGGCAGGACCTGCGCCGCTCCTATTCCATCTGCGCGGGCGTCGACGACGGCGAGCTGCGCGTGGGCGTGCGCAAGGTGGCGGGCGGTGTCTTCTCCAACTGGATCAACGAGCACCTGAAGCCGGGCGACACGGTCAGCGTGATGGCGCCGCAGGGGCGCTTCTTCGTGCCGATCGAAGCGCAGGCGCAGCGCCACCACCTGGGCATCGCGGGCGGCAGCGGCATTACGCCGATCCTGTCGATCATGAAGACGGTGCTGGCACGCGAGCCGGCCAGCCGCTTCACGCTGATCTACGGCAACCGCAAGCTGCGCTCCACCATGTTCAAGGAGGAGCTGGATGACCTGAAGGACCGGTACATGGCGCGGCTGGTGGTCCACCACGTGTTCTCGGACGAGCACACGGAGATGGACATCCACACGGGCGTGATGAACCGGCAGAAGATCGCCGAGTTCCTGGGCGCGCTGGTCCCGCCGCAGGGCATAGACCACGCCTACATCTGCGGGCCGTTCCAGATGAACGACGAGGCGGAAGCCGCGCTGCTGGCGGCGGGCGTGCCCGAAGAGCGCATCCACATCGAGCGCTTCGGCATCGCGCAGCAGGCCGGCGGCCAGGTCGGCGCCGTGCTGCACCAGGCGCAGGCCGGCGATGCGGTCAAGGCGCGCATCACCATCATCCGCGACGGACTGCAACGCGAGTTCCCCTTCTCGCGCGAGCAACCCAGCATCCTCGATGCCGCATCCGCCGCGGGCCTGGAAGTTCCCTACTCC
This sequence comes from Ramlibacter sp. P4_H7, assembly GCF_056400765.1. Classification (NCBI taxonomy): domain Bacteria; kingdom Pseudomonadati; phylum Pseudomonadota; class Betaproteobacteria; order Burkholderiales; family Comamonadaceae; genus Ramlibacter; species Ramlibacter sp. P4_H7. The sequence goes on from NZ_JBFUKP010000017.1 coordinate 18,195, forward strand.
TGCACCTCCGGCGTCTGCGGCACCTGCCGCGCCAAGCTGGTGGAAGGCAAGGTGCGCATGGAGCGCAACTTCGCGCTGGACAAGAAGGAGGTCGCGGCCGGCTACGTGCTCACCTGCCAGGCGCATCCCACCACCGAGCGAGTCGTGCTGTCCTTCGACGAGCGATGAACATGTCGACCCCCACGCTGGTCACTTCGTGGACTGCGCTGCCCCCAGGGGGGGCTTCAGCCGCCTTGGGGCGGCCCGGCGGCGGCTGATGGGACGCGGACGCCACGCCGGCTACGACGAACAGCGCGAGATGATCCTGGAGCGCGCGGCGGCGCTGTTCGCGCGCGGCGGCTACCCGGGCACCTCGATGAACCAGGTGGCGAAAGCCTGCGGCCTGTCCAAGGCCACGCTGTACCACTACTACCGCGACAAGTACGAACTGCTGGTGAACATCGCGGACGGCCACGTGACCCGCCTGCAGGGCATCGTCGCCGAGGCCCTGGCCGAGGACCAGTCGCCGCAGGGGCAGCTGCGCGCGCTGGTCCGGCGGCTGGTGGAGGAATACGCCAACGCGCAGAACGAACACCGCGTGCTGACCGAGGACGTCAAGTTCCTGCTGGAAGGGGACCGCGAACGCATCCTGGACAAGGAGCGCGAAGTGGTGGCGGCGTTCGCCAAGGTGGTCGCGACGCTGCGGCCGGACCTGAAGAAGGCGGCGCTGAGCAAGCCCCTGACGATGCTCCTGTTCGGCATGGTCAACTGGATGTTCACCTGGATGCAGCCGCAAGGTGCGCTGTCGTACGAGGCCATGGCCCCGGTGGTCAGCGACCTGTTCCTGGGCGGGCTGCAGGCGGTGCAGGCGCCGGCGAAGGAGTCCGCCTCGGCCTCGTGAGCGCGCGTGCCCGGGTCCGTGCCATTGCGCCGACGCGGCGACTTGTCTATGGTGCCTGCTCCGGGCCGCCCGGAGAGGAGACACCCCTTGAAGCTTGCGCGAAGAATGCCGGCCCTCGCGGCCGTGGCCGCCGTCCTCGTCCTTGCCGCCGCCTGTGCCGGTCCGGCGTCGGCTCCTGCGGGCAACTCGCCGCCCCTGTTCCAGGTCGACGCGGCCTGGCCGCAGCCGCTGCCGAACCGCTGGCTGCTCGGACAGGTCAGCGGCGTCGCCGTGGCACCCGACGACCACGTGTGGGTGCTGCAGCGCCCGCGCAGCCTGTCCGAAGACGAAGCCGGCGCCGCCGCCAAGCCGCCGCACGGCGATTGCTGCCTGCCCGCGCCGCCGGTGCTGGAGTTCGCGGCCGACGGCAGGCTGCTGCGCAGCTGGGGCGGCCCGGGCGCGGGCTACGACTGGCCGGGCAACGAGCACGGCATCCACGTCGATGCCAAGGGATTCGTCTGGGTCACCGGCAACGGCGACAACGACGGCCAGGTTCTCAAGTTCACGCAGGACGGCAAGTTCGTGCTGCAGATCGGCAAGGTCGGCCCGCAGACCGGCAGCGCCGACACCACGCGGCTCGGGCGCCCCGCGGGCGTCGAAGTCGACGCGGCCGCGAACGAGATCTACATCGCCGACGGCTACCACAACCGCCGCGTGATCGTGTTCGACGCCGACACCGGCGCCTACAAGCGCCACTGGGGCGCGTTCGGCAAGGCGCCCAGCGACGCGGTCAAGCCCGAGTCGCGCCGCGCGCTGCCGCCCACCCCGGCGCAGCTGGAGCAGTTCGGCACGCCGGTGCACTGCGTCAAGATCGCCCGGGACGGGCTGGTCTACGTCTGCGATCGCCTGAACAACCGCGTGCAGGTGTTCCGCAAGGACGGCCGCTTCGTCAAGGAGTTCATGGTGGAGCCGCGCACGGCGTCCAACGGCTCGGTGTGGGACATCGTGCTGTCGCGCGACCCGCAGCAGAAGTGGCTGCACCTGGCGGATGGCCGCAACAACCACGTCCTCACCCTGGAGCGCGAGACCGGCGTGGTGGTGCAGACGCTGGGCCGCTCCGGCCGCTACGCCGGCGAATTCCACTGGGTGCACGACCTCGCGATCGATTCGCTGGGCAACCTCTACGCGGGCGAGGTCGACAACGGCAAGAGGGTGCAGAAGTTCACGCGCAAGTGATCAGGCGGCCGCGAGCAGCGGCTGCCATTCCGGCCCGCAGGGCGCCGCGATGCGCAGCGGGCGCGGACCATCCTCCAGCGCCAGCGACTCGGCGTGCAGCCACAGTTGCTGCGTGCCCAGGAAGGCTGCCACCGCGCGGTTGTGCGCGCCCTTGCCGTGGGTGGCATCGCCGACCAGGGGATGCGCGATGTGCTTGAAGTGCCGCCGGATCTGGTGGCGCCGGCCGGTGAGTGGTTCCACGCTCACCAGCGCATAGCGGCTGGTCGGGTGGCGGCCGTCGACGCTGAAGGGCCACTCGAAGCAGGCGAGGCGCCGGTAGCGCGTGCACGCTTCCAGCTGCGGCTGGCCGGCCGACGGCAGCTCGGGATCGCGCGCCAGCGGCTGCGTGATCTCGCCGTGTTCCGGCGGCCAGCCGCGCACCAGGGCCAGGTAGCGCTTGTCGACGCGCCCCTGTTCGAAGGCGAGTCCCCACTCGCGTGCGGCCCCTGCATCCTTCGCGAACAGCAGCACGCCGCTGGTGCCCTTGTCCAGGCGGTGCAGCGGCCAGACCCGGGCGCCGAGCTGGTCGCGCAGCAGCTTCAGGGCGGTGCGCTCCTCGTGGGCGTCCAGCGCGCTGGGATGGACGAGCAGGCCGGCCGGCTTGTCGATGCCGACCAGGTGCTCGTCCTGGTGAACAATGCGAAGGGGTGCGACGGACATGCGATGCGTGTCGTACATCGTAGGATGATTCCCACAGAACCGGTGGAGAAGCCTGTGGAAAACGAGGTGACCAAGTCGCCAAGTCCGCGTCACTGCTTGCTTGCGTTACGGTGAGCATTCGGCAGGCACTGCCTGCCACGCGATCGTGTCCGTACCATGACAAACAGCGAGCGATGATTCGATCATGAACAAATGTCGGGTCCTGGGCGTCCTCGGGGTGCTGGGCGTGGCCGCACTGCTGGCCGCGTGCGATCGCGGCGGCGCCAGTCCCGCCACGGTCCGGCTGGACTCCGGCAACGCGCAACTGCTCGCCAAGGGCCAGGCCGTGTACGTCAAACACTGCGCGAGCTGCCATGGCGCCCAGCTCCAGGGCCAGCCGAACTGGCGCGAACGCGACGCCGGCGGACGGCTGCCGGCGCCGCCGCATGATGCGAGCGGCCACACCTGGCACCACCCCGACGAGGTGCTCTTCAACATCACGAAGTTCGGGGTGGCCAAGGCCGCCAACCTCAAGGACTACCAGTCGGCGATGCCGGTGTACGAAGGCGTGCTGACGGATGCGGAGATCATCGCCGTGCTCTCCTGGATCAAGTCGCGCTGGCCGGCGGGCGTGCGCGACAAGCAGGAGCAGGTGAACGCAGCGGCGGAAAAGAACAAGGCGGCGCAGCAGCGCTAGGGTGCGCGTGCGGACGCAGCGGATTTGGCGCGCGCCACGCAGCTGACGCGGGCGCCGCGGAAAGCGATTTGCGAGGAGCCCGAGTAGCCGGTCGCGATGGCCTGGCGCCTCGCAACTGGGGCTGGTGTTCAATACATGGCGTGCCGTGGCCTGACTGTCAGCCCAACTTCATGGCGGGCTCCTTCAAGTCAGGGCTTGGTCGCCGGAACAAGGGGCTGGATGCGGGCATGGACGACAGCGGTCTGGTCGGCGTAGACCCGTCGCCAGCCGGGAGAGAGGTCCAGCAGCGCAATCCCCCCGACGTGGCGGGGCTCCAGAACCGTCCAGGCAATGCGGTGCTTGTCCAGCACCTTGTGCATCGCCTCGGCAGAGGGCGGCTCGATGACCGTCACGTACTCGCGCACGTGCGCGTCTCCGTAGATGTCGGCACGCCCGTCGATGAAGGGGGCGATACCGACATACGTGAGATAGCCGCCCCAGGCGTAGGAATTGAGGACGGGACCAGACAACTGCGCCGCCTTCGCGGCACGAAGGGCTTCCACCGGGCCGGGGGGCTCAAGCGGGCGCACGCGATCGACCACCGCGGTCGCGATCAGCAGGGCGAGGATGGTCACAGTGGCGGCAGCCCTGCCGGCCGGAGCCGCCAGCCGGCCCAGGATGCGGTCGGCGGGTGCGAGCTGCGCGCCTTCCATCCGAGTGTGCTGGCGATGCCGCGCGAGCGCGGGCGCCAGGATCACGGGGCCAAGCAATCCCAGAAGCTCCACGTTGCGGATGTACTTCAGGGAGAAATGCACCAGCAGCAGCACCAGCGCCACCCGCACCGGCGGGAAGCGGATGCCCTGCATCATTGCGAATCCCAGCGCGCCGAGCAGCCAGACTTCGAGCAGTTGCGGCTGGTGGAAATCGGGCGAGCGCCATTCGCCCACGCGATCCAGCGTATAGCTCATGTTGGCCAGCAGGTACCAGGTGGACAGCGGACCTTCCACGCCGTTCGGCGTGAGCAGCGAGGCCACCCCCGCGAGGGCCACGAAGCGGCCCCAGCGAACGGCCGTCGAACGCCTGGCGCCCGCCGGTGCATGGAGCACCGCCTCGGCGGCGAAGGCGCCCGCCAGAAACAGTCCCAGGGTGACGCTGCCGTGCAGGTTCGCCCAGAGGACCATGACGGGGAGTGCCACCAGGCGTGGGCTGCCTCCGTCCGCACGTGCCCGCACCAGCTCCCACGTCCACCACAGCACCAGGGGCATGGCCAGCATGTGCGGCCGCGCCAGAAGATGTCCTGCGGTCATGAGGGCGCTGAACGTGACGAAAAGCAGCACGTAGATCGGCTCGAGCCAGCGGAGCAGGACACGCGCCAGCAGCCCCATGGTCAGCGCAAAGGCGAGCCCCGTGAGCGCCATCAATGCACCGAAGCCACCGGCGTCGTGGGCGACGGCCAGCGCGACCTGCCCCAGCCACTCGTGGGGGATCCACGGTGAGCCGGGGAAAGGATGGAGGAACGGATCCTGGGTCGGGATGGTGCCGTTTTCCAGCATCCAGCGTCCCGCGGCGACGTGCGTCAGCGTGTCCCCGTCCGCCAGTACGTCGCGGCCACGGGCCAGCGTGTAGGCGTACACGGCCGCGCCGCATCCCAGCGGCAGGGACAACTGCCACGGACTGCGCGCCGAGCCGGCACCCGCAGCACTATGGGCCAGAGCTGCAGGAAATGTCGAAGAGTTGGACGGCTCGAACATGGACACTCCTATGGGTGATTGGGGACAGCCGCCTCCGCGCGCGGGCGGGTCCTGACGTGAACGACGGCCTGTGCATCGGTGTGGACCCGCTTCCACCCGGGCGAGAGATCCAGCGCCGCGATGGCCGCCGTGCGCGGCTCCAGCAGCGTCCACTCGATGCCGTACTTGTCCAGCAGCCGGTGCATGTCGGCCGCCGACTGGGGGGCGATGGCGTCGAGGTAGTCCTTCAGCAGCGCATTGCCGTAAACGTCGGCGCGTCCATCGATGAACGGAGGGATGCCGCTGAAAATCAGGTAGCCGCCCCAGTCATAAGTGTTGAGGACGGGGCCCGAGGCGCCCGCACCCTTCGCGGCGAGGACGGCGGCGGCGGCAGGCAGGGCCGGTTCGATTGGTCGCAGCCTTTGGGCCATCACCGTCGCCACCATCAGCGCGGCGAGCGCGGTTGCGACGGCTGCGGAACCGGCAGGCGGGCAGAGCAGCCGCAGCGCCCGGTCGGCCGCATTCAGCTGCGGCTTGGTGCTGCGCCTGCTGTTCCAGTGGTGCGCCAGTGCCGGCGCCAGCAGGACCGGGCTGAGCAAGCCCAGCAGCGCGACGTGCCGCAGGTGCTTGAGGGACAGGTGAATGAGGATCAGCAACAGGACGGCCCGCATCAGCGGCAGGCGGATCCCCTGCACCACGGCCAGGCCGAACAGCCCGAGCAGCCAGACTTCGAGCGGCTGGGCCTGGTGGAAGTCGGGGGAGCGCCACTCCTCGACGAGGTCGAGCACCGGGCCGCTTTCGACCAGGACCTTCCAGGTGAAGGACACACCCTTCCAGCCATTCGGCGTCAGCAGGGCGGCGACGCAAGCCAGCAACAAGAAGCGCCCCCAGGTCCGGGCCACGGCGCGCCGCTGCGCGGCGGGCGCCTCGACCACCGCCTCCAGCGCAAGGAAGCCGGCGAGCGCGAGGGCGAAGGTGAAGCTGCCGTGCAGGTTGGCCCACACGGCCAGCAGCGGCAGCAGCAGCAGCCGCGGCGCCCTGGAGCCGCACCGCGCTTCCACCAGTTCGATGGCCCACAGCAGCAGCAAGGGCATGACCAGCAGGTGCGGCCTCGCAAGCAGGTGGACCGCGGCCATCTTGACGGCCACCACGACGAACAGCAGCACATACGCCGGCTCGAACCAGCGGAGCAGGAAACGCGTCAGCAGGGCGGCCGTGAGCGCGAACGCCGCGGCGGCCAGGGCCACCACGGCGGCAAATCCGCCGCTGCGGTAGGCAGCGGCGAAGACCACTTCGGAAAGCCACTCCTGCGCCGTCCAGGGCGCTCCTCGCATGGTGTGCGAGAACGGATCTGCGACCGGGACGGCGCCGTGCCGCAGGATCCATTCGCCCGCGGCGAGATGCCACAGGGTGTCGCCGTCCAGGAGAAGGCCCTTCGCGTCCGCCAGGCAGTACAGGTACACCAGGGCGCCAGCCAGCAGCGGCCAGGACAGTCGCCACCGCGAGCGCAACGCCGACCTGGCCGGCGCGTACGCCGGAAGTTCCACGGAGTGCACGCCTGCCATTGCCTCAAAGCCCCCCGGACAGCATCGGCAGGACCGTGCGGATGATCAGGATCACCGCCGGCCCGAGGATCACCATGATGATCGACGGGAAGATGCAGCCCACCAGGGGGATCAGCAGCTTGGTCGGGATCTTCGCCGCGCGTTCCTCGGCCCGCATCTGCCGCTTGTGGCGCAGGTCGTCCGAAAAGACGCGCAGCGATTCGCCGATGCTGGTGCCGAAGCGGTCGGCCTGGGTCAGCATGGTCGCGAAGGTGCCGGTTTCTTCCACGCCGGTGCGCAGGGCGAGGTTGCGAAGGGCGGCCTCCCGGCTGGCGCCCGCGCGCATTTCCAGGTTGGTGAGGTGCAGTTCCTCGGCCAGCGCGACGCTCTTGCGCTTGATCTCGTCGGCCACGCGCGTCAGGCCCGCGTCCAGTCCCAGTCCCGCCTCGACGCAGACCAGCATCAGGTCGGCGGCGTCCGGGAAGTTCTCGAAGATTTCGCGCTGGCGGTGCCGCACCCGGAACGACAGCAGCGCGTTCGGCAGGTAGCAGCCGATCAGCGCCGACATCAGCACGGTGAACAGCAGGGTCAGTTGATCGCTGCTGCCCGCCGCCTGCGACAGGGTGAAGGCGAGGGCGGCCAGCAACAGGGGCAGGATCGTCTTGGCCGCGAAGTAATACAGGCGCATTTCGGGGCCCCGCAGTCCCGCGTTCAGGAAGCGGATCCGCAGCGGCGAGTCCTCCCAGCCTTCCTTGGGCGTAGAGAGGTTGGCCAGCGGGCCGGCCAACTTGACGACGGACTCGGTCCAGTCGCCACGGGGAGCGGTCCCCGTCGCGGCCTCGAGCCGCTGTTCCGCCCGCGTGGGCATGAACCAGATCAGGAGGCCGGCGACCATCAGGGTGACGGCGAAGAAGGTGAGGACGGGAATCAGCATGTTCGCTCTCCTTCAGACCCGGATGCGGATGATCTTGCGCATGATCACGATGCCGATCGCCATCAGGACCAGCATGTACTTCACGATCGAGATGCCGATGGGATCGGTCCACAGCGTGCCGATGAACTCCGGGTTCGTCAGCTGCATCAGCCCGGCGAGCGCGAAGGGCATGATCCCGAGGATCCACGCGGACAGGCGCCCCTCGGAGGACAGCACGCGCACGCGCGCCAGCAGCTTGAGCCGTTCGCGGATCAGCCGGCTGAGGTTGCCCAGGATCTCGGTGAGGTTGCCGCCCGACTCGCGCTGGATCAGCACCGCCACCACGAAGTAGCGCAGGTCCGTGATCGGAACGCGCTCGCTCAGGTTGCCGAGCGCCTGCTGCATCGACACGCCGAAATTGATCTCGTCGTGGGTGGTTCGAAATTCGTTGCGGACTGGTTCGGGCAATTCCTCGCCCGCCATCTTGAGCGTGGAGGAAAAGGCGTGTCCCGCGCGCAGGCCCCGCACCAGCAGGTCCAGGGCATCGGGCAGCTGCTGCTCGATCTTCTGCAGCCGCCGCACGCGCTTGTGGTTGACGTACAGCAACGGCAGGGCGCCGGCCGCCAGCGTGGCGCCCAGGCTCACCAGCCAGGGCTGGTGCAGCGACTCCGCGGTCAGGAACCCGGCGACGCCGGCACCTGCCATCCAAGCCAGAAGCTTGCCGGCGGTCCAGCGCAACCCGGATTGCATCAGCATGGCTTCCAGCACGCGCGCGTGCGGCAGGCGCAGCGCCATCCGCTCCAGCGGCGTGACCTCGGACAGCAGCCTTTCCTTCAGGACCCTGGTGCTCTGGGAGTGGTCGTGCACGGCCGCGAGCGACTGCAGGCGCGACTGGATCTTCTTGACCTCCGGGCTCCTGTTGGATCGCCAAAGGAGGTACAGACCTTCCGCCAGCAGCATGAAGGCCACGAAGGTGAGGACCGCCATGATCACGAAATTGTTTGCGGCGAACGGCATGACGGCTCCTTACTGGTAGCGGCGGTCGGGGTTGAACATGGCGTCGGGCAGCACGATGCCGAAGCTGCGCAGCCGATCCGCGAACTTGGGCCGCACGCCCGAAGCCTGGAAGTAGCCCTGGACGGTGCCGTCTTCCTCGATCCCGGTCTGGCGGAAGGAAAAGATCTCCTGCATGGTGATGACGTCGCCCTCCATGCCCGTGATCTCCTGGATGCTGGTCACCTTGCGCTTGCCGTCGATCATCCGCAACACCTGCACCACCACCGTGATGGCCGAGGCGATCTGCTGGCGCGACGCCTTGTGCGGCAGGTTCAGGTTGGCCATGCCGATCATGTTTTCCAGGCGGGCCATGGCATCGCGGGGGGTGTTCGCGTGGATCGTGGTCAGCGAGCCTTCGTGGCCCGTGTTCATGGCCTGCAGCATGTCGAAGGCCTCGGCGCCCCGCACCTCGCCGATCACGATGCGGTCGGGACGCATGCGTAGCGCGTTGCGCACCAGCGACCGCTGGGTGACCTCGCCGCTGCCCTCGATGTTCGGCGGCCGGGTTTCCATCCGCACCACGTGGGGCTGCTGCATCTGCAGTTCCGCCGCGTCCTCGATGGTGACCACGCGTTCCGCCTCCGGGATGTAGCCGGACAGAATGTTGAGCAGCGTGGTCTTGCCGGCGCCGGTGCCGCCGGAGATCAGCATGTTCACCTTGGCGCGCACCAGCCCGTTCAGCAGCTGCGCCATCTCCGGGGTCAGGGTCTTCAGCTGCTCGACCAGGTTCTCCATCTTCAGGGGAACGTGCGCGAAGCGGCGAATGGACATCATCGGTCCGTCGATGGCCACCGGCGGGATCACCGCGTTCACCCGCGACCCGTCCGGCAGGCGGGCGTCCACCATCGGGCTGGATTCGTCGATGCGGCGCCCGACCAGCGACACGATCTTGTCGATGATCCGCAGCAGGTGCTTCTCGTCGGTGAAGGTGACGTTGCTCAGTTCGAGCTTGCCCCGCCGCTCCACGTAGATCTGGCGCCACGAGTTCACCAGGATGTCGGAGACCAGCGGATCGGCCATCAGCAATTCGAGCGGCCCGAAGCCGAGCATCTCGTGCTGGATGTCGCGGATCAGGGTGCTCCGTTCGGCCTCGTTGATGGCCGCCTGGTCCTCCTGCAGCAGGCGCTCGACCAGCACCGCGATCTCGTGGCGCAGCTTCTCGGGCGACAAGGTCTCCAGGACGGAGAGGTCCAGCCGGTCCAGCAGCTTCAGGTGGATCTGGGTCTTGAGCGCCTGATACCCATCGACGGTCACCGGCTGCGCCGGGGCACGCGTTGCCATTTCCACGGTAAGTGTGTTCAGCCGCTCGCGCAGCGACAGTCCGCTCGGCTCCTTCGTCTGTGCCAATGCAGTGGGTGTCGTCATGTCACGTTCTCCTGAACAGGCGGCCGAAGATGCCCCGCTCGTCCTCGCGGCGCGGCTGGATGGCGGTGGCGAACTCCGTGATCTGCCGCGCGAGCGGCGTGTTCCGGGCCGAGGCCACCAGGGGTTCGCCGTGGTTGATCGACGTGTTGACGTCCTTGTAGGCATCCGGCAGGGTCACGATGTCCTTCGTGCGCAGGGACCGGTGGATGTGCTCCAGGTCGATCTCTGAGCTGCGGTCGAAGCGGTTGACGATCCACTGCATCTTCTCGGCGGGATAGCCGAGCGAGCCGAAGACCTGCTGCAGCTTCGATGCATGCCGGATGGCCGGCAGCATCGGCTGCAGCACCGGGTAGATGCGGGTCGCCCGGTCCAGCGCCTTGATGGTCAGGGTATCGAGCGAGCGACCCAGGTCCAGGACGATGTAGTCGTACTGCGTGGCAGCGGTCGAGAGGATCGCGTCCAAGTGCTGCGGATGCACCTCCAGGGCCTGGCCGGGATCGTCGGGAGCGGCCAGGACGCTGAAGCGGGGCAGCACCTTCACCGCGCTGGCGGCCAGCAGCGAAGGATCGAGCCGGTCCATGTTGCCGGACAGGTCGGCGATGGTCGAAGCCGGCCGGCCGTCATGCACGAACGAGAGCGCGTCGCCGAATTGCAGGTTCAGGTCGATCAGCAAGACATTGGCGGTCTGGGACAGCACCCAGCCCACGTTGGCGGCCAGGAAGGTCGCGCCGCTGCCGCCCTTGCAGGGAAGGAAGGCCAGGACCTGGGCCGAACGGGGACCCGCGCCCGCGGCGAGCTTGGCCACGACGCGCTGCACCGCTGCCTTGAGCGCGTCCAGCCCCACCGGCGAGGGCAGCACTTCGCGCACGCCGGCGCGCATCGCGTTGAGCAGGTAGTCGGGCGACTGCGACGAGCACATCAGAACCACGGCCGTGCGCGGGTAGTGGGTGGTGATGTACTCGACCTGGTGCAGGTCCGCCACGTCGCAGCACATGCCGTCGGTCAGCAGCAGGTCCGGATGCTCGCGCTCGGCGACCCCGCGCAGGTGCGTCTTGCCGCCTTCGACGCAGACGGCCTCGTGACCCCACTCCCGCAGAGCAGCACCGATCTCCTCGAGATGCTTCTTGCTCGGCGACACGATGACGATTTTCATGAGGGCTCCCGGTGATTCACGAACAGATGGTTGCGCTGTTGGGGTCCTGGCGCATCACTTCGCGCGTCAGGTAGGTGGAAAATGTGGGCATCGGAATGTTGCGAGACACAAAGCCCGGCACGGGGGAGATCCAGCGAAAATTTAGGCCTGTGATCGTCACCGTGACGCCTTCGCAGGTGGCCGAGGTGCACCCCGCCGGGTTCCATGCGAGCGCCACGCTGGTGATCTGCGGGACCATCTGCTGCATGCGCGCGCGCACGGCGGCGAGGTTGGTCGTGTCGTCGCACACCACGGCGTACCGCGCGCCCGCGCGCGTCGCTTCGGTCGCGCTGTTCCAGGCGAACAGCATGCGGCTGAAGTCCACCACACCCAGCGTCACCATCAGGAACAGGAGGAGCACGAGTGCGAATTCGACGGCCGTGGCGCCGCGCTGCAGCGTTCTCATAGGTGGCTCCTCATCGTGGCCCGGATCGGCGCGAAGGTGTAGGGGCCCAGGGACATGCCGAACACGCTGGCCATCTGCGGCGTGAAGGTGTAGCCGGAGACCTGCACAGTCACGGTCGTGATGATTGGATCGGTGCCGGCCGCTTGCCACGTGGGGTCCGGCACCAGCCCGGTGTTCAGGCCCGCGAGCAGGGGCGAACCCGAGCCGGCGATATTCCCGTACACCACCAGGTTCCTGGCTTCGGTGAACTTAGTGCCTGGCAGCTGGATCGACAGGTAGCGGCTGGCGTCCCGCACGGACTTGGCGACCGTGTTGTATTCCATGAGGGCGCGCCCGAGTTCGACCGCGATGAACAGCAGCAGGAGGAGCATGGGCAGCAACAGGGCGAACTCGACGATCGCAACGCCTCGCTGGAATTTGCGCTTGTTCATGGTGGTTGTCCTCATCGCACCAGGACCGGGACCAGGGGACCCGCGACGCCGCCGGGAAGGCCGGCCGTCGTGCAGGGGCTCCCGGCCGCCCCGGCGTTGCCGCGGTATTCGAGCTGCACTTCCACCAGCGGGATGCTCAGGGGCTGCAGCATGAACATGCAGGCGTAGTCGATCACGCCCATCGCGCCGTTGACGACGGGAACGATGACGATCCTGCGGCTCATGCCGTACTGGCGGTGCCCTCCCGTGGTCATGCCGGGGTTGGCCAGCTTCTGGAAGCTGTTGAGGTCCAGGCCCGTGATGCCCTCGCAGTTCGGAGAGGAGCCGCGAACCGCCGTCCCCGTGTCGGCGCAGGAGGCGAAGGTGCCGCGCTTGGTCTTGAAGTTCGCCGCGGTGGCATGGGCGCCCGCCGGCGTCGTGCCGTCGTAGGCGTTGGCCGGTGGCGCTCCGGCCACCCCGGGCCAGTTCGCACTGGTGTAGGCATAGCCGCTGAAGTCCGGCCGCATGATGGTGTTGCTCGGATCGGCCGCATTCTTGTAGATGCCGAAGCGGTAGTTCCAGTTGTCGGCGACGGTGGCCTGCACGCCGGGCGTCCCCAGGGTGTCGCCCACCTTGGTTCCGCAGTAGCCGTTCATCTCGGCCACCGTCTCGGCTGCATTGGTGGAGCCGTCCAGGTTGGCCCAGCCGATCTGGCCGGCGGTCCCGCCCCCCGGCGACATGATCAGGGTGACCCATTCGCCCACCACGAAGCCGTAGTCGGGGGCGACGCCGCCCGCCTTGGGCTTGAGTGCCAGCGGAACGGGGCAGGTCGTCTGCGCGCTGCCGCGCTTGGCGACCGCCAGCGCACCGACGTCCTGGGTGGTCGGGATGCCGCCCATGAACGCGTTCATGGCCTTGATCAGCCACAGTTCCATGCTGGGATGGGTATGCGCGCACTGCGCGTACTTGGCGGTGACCGGATTGGTGGTGACGGTGTAGGTGCCGTCCCGGAAAATGATGTCGCCCGTCGTCACCTGGCCCTTGCCGGCCCAGGTCATGGACTGGAAGTTGACGCCGTTCCCGTTGCCGGCCGTCAGGCCCGCGCTGACGGCGCGCGTGATGGCGTCGGCGGCGCCGTCGAGTTCCTGCGCCGCTGACAGGGCGCAGCTGTCCATGGCCGTCTGTAGTTCCGTCTTGACCACGAAGGTCCGCGCGAAATCGAGCGCGAACCCGATGAATCCCAGGAGGAACAGCATCAGCAAGGCCACCGTCACGACCACGGCGCCCCGCTGGCGGCGATGAGGATGTGGGGAGTTCTTCATGCTGGTTCCTTTCCTGCTGGAGGACCGTGACGGACCCGGACGGTCGCCCGGGCCCGTCATGGTCACGTGCAGCTGCTCGTGGTCACGCAATTCACGACACGCTGGATGAAGGTGCCGAAGTTGCCGTCGAGGTCGCGCAGGCTGATCACCATCATCAGGGTGATGATGGCGACGATCAGCGCGTACTCGATGATCTCGGCACCGTCCTCGTCGTGCAGGAACGTGTGGCAGGAGTTCAGCAGACTGTCCATGACGCTTTGCTGGAAAAGCCTCGCGTCAGGTGCAGGTGCTCGTCGTCAGGCAGGTGGCCACGCGCTGAATGAACGTGCTGAAGTTGCCGTTCAGGCCGCGCAGGCCGATGACCAGGATGATCGAGATCACGGCGATGATCAGCGCGTACTCGATGACCTGGGCGCCTTCTTCGTCACGGATGAAGGAGCGCAGCGTGTTGATGAATTTGTCCATTTTTGATTCCTTTGAGGATCGGTTGAGAAAAAGAGGCGAAAGTTTGGAAAGAGAAACGGGTCGGGTTCTGTCGATAACGGGTCTCCTTTCCGGCTAGCGGGTGCCGCCCACTGAGCCGCCGATGTTGATGACGTTCACGACGGGCGGCGGCACCTTGAAGGAGTCGTGGTACAGGCGGATGCCTTCCTGGGCAGCCTTGCCGTCGAGGCCCATGACCGGGTCCGGGTTGGCACTCGCGGTGGGGTTGAGCGTCTGGCGCATGCGCGCCTGGCGCACTGCATCCCCGAACCGCAGGTCGTAGTCGGGTGTCGTGGTGGTCGAGCACGCCGCGAGGAGGACGGCCGACAGTGCAATGCATCGCTTCATTCGTGTTCTCCTGGGGCGTTCAACGGGTGGTGCCGGCGGGTGCAGCAGGTGCCGCAGGCGCAGCCGGTTCAGCAGGCGGGGCAGGCGGAGGGACTCCCTCGCCTCGGCCTTCCCACATCACGCCGGTGCGGGTCGGGGCGACGTGGTTCTGCGTGGGCAGCGTCGTCGGCCCGTTCATGGGCTTCACCAGCCGGGGCGTGACGATGAACATCAGCTCGCTCTGGTCGTTCTGGAATTCGGTGGACCGGAACAGCGCGCCCATGACCGGGACCTCCCCCAGGCCGGGGAACTTGTCCAGCGAGGAGGTGAGGTTGTTCTTGATCAGGCCGGCCACCATGAAGCTCTGTCCGTCGCGCAGCTGCACGGTGGTGTCCACGCGCCGGGTCGTCATGGAAGGCAGGATGGCCGTGACGCCGTTGACGGAGGTGAAGGGAGAGCCCGTCTGCTGCAGTTCGGAGGCTTCGGAGACGAACTTCAGGTTGATGCGCGAGCCGTCCAGCACCGTGGGCGTGAACTTCAGGCCGACGCCGAACTCCTTTTCTTCCAGCGTGATGGTCGTGCCCGTCCCGCCGTTCTGGTTCTGCGAGACCGGGATGAAGATCTTGCCGCCCGAGAGGAAGCTGGCCGACTGGCCGCTGATGGCCATGATGTTCGGCTCCGCCAGCACACGAACCAGGCCGTCGCGCTTCTTGGCGTCCACCCCGAGCAGGGTGGAGCCGCGCGACAGCGAGCTCAGCTGCGAGGTCGCCGCCGCCGTGGCGCCGGTGGTCAGACCCGTGGCGTTGTTCGAGATGGCGCCGCCCGCGAGATTCGGGCTGAACCGGCCCAGGGTCGCGGCGCCGCCACCAAAAATCCCCGAGAAGATCCGCGACACGCTGCCGTCGGCCGTGGTGAGCATGCGCGTGAAATCGATGTCGAGGTTGTCCAGCACGGACTTGCCGACCTCGGCGATCGTCACCTCCAGCATCACCTGCTGGGGCGCCCCGACTGCCATGAGGTTGACCACCCGCTTGTTGTCGCCGGCGTAGGCGTAGGCCAACGTCAGGATCTGGTCCAGGCGGAGGTTGTCCGTCGCTGTTCCCTGGAGCACGATGGTGTCCTGGGAGGCGAGGACGGTGACCTCGCGCTCGCCGGGAAAGATCCGGGAGAGAGTGGACTGCAGCGCCGCGGGGTCCACCGTCACGATGATGTCCTTGACCAGGCAGCGGCCGTCGGCCCCCTGCAGGATCAGGTTCATGGAGCCGGGTTTGCGACCCAGGAAGTAGAGCTCCGTCGGGCTGATCAGCGTGATCTCGGTCTCGGCGACGAAATCCGATGTCGGCGTCGGCGCGACGACGGCAGGCGCACCAGGAGGCGCGTTGGCTGGTGCGGGGGCCGGCTGGCCAACCCGCGCGCCGCCCTGCCCGCCGCCGACCACCAGGCGGGACACGGGAAAGGGCAGGGTGACAACGCGCGACTTGCCGAGCGTGAGGTAGGTCGTCTCATCCGTCGTGACCGACTGGCATGGCCGGAGAGGCGGCGTCGCGGGAGCGCGTGCCGCTGCCCGCGGAGCAGGCTGCGTGGGGGGGGCGGATTGCTGCGCGGGGGAAGTCCCCGCAAGCAAGGCCCCCGCGAGTCCGGCCAGGAGTTTCTTGTTATTGCCAGTCACGATGGTGGTCCTCCTCTGTGGATCAGAAGCAATTCATGGCGCGGGTGCCGTTGCGGATCACCTCCACGCAAAGGGGCTGCGACACCGGCTGGTGGTCCGCGACCTGGATCCGGGTCGGCGCCGGGCGGCGGAGCGCGACGGTCTGCACCGGCTTGGGTGCCGGCGCCTCGACGACAACGGGCGCGGTCTCCTTGAACTTGAAGAGTTCCTGCTTGGAGATGCCGGTGGTCGCCAGCTTCGTCTTGTCCAGCTGGTTACGCAGGACCAGCGACAGCGTGCCGACGCTGCGGGCCAGGTCCAGCTTCTCGGCGTCCGCGAGGGACAGCTCCAGCGTGACCGCGCTCACGACCTTGGGCTTGGTGTCGTCACGGCTGGCTTCTTGCGCGATGGCGAGCACCAGAACGTTCTCCAGCACCGTCAGGCTGACGGGGATGGCGGCCTCTCCCTTGGCCCGCTCCTGCTGCGCGTTCACCATCACGTCGACGTAGTTGCCGGGCAGCGCGAAGCCCGCGACCCCGATCACGTCGTTGACGCGAACGGTCATCGCGCGCTTGCCCTCGGCGATGACGGCCGAGAGGCCGCCCTGCGCGCCGACCGGCATCAACTTGCGTTCCAGCAGGGCTTCGCCGCGCCCGACGCTGGTGCGCACCACGCGGTCCTGCAGCTGCTTCATGTCGGTGAAGGCGCCCTGCGGGACCGAGCCCGTGGGCCAGTCGACGCTGGTGAGCATCTGGGGATTGACCTTGCTGCCCAGTTCGATGTCCATGGCCGCGACGACGACCTTGGACGACGCGATGTTGCCCCGCTCGGCCACCCAGCTGGCCGCAAAGACGGCTGCGCCTAGGCCGGCGAGGACTGCCAGCACCATGAGTGCGATTGCCTTGAGGTTCTTCATCGAAGCTCTCCTGTGGAAAAACGAAAAGTCATGCCATGCCGAGTTGCCGCCCCACCACGTACGCGACGGTTCCGAGGCAGATGCTCACGCCGTAGGGAACGCGCCCCGCCGACTGGAAGCCCGCCAGGCCGTTCGCCTGCACGCCGGTCATCGCGGCAAGGGCGACCGACGTGGTGATCTGCTTGAGGTTCGCAAGCACCTGCCGGCCGATCCGGCGGGACAGGGCATACGCAATGGCGACGAGCCCGCCGGTGATCAACACCAGCGCCAGCGCGTGCAGCGTGCCCGGAAGCCCAAGGAACGCTCCGACCATCGCCATGAGCTTCACGTCGCCGGCGCCCAGCACGCGAACCAGGTAGAGCGGAAGCAGCGCAAACAGGCCCAGGGCGACCCCGCCGAAAGCGAGCATCAGGGCCTGCACGGGGTGCGGCACGTTCCACACCGACAGCAGCAAGCCCGCGAGCAGGCCGAAGCCGGTGAGCCAGTTGGGGATGCGGTACGAGCGCACGTCCGTCCAGGCGGCCGTACCGAGTAGCAGCAGCAGGATGCCAGTGCGTGGATCGGTGAGCAGCATCCAGAGCAGTTCGGCGAGTGAGCGCAGTTCGTTCATTGCGTGCATCGTTCAATTGATGGAAGGAATATAGGAGTCACGCGGCGGACTCGCGTGAGCGACGCCTCCCGATTTGCTGCTCCAAATGTCCCGGTTTGCGCGGGACATTGGCTCCTTTCCGCCTGCGATGGAGCCGCAGGCGGGACCTGCATCGGCCATTGGGATGAGGAGTGGAATGAACACCCGGGTGCTGCAACCCGCGGTGACGGGTGACGCCGGTCAGTCCGCGTCGCGCAGCTGCAGGTCGGTGAAGCGGATGGTCGCGCGCATGCCTTGCTCCTGCGTTTCCACGGTGACCACCGTTCCCGTGGCCACGAACGCGAGCACGGAGCCGGGGGGACGCAGTTCGAAGGTGAGCGAGTCGCCGAGCGCGACCGAGGAACTCGTGTCGACGCACATGCCCGAAGCATCGAGCGTCCGCACGATGGCTTCGGTGCCGTCATCGAACCGCACGGGAAGCCGGATGGACTGCGGATCGGTGGACTTGGAGGCCATGCCGGATGGTGCGCCGCGCCGCCGCGCGACACCACCGGAGGAATGAATCAATTTTGACCGGGAGGTTTGTCCAGGATGCCGGGAAGCCGGTGCAGGTTCCGGCATGCGCCGGAGCGGTGTCAAACCTACCAGACGCCCATGAGCGCGCCGGCCAGGAAGACGGTGGTGCCCACGAAGGTGCACAGCGCATACGGCGGCCGGTCGGACGGCACCGTGCGTGGTTCGCCGCCGCGCTGGCGGGAGAATATGCTGAGGGTCGCGGCTCGCGCGACCAACACGATGTTGGACAGCATGAGGGGCAGGGCGCGTCGCGACAGCGCGGTCACCAGGGAGACCAGGCCGGCGGCGCTAAGCACGCAAAGGAGCACCTGCAGGATTTCGTCGTGCCCCACGAAGGCGCCGACCGCTGCCAGCAGCTTCACGTCTGCGGCGGCCAGCACCCTGAGGCCGTACAGGGGAAACACGCTGGCTGCAGCGAGCAGCAGGCCGCCGATGCTGGAGAGCGGGTTCGGGTTCGGGACGGATGCAGCGTCCGGCATGCTGAACGCGAATCCCAGCACCATGCCTCCATAGGTCAGCACGTTGGGAATGCGGTAGGCGCGGCCATCGAGCATGGCTGCGACAGCGAGCAGCAGCAGCAGGGCTGCCGTGCGCGGAGTCGAGGCGAGCACCATCCATGCGGCGGCGGCGGACGAAAGAGTGTGCATGCTGGCTCGCATTGAAAAGTCGTACAGCAATGTACGGGCTGTGCCACGGGATTTCCTGAGCGATGTGTCCCGACTCGGTGGTCGATTGCTCCCGTTGTCTTCCCGATCTCTGCCTGGGCGCGGGCGTCGTTGAACAGCGCAAGCACGCGGGCCTCAGCGGCAACGAGATCGAAGCATCTCGTGCGGCAACCGCGCACGGCGTGCGTCATGTGGAGATCATTGCGCGTGCGGCGGTCGCTGCAGTGCAGCGATGGGCATGCGCCGAGTCCAGGCCGTCGTTCAGTCCTGGCTTGTTTTCGCGGAACGCGACGCGGCGCTGCCCCGGACCTTCAGGCGACAGGCCGTGCGCCGGAGTTCTTGTCTGCCGGCATCGATCCGGCCAGTCCATGTTCGCTGGCATAGGCATACAGCCCCAGCCGGCCGGACACCCCGAGCTTGGAATAGATGGACGTGAGGTGGTTGCGCAAGGTGTGCTCGCTCACGCACAGGCGGCTGGCGATGACCTTGACGGGAGCGGAGGCGTCGGAGGTGACGGCGGCGACCGTCTGGCGCTCGCGCCACGTCAAGGTGGCGGCCCGGTCGGACCTTGCATCGTGCTGCGGAGGCAGGCCCCGCACGGCGGAGACGAACATGCGCTGCGTGGTCTGCGGCGACGCGAAGATCTGGCCGCCGCCCACGGCCTCGATGGCCTTCAGGAGCGCAGCAGGCGCCTCGCGCTTCTGGAGCACGCCGCGCGCGCCGGCTTCGACGACGGAGGCGGGAAAGCCGTCTTCGAAATGGCTGGTGAGGACCAGGATCTTGGTGCGCATGCCCTCGTACAGGCTCTCGACATCCTGCAGCGTGTAGTTGTCGTCGAAGTCCAGCACGACGACGTCGGGCATGTCGCGTTCGAGCTGGGGCAGCGCTTCTTCCAGGGTCGTGGACCAGCCGCTGAGGACCAGGGGTGCACCTGCGGCCTGGATGAGCCGTTGCAGTCCCCAGCACACCAGCGAAGGCGCGACCAGGTGAACTTGGATCGTCGAACGGTTCATTTCTTCTTCCCCAGGCGGTTGGCGGGCTCGACTTCAGCAGCCTCGGCAGGAGAGCCATCTCGGTGACTCTGGTCCGGCAGCGAACGTGTTCTTTGGATTCGGGCGCATCCTTCCGTGGTGCTCGGCTATTGTTGCAGGCTGCTGAGAAAGCTTTTTAACCTGAGTCAAGTGTCCCGGTACCGGGAGATCTCTCCTGTCTTTCTCCTAGCCGGAGGGCGGCAGCGCGGCCGTAGCGGGGATCGAGCGGCTTGCGACCGGAACGCGGTGGCAACAGGGAGGCGCAGAAAATCGCTGCGCTCGCAGGGCGCAGCGAGGGCGTGTCGACTAGCGCCGCTGCCCGACCTGCCAGGCCGCGACGCGCTGCCGCCATTGCGCAAGCTGCGGATCCGCAGCATTGCTGGCGACCAGCCGGTCCACCAGCGCGGCCTGCTGGCTGCTCAACTCCTCGGGAAACCGCGGATCGACGGTCACGATGCAGTCGGCGCGTTCGTCCCCCGCCGGCAGCGGCCAGCCCTGGCCCTTGATGCGGTAGGTGAGGAAGCCGCGGCGCAGGCGCATCTGCTGCAGGCCGCCGGGCGTGGGCACGTCGATCCACCGATTGGCCATCCACGCGAAGCCGTCCACGGGCAGCTGGCATTTGACGGTGCCGTCGGCATCGAGCGTGAAGAACTCGTGCGGCTGCAGGGCGAGGCGCACCCGCAGTGTTTCGCTGCGATCGCCGCCCGTGCCTTGCAGCCGCACCGACACCTTCAGGACGTCGCCTTCGTGGCTGCCCGCCGGGATGTCCACGCGGCAGCGGTACTTGGTCGGGGCCAGGTGGCCCAGTCCCTTGCACGCGGCGCAAGCTTGGCGCGCGGTGCCCGCGCCGTCGCACGCCTCGCAGCGCGCCGTTGGCGTCAGCCAGCCGAACCAGAGATGCTGCCGCACGCGTCCTGTGCCGCTGCAGGCCTGGCAGTTGCTCGGCTCCAGCTCCACGCCGCTGCCCGCGCAGGCATCGCAGTCCTCCACCAGGGTGCCATGCAGGATGCGCGTGCAGCCCGCCAGGGCATCTTCGAGCGCGAGCTCGACGGCATGCTCGGGAACGGGGCGATCGGGCACGTCGGCTTCGTCGCCGCTGTCGGCGAAGCTGGCGCGGGCGCGCCGGATTTCCTCCACGGCGCGGTTGATCCGCTGGATCTTGCGCAGGGCCTGGGGACTCGCGTTGCGGTCGGGATGCCAGCGGGCGGCGAGCCGCCGCCACGCGGTCTTGATCTCCGCATCGCTGCAGTCCGGGTCCAGGCCCAGTTCGCTGTACGACTCCTCGACGTTCAAGCAGGCTCCGTGTTGCAGTGCGGAATGGTAGCGCTTCCTGGAACCGGCAAGGGCGATGCGTGCACCACGGCGCCGGGGGATGTTGGCATGCAAACGTTCGGTATAGGGCAATGCCGTAGCGCGTTTGCCCACCGCGAAAATAGAATTCCGGCGATGCGGCCGCCTCCTCATTTCGTGCACCCGGCCGGCATCCGCGGCATCTTCATGCCGCCCTGGAAGATGACGCTGAATCAATGCATCCGGATCATGCGACGGTGCCTGTACTGGGCCATCTACGTCCCGATCGCTCCCGCCCTGTTCCTCCTCTGCGCCGTGGAAGACTTCGCCGCGAACGTGATCCTGCCGAAGGAGGACCGATTCACGCAGACGGACGAAGGCTATTAGGTCCGCCCCCGCGCGTCACCGCGCGGGGTGATGGCGGGAAGCCATCCGCAAGCCGCCGCGTCTCCCTCGGGCCGCGCTTGCAACTCACCGAATGAACCTGCCTGCTCCGTCCACCATGGTGATTTCGACGAAGCTGGAGCCGTGGTGCTTTTGGCTGCCATAGGCCAGGCGATAGCCGCCCACGTCCAGCTCCGTCACGCGTTCCAGCGCCGCCTGCACGGTGGCCGGCCTGGGCCGCGGTCCGCTGCGCCGCAGGACTTCCACCAGGATGGTCGCATTGAGGTAACCCCACATGCGGTCGTAGGTCGGGGCCAGGCCCGCCTCCGTCATGGCCGCGCCGAACTTGCGCGTGAGCGGCGTGGTGAGCCGCAGCGGGTAGGGCACCACCTGCGTGAAGGCCATGCCGCGGGCGACCGGCCCCAGCTGCTCCACGAGCGCCGTCGTGCCGGCGAGCGACAGTGCATACACCGGCACCCGCGCCGAGGCCGGCAGCGACTTCATGAAACCCAGCACGGCGGCGCCGCCCGCCAGCAGCAGCACGGCCTGCGGTGATGCCGCGCTCACGGCCAGGCTCGCGTCCTTCGCGTTGGAGCCGTCCGCCTCCAGCGGCACCTTGGCCAGCAGCGTCACCCGGTGCTGCGCGGCGAGGGCCTCCACCTGCGGCAGCATGAAGCGTCCCAGCTCGTTGTTCTGGTAGGCGACGACCAGCTTGCGCGTGTCGAGGGTGGCCAGCGTCTGCACCATGGCGCCGATCTCGTCGCGCAGGCTGGCGGTGGTGGTGAACAGCCAGGGTCGCGCGTCGCTGCGCACGATATCGGCGCCGTTGTAGATGCCCAGGAGCGGGACCCGTCGCTCGTCGAGCAGCGGCAGGGTGCGCACCAAGCCCGGAACGAAGGCATAGCCGAACAGAGCGGCCACGTTGTGCTGGTCCAGGAGCGCGCGGGTGTTCTCCAGGGTGCGCGCCGGATCGGCGCCGTCGTCCAGGGTGATCAGCTCGATCGGCGTCCCGTCGACGCCGCCCTGGGCGTTGACGGATTGCAGCAGGGCCTGCTGCCCTTCAGCGATCGGCTGCACCACGACGCGCAGCGGCCCGGTCATCGGCAAGCTCTGGCCGATGCGCACGGACGTGTGGGGCACGGTCGCCCGGGCCGGGCCCACGGCGGCGAAGGCGCAGGCCGCGGCCAGCAGGCGGCGTCGCGCGATGGACGAATGCGGAGGCTTGCGCCCCTGGGATCCCGACATGGCTCGCTCCTCTTGGTATGAAGCGCGACCGTAAGGAGGGCAGGCTGCGACGGCCCCCCCGCCGGAGAGGGGCTCGGATGAACCCCCAGAGCCGTGATGCAGGAAAAGCCAGCGGGAGTGGCTGGGGTCAGGCCAGGGGGGGGCTGGTCGGGTTGGAACTCGCAGCTCCGTCGCCGAAAACGCGCAGCTTGTCCCGGGGATGGGTCGCAGGTCCCATGCCAAGGCCTCGGAATCGGGACATCCTTCCTATTGCGGCAGCGTTGGGAGGCCCGCACAGTGCAGGGATCCGCTGCTCACCGGCTTCACCGCATGGAATAAAGCTCTGGCGGAGCGGACCGGAGCCGTAAGGGGGAAGAAATTGGGCACGACGCTCACGCGAGAGCAGGTACTTCGGGCGCGCCGCCGTCTGCTCCAGATGCATTTCGAAAGTGGGGTCGGCCACATTGGGGGCAACCTTTCCTCGCTGGACGCGATACTGCTCGTGTTCCACGAGATGCTCCGGCCGGACGACAGTTTCGTGCTCTCCAAAGGTCATTCCGCCGGTGCACTGTACACGGCCTTGTGGAGCGTGGGACGCCTGCAGGACGATGATCTCAAGCGCTTCCACAAGGATGAGACCCTGCTCGCCGGGCATCCCCCCGCCAGCGGCATCCCGGACATCCCATTTGCGACCGGTAGCCTCGGCCACGGGCTGTCGCTTGCGGCGGGCACCGCCCTCGGGTTCAGGTTGCGCAACACGCCCGACCGCGTGTTCTGCCTGACGTCCGATGGTGAGTGGCAAGAGGGCTCGACCTGGGAGGCTCTAATCTTCGCGTGCCACCACAGGTTGTCGAACCTGTGCGTGCTCGTGGACCACAACGGGCTGCAGGGTTTCGGCGCGACCGCCGACGTCGCTTCGATGTCGCCGCTCTGGGAGAGGGTCCGCGGGTTCGACGCCGACCTGGTGGCGATCGACGGTCATGACCTCGACGCGATCCGAAGCGAATTGCTGCGGCCACGGGACCGGCTGGCCATCGTCTTCCTGCAAACCGTCAAGGGCAAGGGAGTCAGGTCCCTGGCAAACCGCATGGAATCGCACTATCTCCCGCTGACCGAGAGCCAGTACGCAGCCGCCGTCCAGGAGCTGGGCGAATCATGAGAAAGCAGCTTTGCGACGCGCTCGTGGCGCGCTCGGCCGACCCCCGCATGGTGTTCCTCACCGGTGACCTCGGCTTCATGGCGCTCGAGCCG
This sequence comes from Ramlibacter sp. P4_H7, assembly GCF_056400765.1. Lineage (NCBI taxonomy): Bacteria > Pseudomonadati > Pseudomonadota > Betaproteobacteria > Burkholderiales > Comamonadaceae > Ramlibacter > Ramlibacter sp. P4_H7. The sequence goes on from NZ_JBFUKP010000017.1 coordinate 41,966, forward strand.
CTCCAAGCGGCCATGGGGAACCGCTTCATCAACGCTGGAGTGGCCGAACAGAACATGATCACGGTGGCCGCGGCGCTGGCGCGCCAGGGGCTGGAGATCTGGGCCTACAGCATTGCGCCCTTCCTGTATGCACGGCCCTTCGAGCAGATCCGCAACGACATTGCATTTCATCGCCTGCCGGTCAGGCTGATCGGGAACGGCGGTGGATACGGCTATGGCGTGATGGGACCGACGCACCACGCCATCGAGGACTACGGCGTGCTGCTCACCCTGCCCAACATGGCGGTGTACGCGCCCGTGTTCGACGAGGACGTCCCCGCCGTGATCGAGCGCGCCGGGGCCGCGCCGGGAGTCTGCTACGTGCGGCTCGGGAGAGGTGAGGCGCCCCGAGGCTATGCCGTGCCGGCCTATGCGCCCTGGCGCCAGCTCGTTGACGGCGGTGGGCCGGTGCTCATCGCCGTTGGCCCGCTGGCGGGCACCTACATCCAGGCCTGCCTCGACTTGACCTGGGCGCGGCGGCCCCGGCTGTGGGCTGCTGCCGAAATGCCCCTGGCGGCAAGGCCGATTCCCCCTGAACTGCTGGCGCAGATCCAGGCCGCCGACGTGCTGGCCATAGCCGAAGAGCACGTGGCGCAGGGCGGCTTCGCATCGCAGCTGCTGCTGCACCTCGCCGGCCAGGGAGTGACCACGCACCGCTTCACGCACCTGCATGCGAGGGCCCACCACTACGAGCGCTACGGCTCGCAGCCCTACCTGCGGCGGCAGTCCGGCCTGGAACCGGCGAGCATGCTTGCCGCGCTGGACCTTGCGTGACATGCCGCAGCTGGCCGATTTCATCAAGGCGCTGCGCGGCCCCATCCTGGTGACCGGTGGCTCCGGCTTCATCGGCGCCAACCTGTTCGCAAAGATCGCTGCGGTGCGCGACGATGTGTACGCGGTCGTGCTGCGCGAAAAGACCTGGCGGCTTGCCGGCGCGCGCGACGAGCGCGTGATCATTGCAGACCTCAACGATCCGGCGGCGGTCAGGAACCTCGTCGCTAGCATGGGTCCCGAAACGGTGTTCGACTGCGTGGCGTTCGGGGCCTATTCCTTTGAGACCGACGCCACCCTGATCTACCAGACCAACTTCCTGTCGGTGGTCAACCTGGTGGAGCAGCTGGCGCCGCGCCGCATTGCGGCCTTCGTGCATGCGGGCAGTTCGTCGGAGTACGGACGGAACTGCACGGCGCCGCTGGAAGACAGCGTGTGCGAGCCGAACAGCGCCTATTCCGTTTCGAAGGTGGCTGTCGCCAATTACCTATCGTTCGTCGGCAAGCACAGTGCCTTCCCCTGCGTGAACCTGCGCTTGTACTCGGTCTATGGGCCGCTCGAGGACACCTCCCGCCTGGTCCCGAATGTGCTGCGCAAGGCGCTGCAGGCAACGCTGCCGCCTTTCGTGGACGCGCGCACATCGCGCGACTTCGTGCACGTCGACGACGTCTGTGCCGCCTTCATCCTGGCGGCGGCCAAGATGAACCCCGCCTTCTATGGCGAGCACTTCAACATCGGCACGGGCAAAAAGACCACCATCGCGGAGCTGGCCAACCTGGTGCGCGACGACTTCCAGGTCGCCGAATCGCCCCGCTTCGGCACGATGGAAGGCCGTGCCTGGGACCTGGCCGAATGGTATGCGTGCCCGCGCAAGGCGCAGGAGCAACTGGGCTGGCGCGCGGAGGTGGGCTTGCTCGAAGGCCTGCGTGCCACGGCGCGCTGGGTGGGAACGCTGTCCGATGACGAGATGGCCTCGCGCTCCAAGAAGAACAGCGGAGCCCGCAAGCGCAGCGTCTCGGCGATCATCGCCTGCTACAAGGACGAGCCGGCGATCCCGGTGATGCACAGGCGGCTGACGGAAACCTTCAACAAGCTGCGTATCGACTACGAAATCATCTTCGTGAACGACGGCAGCCCCGACGACAGCGCGCGGGTGATCCGCGAGATCAGCGAGCACGATCCCCACGTGCTGGGCGTCACGCATTCACGCAATTTCGGCTCGCAGATGGCTTTTCGCAGCGGCATGGAGCTGTCCACCAAGGACGCCGTGGTGCTGCTGGACGGTGACCTCCAGGACCCCCCGGAGCTGATCGAGCAGTTCTACGCCAGGTGGGAAGAGGGCTGGGACGTCGTGTATGGGCGCCGGATCAAGCGCGACATGCCCTGGCACTGGGGGCTGATGTACAAGCTGTTCTACCGGATGTTCGCGCTTTTCAGTTATGTTCAGGTCCCGCTGGACGCCGGCGACTTCTCGCTGATCGATCAGCGCGTGGTGGCTTGGCTGTTGAACTGCCCGGAGCGCGACCTGTTCGTGCGCGGGCTGAGGGCGTATGTCGGCTTCCGCCAGACTGGCGTCGACTACGTGCGACCCGAACGGATGTTCGGCGTGACCACCAACAGCTTCCTGAAGAACGTCGACTGGGCCAAGAAGGGCATCTTCTCCTTCAGCAATGCTCCGCTGACCATGCTGACCAGCCTGGGCTTGCTGCTCCTGGGCGTTTCCGCCGTGGCCGCGGTCGCGGTGGCATTGCTGCGCCTGTTCTTCCCCGATATCGCGCCGCGTGGGGCGACGACCCTGCTGATCTTGATCCTGTTCTTCGGCTCGCTGAACCTGTTCGCCGTCGGCCTGGTCGGCGAATACATCGCGAAGATCATGGCGGAGGTCAAGGGTCGCCCCCGCCTAATTCGCGCCGCGCTGATCCGCAATGGAGAGACCACAAACCTACTGCCGGACCGCAAGGCCTGCTGAGCATGCAGAAGCCCATCACGCGCTCCTGTCCGGTCTGCAACACCTCTTCGGCACAAGCCCGCCTGTTCCTGGAAGAAAACCTGGACCGTTCGCGCCTGTCCGAATTCAGTTTCGCCTCGCGCAAGGTGCCCGAGTTCATGTGCCACCGGCTCGTGCAATGCCCGACGTGCGACCTCGTCTACGCGGACCGGCCGCCGGGTGAGGACGAACTGGCGCAGGCCTACCACACGGCCAGCTACGACAGCTCCGAGGAGGCGAACGACGCCGCCGCCGCCTACCTGCGAGCCATCCGGCCGGTGCTGGACGGCATGCGTTCGCGCCAGCGGGCCATGGAAATCGGCACCGGCACCGGCATCTTCCTCGAGCACTTGCACCGGGAGGGTTTCGCCGAATTGGTCGGCGTCGAACCTTCCACGGCCGCCATCGCCGCGGCGCCGGCCCACCGCCAGGCGTGGATCCGGGCCGGCATGTTCGATGCGGCCGGCTTCGAGCCCGGATCGTTCGACCTGATCTGCTGCTTCATGACGATGGAACACGTCCGCGATCCGAATGCGGTGGCAGCTGCGGCGTTCGAGCTGCTGCGCCCGGGCGGCGCGTTCGTGACCGTCACCCACGATTACCATGCGCCAGTCAATCGGCTCCTCGGTCGACGTTCGCCGATCATCGACGTCGAGCACCTGCAATTGTTTTCCAAGGACAGCCTGCGCCATCTGTTCCAGGCGGTCGGCTACGACCAGTTCCGGGTGCAGGCGTTTCGCAACCGATATTCGCTGCGCTACTGGCTGCGGTTGACGCCCGTACCTGCGGCCCTCAAGCGGGCAGGGGACTTCGTCATGCGGAAGACGGGATTCGCGCGGCTCAAGCTGTCCGCCAACGTCGGCAACCTGTTCGCGGCTGGCCGCAAGCCAGGCGCGACCGCGGGCGATCAAGCGTGATCGACAGGCTGCGGCGCCTCCTGGGCCGGCATGCGGCAGCACGCTTCATCGTGGCAGGCGCGGCGAACACGGCGTTCGGGTTTGCCGTCTATGCCGGGGCTGTCCTGGCCCGCGCCCCGGTCTGGGGCGCGCTCATGGCCGGCGTCGTCGCGGGCCTGGTCTTCAACTACGTGACCATCGGGGGTTACGCATTCCGGCAACTTTCGCGGCGAAACTTTCCCTGGTTCGCGCTCTGCTATGGCACCGTCTATCTGGTCAACCTGGGCCTCATCGAGCTGCTGTCGCGCAAGGGGCTCGGCGTGATCCAGGCACAGGCGCTCGTCACGGTTCCCCTCGCGGTCCTGTCGTACCTGATGATGCGATTCCTCGTGTTCACCGACAGCCCAACGCACTAGCCCCCGACGATGCGCCGCGCCGAAACCGAAGGCTTCAAGCCCGTCCCCGTCACCGCTCCCGGCGCCTCGCCCTGGAGGTTCGCGCTGCGCTGCGTCGTGGACCTGCAGTTGGCAACGATCGTCAAGCGGCTTCGCCCCGCGCTCGAGCAACTCCCGCCCGGCGCCGTGCTCGACGTCGGTGCCGGCCAAACCCCTTGGCGCGGGTGGCTGCCCGCCCACTGCCGGTACGTGGGCCTGGACGTGGCGAACGCGGGCGACTTCGGGATGGCACGGGGCGGCGACATCACCTACTACGACGGCAAGACCATTCCGTTCGCGCCGGAGACCTTTGATGCCGCGCTGTGCGTGGAAGTGCTGGAGCACGCGCAGGAGCCGGATGCGCTCATCTCGGAGATCGCGCGCGTCCTCAAGGTCGGCGCGCCGCTGCTGCTGACGGTCCCCTGGTCGGCTCGCCGCCACCACATTCCGTTCGACTTCCACCGGTTTACCCGCGAGCGACTGCAGGCGATTCTCGCGACGCATGGATTCACCGATGTCATCGTGGACGAGCGCGGCGATGACGTGGCCGTGATTGCCAACAAGCTCCTGGTGCTTGCCATACGCCTGCAGAAATCCGTTTCATTGAGAAATTTCGTCGCGACCGTGCCCCTTGGCCTGTTGTTCGGAGCTCTCGCGGGGTTGATGCTGGCCATCGCGCACGTCTCGCTCGCGTGGGGACTCGGAGGGCGGGAGGACCCCTTGGGTTACTTCTGCCGGGCTCGCAAAGGCCGTCCTCCCGGCGCGCCGGAATCGCCAGGTAGGAGGTTGGAACCGCTGTCGTGAGCGGTGGGGCGAGCCGCTCGCGGTGCCTGGGCGGTGGCAACGTAGTCCAGCGCGAGCTTGCCGTCGCGAGGGATCGGCATAAGGGCTCGGGTGGTCGCTCGAACGCAGCCAACGGTGAAGAGCTGCCGATTTCGGCGTCATGCGATGGGCTATCCTGCGTCGATGAACCATGACGCTGGACAGGACTCGGCCCGGGTTCGTCGTCGACCACCTCCCGTTCCGTGAGCGCACCCATCGTTCCACCCACCCTCGCCGAACCTCCGCCGAGGCCCGCACTCGATACGCTCGACATCTTCAGGGCGGTGGTCGCGATCCGCAATCGCCTCGGCGCCGCCGGCCATCCCGACGCCGGCGAGCTCGCCTTCATCGAGTTCTGCGCCGCACATGCGCTTCGTTCGCGGGCCCAGCTGATGCAGGACCTGTTCGTCCTCTACATGCTGGGAAGCAAGCGCGGTGGTTTCTTCGTCGAGTTCGGGGCGACCGATGGCGTGGGCATCAGCAACACCTTGCTGCTCGAGCGAGACTTCGGCTGGACGGGCGTCCTGGCGGAGCCGGCGCGCTATTGGCACGAGCCCCTGCGCGCGAACCGGCGCTGCACGATCAGCACGCATTGTGTATGGCACGCCTCCGGCCAGACACTGCTGTTCAACGAGACGGCGGATCGCGAGCTGTCCACGATCGACAACTTGTCTTCCCGCGACGGCCATGCCCCGAGCCGGGTGAACGGAGACCGGTACGAGGTCCCGACGATCTCGCTTCTCGACCTGCTCGCGCAGTCGAGCGCGCCGCGCACGATCGACTACCTGTCCATCGATACCGAAGGCTCCGAACCCGACATCCTCGCTGCGTTCGACTTCGCCAGGTACGACATCGGGATCATCACGGTCGAACACAACTACACGCCGAATCGCCAGCTGCTTCACCAGCTGCTGGTGGCCAACGGCTACGAGCGCAGGTTCGAAGCGCTTTCGCAGTGGGACGACTGGTACGTGCGGACGCGGCCTGCCTAACCGCCGATGCGGCTGTCCAGCATGGCACTGCTGTTCAGCAAGGCCGCCGTCACCATGTCGCGCGAGGCCGTCACCTGCTCCGCTGCGATGCGTTCCGCAGCGGCGCCGTCGCCCGCCTGCAGCGCCTCCATGAACGCCTGGTGCTCGTGCTCCATCTCGGTGCTGCGATTGCGCAGGCCCAGGCCGACGAACATCACGCGGGTGGTTTCGTCCAGCACCTGCGAGAGCAGCCGCAGGAAGCGCTGGTTGCCGCTGGCGCGCGCGATCTCCAGGTGGAACTCCCGGTTGGCGTCCAGAAAGCGCAGCGTGCTGTCGGCATCGCCCGGCGTGTAGCCCTTGCGGCAGATGGCGTTCAGCTTGGTCAGCTGCTTCATGTCCACGCGCCCCGCAGCCAGCCTGGCGGTGGCCGGTTCGAGCAGCAGCCGCAGCGCATACAGCTCCTGCACGTCGCGCAGCGTGAGCGGGCTGACGACGAAGCTGCGGCGCGGCGACGCGGAGACCAGACCTTCCTGGCGCAGCCGCGACAGCGCGGCGCGGATCGGCGCCTTGCCGAAGTCATAACGCGCGGCCAGGCTGGCTTCGGAAATCGCCTGTCCCGGCGCGAGCTCGCAGGTGAGGATGTCACCGCGCAAGGCCTCGTACACCTGGTCGCTCATCAAGGCGTCCGCGCCGGCACCCTTTCCGGACGGCGTCCGCCTCGCGTCGTTCCTGTTCGCTGCCCGTGCCACTCCGACCTCGCGGGGAATGCTTGACATGTCAGATTATCCCATGAGACATTTCAGTCTTTCGTACCAATTTCCAGTCCTCCTTGAGCCGCCCGTTCGACTTCACCACCCAGCAAGACCGCCTCTCCTGGTCCGCCACCAAATGGGAGAAGTATCGCGGCAGCGACGTCATCCCGCTGTGGATCGCCGACATGGATTTTCCGGTCGCGCCTGCCATCCAGCAGGCCGTGGCGGCGCACGTGGCGCACGGCAACTTCGGCTACATGGCGGCGCCGCGCGAGCTGCCGCAGCAGCTGGTGGAGGACCACCGCCGCCGCTACGGCTGGGACGTGGAGCCGGAATCCATCGTCTGGCTGTCGGGCCTGGTGCTGGGCCTCAACCTCGCCGTGCGCAGCTGCTGCGGGCCCGACGAGAAGGTGATTTCCCTCTCCCCCATCTACCCGCCTTTCCTGAACGCCCCGGGGCTGCAGGGACGCGGCCTGCTCGACGTGCCGCTCGAGCCGGTCGAAGCCGCGCACCTGTCGTTCCAGATCGACTTCGACGCGCTGGAGGAGGCCATGCGCACGCAGGGCGCCCGGCTGCTGCTGCTTTGCCACCCCCACAACCCGATCGGGCGAGCCTTCACCCGCGAAGAGCTGGACCGGCTGGCGGAACTGTGCGAGCGCCATGACGTGCTCGTCTGCTCGGACGAGGTGCACTGCGACCTGATCCTCGACGGCCACACGCCCCACATCCCGTTTGCCAAGGTGATGGCGGAGCGTTCCCCCGCGCTGGCGCGGCGCGTGATCACGCTGCACGGCCCCGGCAAGACCTACAACATCGCCGGCCTGGGCGTGGCCTGGGCCATCATCCCCGATGCGGAGCTGCGCCTGCGCTTTCGCGCCGCGATGCAGAAGCTGGTGCCCGACGCCTGCTGCTTCGGCTTCACCGCGCTGCAGGCGGCCCTGGTGCACGGCGAGCCCTGGCGGCAGGAGCTGCTCGCCCAACTGCGCGCCAACCGGGACCTGGTGGGCGCCGCACTGGAGGGCATGGGCCTGCCGCACACCCGTCCCGAGGTGTCCTACCTCGCCTGGATCGATGCCCGCGGGCTGGCGCAGCGCGTCGGAAACGCGGCGGCGTGGTTCGAAGCGCATGGCGTGGGACTGTCCGACGGCGCCGATTTCGGGCGCCCGGGCTTCCTGCGTCTAAACTTCGCCGCACCGCCCCAGCTGCTGGAACAGGCGCTCGCCCGCATGGCGCAGGCGATGCGCAGCCTGCACGAAGTTCCCAGCCAGGGTCGCAACGCGATGCCGGCCTGAAGAACCTGTCGCAAACAACTTGAAGGAGACCTGCATGTTGAAGAAGTCGTGGATAGGCGGCACCCTGGCCGCGCTCGCCCTGGGCATGGCCGGCGGTTCGGCCTACGCCGGCCAGACGCTCGATGCGATCAAGCAGCGCGGCACGCTGGTGTGCGGCGTGCACACCGGACTCACCGGATTCTCGGCCCCCGACAAGGCGGGCAAGTACGCCGGCATCGACGTCGACTACTGCAAGGCGCTCGCCGCCGCCATCCTGGGCAGCGCCGACAAGGTCAAGTACGTTCCCCTGACCGCGCAGCAGCGCTTCGCCGCGCTGCAGTCCGGCGAGGTCGACATCCTGTCGCGCAACACCACCTGGAATTCCAAGCGCGACACCACCATGGGCGCGATCTTCGCGGGCACCTGGTTCTACGACGGCCAGGCCTTCGTGGTGAACTCGAAGAAGAACGCCAAGGTCAAGAAGCTGGCCGACCTGAACAAGGCCTCGATCTGCGTCGAGACCGGCACCACCACCGAGCGCAACCTGGCCGACTACGCGCGCGCCAACAAACTGAGCTTCAAGCCCGTGGTGTTCGAGGGCCAGGAAGCCACCGAGAAGGCCTTCCAGGCGGGCCGCTGCGACGCCTACACCACCGACGCCTCCGGCATCGCCGCCATGCTGGTCAACATGCCCGACAAGGGCGACTACAGCGTGCTGCCCGAGCTGATCTCGAAGGAGCCGCTGGGCCCCATGCTGCGTCGCAACGACCAGGAATTCTTCGCCATCGCCCGCTGGATGATCTACGCGCTGCAGCAGGCCGAGGAGTCCGGCGTGACCGCGGCCAACGCGGCGCAGATGAAGAAGGACAGCAAGGACCCGACGATCCAGCGACTGACCGGTGCCACCGGCGAGGTGGGCAAGGGCCTGGGCCTGGACGCGGACTGGGCGGTGCGTGCCATCTCCGCCGTCGGCAACTATGGAGAGATCTACGATCGCCACATCAAGCCGCTGGGCTTCGCGCGCGGCCCCAATGCCCTGTGGAACAAGGGCGGCCTGATGTACCCCGTGCCCATGGACTGATGCGCGCCGGCCTGGAAGCCGGCTGGTTCCGCATGACCGGCTTGCCGCGCGCATTGCGGCAAGCCGGTCGTGCTTTGGCGAGGACGCAGGACCCGACACCATGCAGATCACCGAACGACTCCGAAACGTCCTCTACCAGGTCGCCCTGGTCGCCGTCATCCTGGCGGTCGGCGGTTTTGCCGGCTGGCACCTGGTCCACAACCTGGAAAGCCGGTCCATCCGCATCGGCTTCGGCTACCTGCCGCAGGAAGCCGGCTTCGAGATCTCCGAAGCGCTGATCGCCTACGAGCCTTCCTTCTCCTATGGCCGCGCCTTTCTCGTCGGCCTGCTGAACACCCTGTTCGTGTCGGCGGTGGCGATCGTCACCGCCACCGTGCTGGGCCTGGCCGTGGGCGTCGGCCGGCTCTCGCCCAACTGGCTGCTGCGCAAGCTGGCCGGCTTCTACATCGAGACGATCCGCAACGTGCCGCTGATCCTGCAGCTGCTGTTCTGGTACGGGCTGGTCACCGAACTGCTGCCGCCTGCGGCGCAGGCCCTGCAAGTGGGCGACGTGTTCCTCAGCCAGCGGGGGCTGAACCTGCCGTGGCCGGAAGCGCATGCGGGCTGGTGGGCCGCGCTATGGGGCTTGCTGGCCGCGCTGGTGTTCTCTCTGCTCGCGGCCCGGCGGGCCAACCGGCTGCGGGACCGCACGGGCCAGGCGCCCGCCGTGCTGTGGCCGAGCGTGCTGGCCTTCGTCGCCTTGCCCGTGATGGCCTGGGCGGCCTGGGGCGCGCCCACCGCCTTCTCGGTGCCGACGCTGGGCGGATTCAACTTCGAGGGCGGCAAGCACGTCTCGCCCGAGTTCACCGCGCTCTACGTGGGCCTGTCGGTCTACGCCGCCGCCTTCATCGCCGAGATCGTGCGCGGCGGCATCCTGGCCGTGCCCAAGGGCCAGAACGAAGCCTCCCTGGCCCTGAGTCTCACGCGCGGCCAGCAGCTGCGGCTGGTGGTGCTGCCGCAGGCCTTGCGGGTGATGATCCCCCCGCTCACCTCGCAGTACCTGAACCTGACGAAGAACTCCTCGCTTGCGGTGGCCATCGGCTACCCCGACATGGTGAGCGTGTCCAACACCACGCTGAACCAGACCGGCCAGGCGATCGAGGCGATCGCCTTGACGATGGCGGTCTACCTCACGATCTCGCTGGCGATCTCGGGCCTGATGAACTGGACCAACGCCCGCGCCCGGCTGGTGGAGCGCTGACGTGGCGACCCGTCCCGTCATCCAGCGCAGCCTGCCGCGTCGCGCCTCCCTGTGGCTGCGAGCGAACCTGTTCTCTTCGCCGACCAATGCGCTGGTGACGCTGCTGGCGCTCGGGCTGCTCGCCTGGCTGGGCAGCCGCTTCTTCTCCTGGGCGGTGGTCGACGCCGTCTGGGGCCGTGCGCCGGTGGCTGCCTGCAATGCAGCGGCCGGCAAGGGCGCCTGCTGGGCGGTGGTTGCCAACAAGTGGCGGCAGATGCTGTTCGGGATCTACCCGCAGGCCGAGCAGTGGCGCCCGGCGCTGGCGGTGCTGCTGTTCTCCGGCATGCTGGTGGCTTCGGCCATGCGCGCCTTCTGGACCGCAAGCCGGATCGCGCTGCTGTGGGGCGGCGGCACCTTGCTGTGCGGCTGGCTCATGGCCGGCGGCCTGGGCCTCACCCCGGTACCGACCTCCCTGTGGGGCGGCCTGCCGATCACGCTGATGCTGGCGGTCTTCGGCACCTTGCTGGCCTTCCCCCTGGGCGTGCTGCTGGCGCTGGGCCGGCGCTCGGAACTGCCGGTCGTGCGGGCCGTGTGCATCGCCTACATCGAGCTGATCCGCGGGGTGCCGCTGATCACGGTGCTGTTCATGGCCTCCATCATGTTCGCGCTGTTCCTGCCCGAGGGCCTGACCTTCGACAAGCTGCTGCGCGCGCAGATCGCCATCATCCTGTTCAACGCCGCCTACATCGCCGAGGTGGTGCGCGCCGGCCTGCAGGCCTTGCCCCGCGGCCAGTACGAGGCGGCCAGCGCGCTGAGCCTGGGCTACTGGCAGACGCAACGGCTGGTCGTCCTGCCGCAGGCCCTGCGCATCACCATCCCGGCGCAGGTCAACAGCTTCATCGACAACTTCAAGGACACTTCGCTGGTGATCATCGTGTCCATCTTCGACTTCCTCTATGCCGTCAAGCAGTCGGTGGTCAGCGACCTGGACTGGCGGCACTACTTCGTCGAAGGCTACCTGTTCGCGATGGCCGTCTACTGGATCTTCTGCTTCGCCATGAGCCGCTACAGCCAGTGGCTGGAAGTGCACCTGCGCCGCGAGCACCGACCGTGAACACCGCCATGAACCCAGCGCGCCCGGACGGGGCCGACGACATCATCCGCATCGAGGCCCTCAACAAGTGGTTCGGTGACTTCCACGTGCTGCGCGACATCTCGCTGAACGTGCGCCGCGGCGAGCGCATCGTCATCTGCGGCCCCTCGGGGTCGGGCAAGTCCACCCTGATCCGCTGCCTGAACAGCCTGGAAACGCACCAGAGCGGCAGCGTGGTGGTGGACGGCATCCCGCTGGACGGGACGATCCGCAACACCGAGGCGGTGCGCAAGGACATCGGCATGGTGTTCCAGCACTTCAACCTCTTTCCGCACCTGAGCGTGCTGGACAACTGCACGCTGGCGCCGATCTGGGTGCGCAAGCAGCCGCGCGCCGAGGCGGAGGCCAAGGCAATGCAGTTGCTGCAGCGCGTGCGGATCGCCGACCAGGCGCGCAAGTACCCGGGCCAGATCTCGGGCGGCCAGCAGCAGCGCGTCGCGATCGCGCGCGCGCTGTGCATGGAACCGAACGTGATGCTGTTCGACGAACCCACCTCCGCGCTCGACCCCGAGATGGTCAAGGAAGTGCTGGACACCATGATGGACCTGGCGCGCGACGGCATGACCATGTTGTGCGTCACGCACGAAATGGGCTTCGCGCGCGCCGTGGCCGACCGGGTGATCTTCATGGACACCGGCGAGATCGTGGAGCAGGCGCCGCCCGAGAGCTTCTTCACCAATCCCCAGTCGCCCCGGACCCGGCAGTTCCTCGACCAGATCCTGCATCGCTGAGCGCGATGCGACACGCCAAAAAAACGAAGCCCCGCCATGATGGCGGGGCCTGGTCGTCGACGTGTCTGGTGCCGGAGAGAGGAATCGAACCCCCGACCTTCTCATTACGAATGAGCTGCTCTACCGACTGAGCTACTCCGGCGAAGCCCGCAATTATAGCGGAGGCGCAGACCCCGGCGGGCTCGCCCGGCTGCGCCGGATTCAAGGGGCAGCCAGCGTCACTGCGCGTGGTAGGCCGTGACCCGCTCGACTTCGTTCTTCGAGCCCAGGATCACCGACACGCGCTCGTGCAGCTTCTTCGGCTGGATGTCCAGGATGCGCTGCTTGCCGTTGGTGGCGGCGCCGCCGGCCTGCTCCACCAGCCAGGACATGGGGTTGGCCTCGTACATCAGGCGCAGCTTGCCGGGCTTCTCGGGTTCGCGCTGGTCCCAGGGGTACATGAAGATGCCGCCGCGCGTGAGGATGCGGTGCACGTCGGCCACCATCGAGGCGACCCAGCGCATGTTGAAGTCCTTGCCGCGCGGGCCTTCCGTGCCGGCCAGGCATTCGTCGATGTAGCGGCGCACCGGCGGCGCCCAGTGCCGCATGTTCGACATGTTGATCGCGAACTCGCGGGTGTCGTCCGGGATCGTCACGTCCTCCTGCGTCAGCACGAACGAGCCCTGTTCCCGGTCCAGCGTGAACATGGCCACGCCGTCGCCGACGGTGAGCACCAGGGTGGTCTGCGGCCCGTAGACGCAGTAGCCGGCGGCGACCTGCCGGTTGCCGCACTGCAGGAAGTCGCCCTCGTCGACGCCACGGTCGTCCTCGGGCATGCGCAGCACGCTGAAGATGGTGCCGATGCTCACGTTGACGTCGATGTTCGAGGAGCCGTCCAGCGGATCGAACAGCAGCAGGTATTCGCCGCGTGGATAGCGGTTGGGCACCACGTGGATGCCTTCCATCTCCTCGCTGGCCATGCCCGCCAGGTGGCCGCCCCATTCGTTGGCCTCGATCAGCACCTCGTTGGCGATGATGTCCAGCTTCTTCTGGATCTCGCCCTGCACGTTGCCGGTGCCGGCGGAGCCGAGCACGTCGCCCAGCGCGCCCTTGTTCACGGCATGGCTGATGCGCTTGCAGGCGCGCGCCACCACCTCGATCAGCAACCGCAGCTGCCCGGGGATGTGGCCATGGGTGCGCTGCTGCTCGACAAGGTAGCGGGTGAGGGAAGTCGTGCTCATGGATGAACTTTAACTCTGAAAAAACGCGAGGGCGATGCCCCGGCGATCAATCCGCCAGGGCGCGGGTGACCACCTCGCGCACGTCGTTACTCAGGTCCGGCTTGGCCGCCACGCGGGCGATCGCCTCGCGGGCGGCGCTGCGCAGGGGCTCGGCCAGCTTCTTCCAGCGGTCCAGCGCGCGCGCCAGGCGGGCGGCGACCTGCGGGTTGATCGCATCCAGTTCGACCACGCGCTCGCTCCAGTACACGTAGCCGGCGGCGTCGCTGCGGTGGAAGCCGCCCGGGTTGCCGCTGCAGTAGCTGAAGATCACGCTGCGCGCGCGATTGGGGTTGCGGATGTTGAAGTCCGGGTGGTGCATCAGCTGCTTGACGATCGGCAGGATGTTGCCGCCGTGGTCCGGCGCGCCGGCCTGCAGGGCGAACCACTTGTCCAGCACCAGCGCCTCGTTCTTGAACAGGGCGTGGAAGCGCTGCAACGCCTGCACGCCCAGCGCGTTGCCGCTCACCACCAGCGCCGCCAGGGCGTTGAAGCGGTCGGTCATGTTCGACGCGTCCTTGAAGCGCTGGTAGACCTTGCCGGGCCAGACCGTGTCGCCGCTCGTGCGCGCGGCCAGGCACAGGTGCGTGAGCGCCAGGCCGGCGAGCGCGCGGCGGCCGCTGGACACCGGGTCCGGCTGGTAGGCGCCGCTGTCCTTGTGCGCCTCGAAGGCCCATTCCCAGTCGGCGAACAATGCCTGCGCCAGCTGCTGGCGCATCTCCTCGCGCACCTGGTGGATGCGCTGCGGATCGACCACGTCCAGCTGTTCGGCGATGAAGGTTTCCGCCGGCAGCGTCAGCACCAGGTCCTTGAAGGCGGCGTCCAGCGCCGGGTGGCGCAGCACGGCGCGCATGGCCTCGACGTAGGGCGCATCCAGCCGAACCGGCATGTCGCCGCGGATGAAGGCGAGCGCGCGGCCGGTCGCCAGGCGCTGCGCGGCCTCCCACCGGTTGAAGGGATCCGTGTCGTGCGCCAGCAGCGCCAGCAGCTGCTGGTCGCTGTAGTCGTACTCCAGCACCACCGGCGCGCTGAAGCCGCGCAGCACGGAGGGCACCGGTTCGCTCGTGTAGCCGGGGAAGGTGAGCGTCTCGCTCGCCTGCGTCAGCACGTGCATGCCGCTGGTGAGCTCGCGGCCTTCGGCATCGATCAGGCCCAGCGCCACCGGGATCACGAACGGCTGCTTGTCCGGCTGGCCCGGCGTGGAGGGGCAGGACTGCGACAGCGACAGTGTGTAGATGCCGGACACTGCGTCGAAATGGGTCTGCACGCGCACGCGGGGCGTGCCGGCCTGGCTGTACCAGCGCTTGAACTGGTCCAGCCGCTGCGCCAGCTGCGAGTCCGGGTTGGCGTCGGCGATCGCCTGCGCGAAGTCGTCGCAGGTGACGGCCTGGCCGTCGTGCCGCTGGAAGTACAGCGTGAGGCCCTTGGCGAAGCCTTCGCGGCCCACCAGCGTCTGCATCATGCGCACGACCTCGGCGCCCTTTTCGTACACCGTGACGGTGTAGAAGTTGTTGATCTCCAGGTACTGGTCGGGGCGCACCGGGTGCGCCATCGGGCCCGCGTCCTCGGGGAACTGGGCGGTGCGCAGCACCCGCACGTCCTCGATGCGCTTGACCGCGCGGGCCGAGGCGTCGCCCGCGAGGTCCTGGCTGAACTCCTGGTCGCGGAACACCGTGAGGCCTTCCTTCAGCGACAGCTGGAACCAGTCGCGGCAGGTGACGCGGTTGCCGGTCCAGTTGTGGAAGTACTCGTGGCCCACCACCGATTCGATGTTGGCGTAGTCGGTGTCGGTGGCCGTCGCCTGGTTGGCCAGGACGTACTTCGTATTGAAGATGTTCAGGCCCTTGTTCTCCATCGCGCCCATGTTGAAGTCACTGGTGGCGACGATCATGAAGCGCTCCAGGTCCAGCGGCAGGCCGAAGCGTGCCTCGTCCCAGGCCACGGAGGCCATCAGCGAGTTCATCGCGTGCTCGGTCTTGTCCAGGTCGCCGGGGCGCACGAAGACCTGCAGCAGGTGCTGCTGGCCGCTGCGCGTGGTGATGCGCTGTTCACGGCACACCAGCTGGCCCGCGACCAGCGCGAACAGGTAGCTGGGCTTGCGGAAGGGATCGACCCACTTGGCGAAGTGGCGGCCGTCGTCCAGCGTGCCTTGCTCCACCAGGTTGCCGTTGGACAGCAGCACGGGGTACTTGCGCTTGTCCGCGCGCAGGGTGACCGTGTAGCTGGCCATCACGTCGGGACGGTCCAGGAAGTAGGTGATGCGGCGGAAGCCCTCGGCCTCGCACTGGGTGAAGAAGGAGTCGTTGCTGACGTACAGGCCCATCAGCTTGGTGTTCTTGGCCGGCGCGCAGGTGGTGAAGATCTCCAGTTCGAAGGGCTCGTTGCCCTCGGGCAGGTTCTCCAGCACCAGCTGGCCTTCCTCCATCTTGAAGGAGGTGCCCTGTCCGCCCACCAGCACGCGCGCGAGGTTGAGCTCTTCCCCGTCCAGCCGCAGCGGCTGCGGCATGACCTCCGGGTTGCGGCGCAGGCGCATGCGGTTGAGCACGCGCGTCTTCACCGGGTCGAGGTCGAAGCACAGTTCGACGGTGTCGATCCAGAAGGCCGGCGGCTGGTAGTCCGCGCGGTGGATGACCTTGGACGTTCCTTCACGCATGGAGGGTCTCCAGAAATTTTGTTTTCATGAGTTCTTCGTAGTCGTTCGCCTGGGCGATGACATGGGGGCCGGCGAGTTCTTCGGGTCCGTGGGTCGAGCAGATGGCCACGGCACGCATGCCGGCGCGCCGCGCCGCCTCGATGCCGAAAGGCGCGTCCTCGAACACGATGCATTCCGCTGCGGGCACCTGCACGCGCCGCGCCGCTTCGAGGAACAGGTCGGGCTGCGGCTTGCCGGCGATGCCTTCGTCGCCGCCGACGATCGCGTCGGGCGCATGGGCGAGCTTCAGGTGCTCCAGCACGAAGGCGATGTTGTTGCGGTCGCCCGCGGTGGCCACGGCGAGCTTCAGGCCGCGCTGCACCACCTGCCGCGCGAATTCGCGGAAGCCACGGACCTCGCGGAAGTCCCGCGAGAAGAAGTCGCGGTACAGCGCTTCCTTTTCGTTGATCAGCGCCACGGCTTCGTCGTCCGGGATGGCTTCGCCCATCAGGATGCGGATGCATTCGACGCCGGTGCGGCCGGTGGTCTTGCGCAGCACTTCCGCCACCGGCATGCGGATGCCGTGGCGCTGCGTGAAGACCTCCCAGCTGCGCGCATGGGCGGGCATGGAATCCACCATGGTCCCGTCCATGTCGAACACCAGCGCGCGGGGGGCCATCACACCCCCTGCTTCAGGGACGCCTCGATGAAGGTGTCGAGGTCGCCGTCCAGCACCTTCTGCGTGTTGGAGATTTCCACGCCGGTGCGCAGGTCCTTGATGCGGCTCTGGTCCAGCACGTAGCTGCGGATCTGGTGGCCCCAGCCCACGTCGGTCTTGCTGTCTTCCAGCTTCTGCTGCGCCTCCATTCGCTTGCGCATCTCGAAGTCGTACAGGCGCGAGCGCAGGCGCCGCCAGGCGACGTCGCGGTTGCTGTGCTGGCTGCGGCTGTCCTGGCACTGCACGACGATGCCGGTGGGCACGTGCGTCAGGCGCACCGCCGAATCGGTCTTGTTGATGTGCTGGCCCCCGGCGCCCGAGGCGCGGTAGGTGTCCGTGCGCACGTCCGCCGGGTTGATGTCGATCTCGATCGAGTCGTCGATCTCGGGATAGACGAACACGCTGGCGAAGCTGGTGTGCCGGCCGCCCGAGGAGTCGAACGGCGACTTGCGCACCAGCCGGTGCACGCCGGTTTCGGTGCGCAGCAGGCCGAAGGCGTAGTCGCCCTCGATCTTCAGCGTGGCGCCCTTGATGCCGGCCGTGTCGCCCGGCGTCTCGTCTTCCACCGTGGCCTTGAAGCCCTTGCGCTCCGCGTACTTGAGGTACTGGCGCATCAGCATGCTCGCCCAGTCGCAGGCCTCGGTGCCGCCGGCGCCGGCCTGCAGGTCGAGGAAGCAGTTGCTGGGGTCGGCCGGCTGGTTGAACATGCGGCGGAACTCGAGGTCCTTGACGATCTCCTGCAGCTTGTCGCCTTCCGCCTCGATCGTGGCCAGCCCGGCCTCGTCGCCCTCCTCCTTGCTCATCTCGTAGAGCTCGAGGTTGTCGGAGAGCTCACGCTCCAGCGACTGGATGGTCAGCACGACGCCATCCAGCTGCTTCTTTTCGCGGCCCAGTTCCTGGGCCTTCTTGGGGTCGTTCCAGACCGCGGGGTCTTCGAGGGCGGCGGTGACGGTCCTCAGGCGCTCCGATTTGGCATCGTAGTCAAAGATACCTCCGGAGATCCGCGGTGCGCGCCTGCAGGTCAGCCAGGGTGGTACCGATCAGGTTGATGCGTTCTGCGTCCATGATGTTGTTCTCGCGATGCCTTTGAAGGAACCGGTCATTTTCTCATGCCGCACCTGCGGCGCCCGCCAGGGGCAGTGACAGGATGAATTCCGCGCCTTCGCCGGGCGCGCTGCGCACCTCCAGCCGCCCCTGGTGGGCCTGGGCGATCTGGCGCGCGATGTACAGGCCCAGGCCCAGCCCCGCGACCTGCGCGGCGCCCTCGGTGCGCTCGAACTGCTCGAAGATGCGCTCCTGGTCTTCGGGCGCGATGCCCATGCCCTGGTCCCGCACCGAAACGAAGGCCTCGGGCTCCTGCTCGCGGGTGCCAACGGTCACCGCCACCGGCTTGCCCTGCCCGTAGCGCAGCGCATTGGTCAGCAGGTTGGTGATCACCTGCTCGATGCGGAACTCGTCGCCCACGTAGGGCAGGGTGTCGGGCGCGGCCAGCGTGACGGTCACGCCCTGGTTGTGCGCCAGGTCCTGGATGGCGTCGACCACCGCGGTGACCGATGCCGCCAGGTCGAAGGACGCGGGAACGATCGTGAGCTTGCCGGTGCGGGCCCGCGACACGTCCAGCATGTCGTCCAGCAGGCGCACCATGCTGCGGATCTGGCGCTCGTCGCGCTCCACCATCTTCAGCATGGTCTGCGAATCGGGCGGCTTGGGTGCGGCGAGCATCCGGCGCCGCAGCTGCGCCTGCAGGTACACCGAGTTGAGCGGATTGCGCAGCTCGTGCGCGATCATGGACATGAAGTCGTCGCGCATGCCAACGGCGCGCTGCAGCTGCGCCTGGGCTTCCTGCAGCTCCTTGCGCTGGCGGTACAGCTCCACGAACACGTTGACCTTGCTGCGCACGGTGTGCGGGTCGAGCGGCTTGTAGAGGAAATCCACCGCGCCGGATTCGTAGCCGCGGAAGGCATAGTTCAGTTCGCGCCCCCCGGCACTGACGAACACGATGGGGATGCCGCGCGTGCGCTCGGTGCCGCGCATCAGCTCGGCGAGCTCGAAGCCGTTCATGGCGGGCATCTGCACGTCGAGGATCGCGAGCGCGAACGGATGCTCCAGCATCAGCGACAGGGCCTGCTCGCCGGAGCGTGCGGTGAAGATGCGGCGTCCGGGCTGGCGGATCAGCGCCTCCAGGGCGACCAGGTTCTCCTGCAGGTCGTCCACCAGCAGCACGTTGACGTCGTCGGTTTCGGGCAGGGTGGTCATGGGCGCACCACAGTGTGCAGCAGGCGCCGCAGGCCCGCCAAAGGCAGCACGAAATCGGGCTGGGCCAGGGCGGCGGCGGCCGCGGGCATCGCGGCGTGCGCGGCTTCCGATGGATCCTGCACGGCGGTGAGCCCACCCAGGGCACGGACGCGGGCGAGCCCGCGGGCGCCGTCCTCGCTGGCGCCGGTCAGGATCATGCCCGCCAGTCCCTCGCCATAGGCGTCGGCGGACGACTCCAGCATCAGGTCGATGGAGGGCCGCGAGAACAGCACGGGCGGGTCGCAGCTGAGCGAAAAGGTATGGTCCGCCTCCAGCAGCAGGTGGTAGCCGGGTGGCGCGAAGTACAGCGTGCCGCCCTCCACCGGAGCGTGCGGTTGGGCCTCGCGCACCGGCACTCCCACCCGGGCCTGGAACACCGGCACCAGCTGGCTTTCGTGGTTCTCCGGCAGGTGCAGCACGACCACGATCGGCGCGGCCACCGGCGGCTGCAGGCCGTCCAGCAAGGTGAAGAGCGCATCGATGCCGCCCGCCGAGGCGCCGATGGCGACGGCCTTTGCGCGCCACGCGAAGGGCTCCGGCAGTCGGGTGCTGGTGCTCATGGCCGCTCCCCCAGCTTGCGGTAGATGCGGTCGGGCCGGCTGACCGGCTCGAAGCGCTGGGCATAGGCGGAGAAGTCCAGCGTCTCCTTCGAGCCGATCCCCAGGAAGCCGCGCCGCGACAGCGATTCGTGGAACAGGCCGAGCGCGCGGTCCTGCAGGGAGCGGTTGAAATAGATCAGCACGTTGCGACAGGACACCAGCTGCGTCTCCGAGAACACCGAATCGGTGGCCAGGCTGTGGTCGGCGAAGGTGATGCTGTCGCGCAGCCGGCGGTCGAACAGCGCGCCGCCATAGGCCGCGCTGTAGTAGTCGCTGAAGCTGCGCAGCCCGCCGGCGCGCTGGTAGTTGCGGGTGAAGGCCTGCATCGGCTCCAGCGGAAAGATGCCCTTGCGCGCCTTGTCGAGCGAGGCGTGGTTGATGTCGGTGGCGTAGAGGATGGTGCGTTCCAGCAGCCCTTCCTCGTGCAGCAGGATGGCCAGGGAATAGGGTTCCTCGCCCGTGCTGCAGCCCGCCACCCAGACCTTGAGCGACGGATAGGTGCGCAGCACCGGCACCACGTGCCGCCGCAGCGCCAGGAAGTAGGCCGGGTCGCGGAACATCTCGCTCACCGGCACGGTGAGGTACTGCAGCAGCTGCGCGAAAGCGTCGGGATCGTGCAGCACGCGTTCCTGCAGCGCGGAGATGGACGGCGCGTCCATGCGCTGCTGCGCCTGCAGCACGCGGCGCTTGAGCGACGCCTGGGCGTAGTCGCGAAAGTCGTGGCCGTAGCGCAGGAAGATCGCCTGCACCAGCAGCCGGATCTCGATGTCCGCCACCGGCAGGTTCATCGGGCCTCCCCCGGGCTCGGGCGGCCGGGCGGCGCTCACAGCATGCGCTCCAGCTTGGGCATCCAGACGCGCATGAGGGAGAACAGGCGCTCCAGCTCGATGGGCTTGGCCAGGTAGTCGTTGGCGCCCGCGGCCAGGCACTTCTCCTGGTCTTCCTTCATCGCCTTGGCGGTCACGGCGATGACGGGCAGCTTCTGCCAGCGCGGGTTCTTGCGGATCTCGCGCGTGGCGGTCAGCCCGTCCATCTCCGGCATCATGATGTCCATCAACACGAGATCGATGCCGTCGGGGTTTTGTTCCAGCTTCTGCAGGGCCTCGACCCCGTTGCGCGCCACTTCCACCTCGGCGCCCTTCTGCTCCAGGGCGCTGGTCAGCGCGAAGATGTTGCGCATGTCGTCGTCCACCACCAGGATGCGGCGCGCCTCGAAGGCCTTGTCGCGGCTGCGCGCCGTGCGCAGCATCTTCTGGCGCTCGCTGGACAGCTGCGTCTCCACCTTGTGCAGGAACAGTGTCACCTCGTCGAGCAACCGCTCCGGCGAACGGGCGCCCTTGATGATGATCGAGCGCGAATAGCGCAGCAGCTCCGCCTCCTCGTCGCGCGTGAGGTTGCGGCCGGTGTAGACGATCACCGGCGGGAAGGACCGGCTCTCGCCCGCGGCCATGCGGTGCAGCAGTTCCTGGCCCGTCATGTCGGGCAGCTTGAGGTCGATGATCATCACGTCGAACACGGAGTCGGCCAGCGCCTGCAGCGCCTCGCTGCCGCGCTCGACGGCGACGATCTCCACGTCCCCGTCGCCGATCAGCGCCGTGACGCTTTCGCGCTGGCGGCGGTCGTCCTCCACCAGCAGCACCCGCTTGAGCTTCTGGCTCAATTTGCCTTCCAGCCGGCGGAACACGGCCTGCAGTTCCTCGCGCGAGGCCGGCTTGCGCGCATAGCCGATGGCGCCCATCTGCAGCGCCGGTTCCGAGCGGTCCTCGGCCGACAGCGCGTGCACGGGGATGTGGCGCGTGCGCGGGTCCTCCTTGAGGCGCTGCAGCACGGCCAGGCCGGTGTCGTCCGGCAGCAGGATGTCCAGCAGCACGGCGTCCGGCACGTGCTGCAGCGCAAGTTCGCAGCCTTCGCGCGCGTCGTGCGCCACCAGGCAGCGGTAGCCCATCTCGTGCGCCAGGTCGAACAGGATGCTGGCGAAGCTCGCGTCGTCCTCCACCACCAGTACCGTGCGGCGCCCGTTGGCGGGCAGCTCGCGGTCGTCGGGGAAAGAGGGCGCTGCCGTCGGCGCGGGTGCGGGCGCGGGCGAAGACACCGGTGCCGCGGCCGGCGCTGCCTGCACGGGCGGCGTGTCCGTCGGTGGCACCATCGCCACCGGCCGTTGCGCGAGGTCGGCGTGGTATTCCAGCGGCAGCACGAGGGTAAACGTGCTGCCCTGGCCGGGCGCGCTGTCCACCGTGATGTCGCCGCCCAGCAGGCGCGCGAGGTCGCGCGAGATCGACAAGCCGAGCCCGGTGCCGCCGAAGCGGCGGCTGACCGTGCCGTCGGCCTGGCGGAAGGCCTCGAAGATCAGGTCCTGCTGGGCCGGATCGATGCCGATGCCGCTGTCGCGCACGTCGAAGCGGATGCGGCCGCCGTCGCAGGGGGCCGCGTGCAGCGTCACGCTGCCGTGCTCGGTGAACTTCACCGCGTTGGACAGCAGGTTGCGCAGGATCTGTTCCAGCCGGTGCCGGTCGGTGTACACGCTGGCCGGCACGCCGTCGTCGAGCTCCACCTCGAAGTGCAGTCCCTTGCGCTCGGCCAGCGGCTCGAACATGGAGCGCAGCCCATGGGCCACCGAGGCGACGGCGGCCACCTCGGGCCGCATCTCCAGCTTGCCGGCCTCGACCTTGGCGATGTCGAGGATGTCGTTGATCAGGTTGAGCAGATCGTTGCCCGCCGTGTGGATGGACTCGGCGAACTTCACCTGTTCCTCGCTCAGGTTGCCCTGCGCGTTGTCCGCGAGCAGGCGCGCGAGGATCAGGGAGCTGTTGAGCGGCGTGCGCAGCTCGTGCGACATGTTGGCGAGGAATTCGGACTTGTAGCGGCTGGCCCGCGTCAGCTCGCCCGCCCGCTCTTCCAGCTGCACCTGCGCCTCGCGCAGCTGGTCGCGTTGCTGCTCCAGGCGATCGGTCTGTTCGGACAGCTGGACGTTGGACTGCTCCAGTTCCGCCTGCTGGCTTTCCAGGTGCGCCTGCGATTCCTTCAGCGCGCGCGACTGCTCTTCCAGCTCCTCGTTGGCGGTGCGCAGTTCCTCCTGCTGCACCTGCAGCTCCTCGTTGAGCTGCTGCGTCTCCTCCAGCACGTCCTGCAGCCGCTTGCGGTAGCGCGCGGCTTCCAGCGAGGCCCCGAGGATGCTGCTGCAGTACGCGAGCAGTTCCCCGTCGCGCGGCTGCAGCGGCCGCAGCAGGCCGATCTCCAGCAAGCCGGCCAAGCGTCCTTCGTGTTCGACCGGGGCGACCAGCACGGACTGGGCCGTCGCTTCGCCCAGCCCGGAACTCACCTGCAGGTAGCCGGGCGGCACGGGGTCCAGCGCGATCTGGCGGCGCTGCACCGCGCTCTCGGCGAGCAGCGTGCGGTCCGCGGCCAGGCGTTCCCCGGTTCCCTGCGCGCGCGGCGACCAGCCCCAGGTCGCCGCGCGCACGAATCCCGGCGCTTCCGGCAGGTAGAGCGCGCCGACGGCGATGCCCAGGTACTTCGACAGGAATTCCAGCGCGCCATGGCCGACAGCGGCGACGTCCTGTTCCCGGCCCAGGCGCTCGGACAGAAGGGATTGCCCTTCGCGCAGCCAGGCCAGGCCCTGCAGCGCTTCCGCCTGCCGCTGCTGTTCCAGCAAGGCGGTTTCGTAGCTGGCGGACAGGCCCATCAGGTCCCTGCGGCCGCGCCAGGCGATCAGCCCGCCCGTTCCCAGCATGAACAGCACGAAGGCGAGGGCAGTGAACAGCGCGTTGCGGTTGGTGCGCTCGATCCGGTCGGCGCGGTCGCGTCGCTCGACCCGGAAGAACTCGTCGAACTCCTCGCGCACCTCGTCCTTCAGCTCGCGGCCGGTCGAGGCTTCCACCTGTCCGGACGGGTCCTTGCGCTTGCTGGCAATGCGGCTGTCTGCGAATCCGCGCCACTTCGCCTGCAGCTCCTCGATGCGGTCCAGCCGCTGCAGCTGCGCGCCGTTCCCTGCCAGTTGCTGCCTCAGCAGGGCCGCCATCGCGGGCATGCGGCCCTTCGCATCGTCGACCTGCTTGAGGTAGCGTTCGTCCCCGTTGAGCAGGAACCCGCGCACCCCGGACTCCATCTCCAGGTCGAGCTTCTGCACGGCGGACGCCTGCGACAGCAGCTCGTCGCTGCGCTGCACGCTGGTGATCGCGGCGGCCAGGTAGGCCAGCAGGGACAGGAAGGCCACGGCGCTCACCACGCCCAGCACCAGCGGGAGCGTGAGGTTGCGCGTGAGAATGCGGCGGAACGACGCGGAAGGGTCGACGGAGTGGGTCAGGGGCATGGGTCCGGTGCCTCTACGGGGCAACCGGCCAGTGTGCCCGGAAACGCGGCCGTCGTGGGCTGAGGGCCCAGGCAAACGCGGGGCCTCGGCCCCGCTTCAGCGCGACAGTAGCGCTGTCAGCGCGCGGTGGCGCCCAGCCGTGCCTGCGCCGTGCGGCTGCCCAGGGTGGCAGCGCGTTGCAGCCAGCGCACGGCCTGTGACGGATCCTGCGGCACGGTCGCGCCCTCGAGGTAGGCGACGCCCAGGAAGTAGCTCATCTCCATGCGGCCGAAGCGGATGCCCTCGTCGGTGGATTTGCCCGAGCGCTTCACGATCATCGGCACATCGCCCTTGCCGTCGGCGAAGGCCTGCATCTGGTCGATCGTGCTGCGGAAGAAGCGGTCGCGCGCGGCGAGCGCCTTGTCCTTGTCGGGCAGGGTGGCCACCAGCTCGTCGGCCAGCACCGGCAGTGCCTCGAAGGGGGTCATGCCGCCGCGCATGCGCGGCGAATACCAGGCATGCAGCATCGCGCGGTCCAGCGGCAGCAGGCCGTCGACCTTGGTCGGGAAGTAGCTGAGCACCGTCTTGCCGGCGGGATGACCGCGCACGCCCATCACGTGCATCGCCTCGTGGTAGGCGCAGCGCCAGGCATCGCGGCTGCGCATCTGCATGGCGGCCGAGTCGATGCGGGTCTCGGTCTGGAAGTTCAGGAAGGTCACGCAGGGCTGGTTTTCTTCCAGCATGTTGTCGGGCGTGATTTCGATGCTGACGTTGGCGACCTGGGCCGCGTCGGGACGGTCGCTGACGTCCACCAGGCGCACGCCGGATTCGGCGGCGACGTCGGCCATGGCCTTCAGGGTGTGCTGCTTGTGGGCGGAGAGGTTGACGCCGAAGACGCGAACGCGGATGTCCTGCTCCCAGCGGACCAGCCGGGTCGGCGTGCCGCTCTGGTGCCACAGCACTTCCCACATCGTGCCCATGCCCTGCTCGAACTCATCCGATTGAGCGAGGGCCGGACTCATCGCCGCCGCCGCCATCAGGGCGGTTACACCTGACTTCCACAACATTGGAGGGTCCCCTTGTCGAACAAGGATGACTATCAGGTAGGACGGCTCCTACGGCAAGACTTGTTACGTTCGTAGCTTTGCACAGCAGGCTGTGACAAGAAAATTTCACGGTCCAACCCGGCCGTGATGCCGGAAGACTGCAGCCTTCGCCACTAGCGCGGGAGAAAGTCCTCGATGAGGTGTGCCAGTTGTTGCGGCTGGTCGTGGTGCAGCATGTGCCCCGCGTCATCGATCCTGCCCATCCGCAGGTCGGACACCGCCTTCAAACGTTCGTGGTATTCGGCCAGCGTGAAGCGGCCTTGCCACCAGTGGGCCAGGCTGTCGTCGCTGGCTTCCACCGCGAGCACGGGCGCGCGGATCGCCCGATAGACCGCCAGCACCTCGTCCACGCGGAACAGGCTGGCGTTGATGATCTTGTGGGCCGCATCGCCCAGGATGCGCCAGCGGCCCTCGGCGTCCGGCCGGGCCCAGTACTGCGCCAGCCACTCGGCCTTGTCCTTCGTCAGGCGCTTGTTGGTCTTCATCAGCCGACCCGCGACGCTCTCGACGCTGTCGTAGCTCTTGAGGTTCAGCTCGTCGCGGTGGTAGGCCTTCAGCTGGTCGATCCATTTGGCGTAGCGGCCCGGTGCCTGCTCGGGTTTGCTGGCCGGCATGCCGAAGCCTTCCAGGTTGACCAGCGCGCGGATGCGTTCCGGCCGCGCGCCCGCATAGAGCATCGCGATGTTGCCGCCCATGCTGTGGCCCACCAGGTCCACGGGCGTGCCGGGCGCGTAGTGATCGAGCAGGAAGTCCAGGTCCGCGAGGTAGTCGGGGAACCAGTAGTTGTCGGTGCCGGGCAGCTCGGTCAGGCCGTAGCCGCGCCAGTCCGGCGCGATCACGTAGCGGTCGCGGGCCATGGCGTCCACCACGAACTGGTAGGACGCCGCGACGTCCATCCACCCGTGCACCATCACCAGCGGGGGCTCGCCTGTCCGCGGCTCGCCCCACAGCCGCACGTGATAGCGCAGATTGCGGATCGGGACAAACTCGCTGCGGGAGGGACGCCGGGGTTGGTACATTCGTCCGATCATAGGAGGGCGGACGATGGACCGCAGTCAAGGCAGGGACAACTGGGCGGCGATGCATGCGGCTTTCCGCTGGCAGGTGCCGCCGCAGTTCAACATCGCGCAGGTGTGCTGCGCGCGGTGGGCGCAGGGTGCGGATGCGGAGCAGCGCGTGGCGATCCGCGCGCACGCGACGGAGCCGTCCACGCTGTCGTATGCGCAGTTGCAGCGCGAGGCCAATGCGATGAGCAACCTGCTGCTGGCGCTGGGCGTGCAGCGCGGCGACCGCGTCGCCATCGTGATGCCGCAGCGCTTCGAAACGGCGATCGCCTACATGGCGGTGTTCCAGCTGGGCGCGGTCGCGATGCCGCTGTCCATGCTGTTCGGGCCGGAGGCGCTGGAGTACCGGTTGCAAGACAGCGAGGCCGTGGTGGCCCTGTGCGACGAGAGTTCGATCGCCAACGTGGCGCAGGTGCGCGCGCAATGCCCGTTGCTGCGCACGGTGGTGGGTGTCGGCGGCGCGGAGGCGCAGGCCGACCTCTCCTGGGAGGCGCAGCGCAACGCGCTTGATCCGCACTTCACTCCGGCGGCCACGCATGCCGACGACGGCGCGATCCTGATCTACACCAGCGGCACGACCGGTCCGCCCAAGGGCGCGCTGCTGCCGCACCGTGCGCTGATCGGCAACCTGCCGGGCTTCGTGTGCAGCCAGAACTGGTTCGGCTTCGATCCCCGCGATCCCGCTAGCGGCACGCAAGCCGTGTTCTGGTCGCCCGCGGACTGGGCCTGGACCGGCGGCCTCATGGATGCGCTGCTGCCCTCGCTGTACTTCGGCCGGCCCATCGTGGCCTTCAACGGCCGCTTCGGACCCGACCTGGCCTTCTCGCTGATGCAGGAGCATGGGGTCACGCACAGCTTCCTGTTCCCGACGGCGCTCAAGGCGATGATGAAGGCCTATCCCGAGCCGCGCGGCAAGTTCGAGCTGCGGCTGCAGGCGCTGATGAGCGCGGGTGAAGCCGTGGGGGACGCCGTCTTCGCCTATTGCCGCGACCAGCTGGGCGTGGTCGTCAACGAGATGTTCGGCCAGACCGAGATCAACTACGTGGTGGGCAACTGCGCCATGAACGGCGACACCGAAGCCGGCGCAGGCTGGCCGGCACGCGCCGGCAGCATGGGACGACCGTATCCCGGCCACCGCGTCGCGGTGATCGACGAGGCCGGCCAGGAGGTGCCTCCGGGCGTGCCGGGCGACGTCGCCGTGAACCGCCATGACGTGCACGGCGACCCGGACCCGATCTTCTTCCTCGGTTACTGGAAGAACGCGGACGCGACGCAGCGCAAGTTCACCGGCGACTGGTGCCGCACCGGCGACCTCGCGACCCGCGACGCGGACGGTTATCTCTGGTACCAGGGCCGTGCCGACGACGTCTTCAAGGCGGCGGGCTACCGCATCGGCCCGAGCGAAATCGAGAACTGCCTGGTCAAGCATCCGGCGGTGGTCAATGCGGCGGTGGTGCCGAAGCCGGATTCCGAGCGTGGCGCGCTGGTGAAGGCTTATGTCGTACTCGCTCCCAACGTGCTGGAGGCGCGGGCGGTCACCAGCCGCGGGCAGCACGACTTCGACGCCGAGCTGATCGCCGACCTGCAGCTGCATGTGAAGGGCAAGCTCGCTCCCTACGAGTACCCGAAGGAGATCGAATTCATCGAGGCGCTGCCCATGACCACCACGGGCAAGGTGCAGCGGCGCGTGCTGCGGCTGCAGGAAGAGGAGCGGGCGCGCTTGCGGCTCTCGGCGTAGGAAGGGTCTGTCCGCGCCTGTTCCCGCTGTCCCGCCTGCGCTGGGCTGCCGGGTCGTTAACTTGTCGCCCATGGCGATCCATTGGCGCAAAGCTTCCCTGATCGGCGGTGTCCTGGTGGCCGGCGTGGCCGCCGGAGCCATCGGCATGATGAGTTTGCGCGGCGGCGACGGCCCTTATGCCGGGTCCGCGGCACCCGCGACGCGTTCCATGGGCTCGGCGCCGGCCACCACTGCTTTCATCAAGGCGGTGGCCGGCAACTGCGAGATGGTGCCCATGCTGCCCAGCGCCGGCAATGGAGACGGCCGCGCGATCCTGCAGGCCAACCCCGCGTCGGCGACGGCCGCCGAGGTCGGCTCGCTGATCCTCGACGGCAAGGAGGCCTCGGCCTCCGGCCACCAGCGCGATGCGGAAATCGATTTCCTGAATGCGTGCCGCAATGCCGCGGCGCTGCCGGACAGCGACGGCATCCCGCTGGCGGATGCGATGTACCAGCTCGGCCGCCATTACGCCAACGTCGCGGCCTTCGGCGCCCCGAAGTCCCAGGACCTGTTCCAGCGCGCCGAGCGCCTCTACAGCGCGAGCCTCGAGGCCTATCGCGCGCGCTACGGCGAAGGACACGAGAAGACCAAGTTTGCGCTGGCAGGCCTGGCGACGGTGCAGCAGGTCACCGGCGGCAAGCCACCGACGGTCGTGGCCAAGGCGCCGCCGTCGTCCGCTGCGCCGGTGCCCGATCCGGCTGCCAAGGCCTCCGCAGGCTCGGCCGCCCCGGAACCCGTGACGGCAGCCGCTTCCGCTCCGGCACCGCAGATGGCGCAGGCACCCGTGCGCGCCCCTGCACTGCCCGCGGCCAGGACGGCCGCGCCGGCCCCCATGCCGCCGGTGGCCGCTGCGCCAGGGCCCGCACCTGCTCCCCAGGCCGGCAAGGCCACCAGCGTGGCCGCTGCACCCGTGCCGGTCCGGCCCCCGCCAGCTGCGGCGCGCGAGCAGGTGGTCGCGGCCGCGCCCTTGGGCGAGCCTCCCGCGCAACCGCGTCGCACTTCGCCCTCGTTCAACTGCGCACAGGCGCGCTCCGCGAGCGAAAAACTGATCTGCGGCGACGAGGAACTGGCGCGCATGGACCGCGAGCTTGGCGCTCTTCACCAGCGCGCCAAGCAGGCGGCCGCCGATCGCCGCGCCTTCCAGCGCAACAGCGACGCCGAATGGCAGCGGCGCGAAGCCACCTGCCGCGACCGCGACTGCCTGCTGCGCTGGTACGCGCAGCGCCGGGCGGAACTGAGTGCCGCTGCCTCCGCATCTGCGCCGCAGCCGCCCGCCGTGGCAACGAGAACGGATGCGGCGGACGCCAGGCCGCCCATTGCGGACGAACAGAAGCCCCGGGTGCAGGTGCGCCGGGCGCCGCAGCGTCCTGCCACCATGGAAGCCGAGGACGAAGCCCAGTACGTGCCGCCGCCCATGCGGCCGCCGCGGCCCATGCGGATGCCGTCTTCCGGGCCGGAAATGGTGGCGCCGCCGCCGCCCTCCATGGGGATGGGCGCGGGCAGCGGCGTGCCCACGGCGGAAGGCTCCGCCGGCCAGCCCTGAGCGCCTGCTCGGCAACACTGCGCGGACCTTCTAGAGATAGAGCCGCTGGCAGTTCTCGCAGTAGAAGCTGCGCCGGTGGGTGCGCCCCAGGTGCGCCTTCTGGAACGGGATGTGGCAGCGCGGGCAGGTCCGCTTGGTGTGCGCGAGCCAGTGCTTCTTCAGCACGAACTGCTTCTTCCACTCGTAGAAGTCGAAGCTGTACTGGCGCGCCTCGCGGACCAGCTCGCGCAGCTTGGCCGCGGGCAGGGCGCCCACCTTGGACAGAGGGTGGACGCGGATGCGGAACAGCACTTCGTTCTTGATGATGTTGCCGACGCCGGCAAACAGGTCCTGGTTCAACAGCGCATCGCACACCAGCATCTCCGGCTGCGCGCGCAGGCGCTGCAGCGCCAGCTTGTCGTCCCAGTGCTCCGACATGACGTCGGCCCACCAGTCGTACACCAGGTCGATCGGCTCTTCGATGAACCGCACCGAGCACGCGTAGAAGTTGATCTCGCCCTGGTCGAATCCGAGCGACAGCCGAGGCACTGCCCAGCTCTTGTTCTCGTTGATGCGGTAGCTGCCGAACAGCATGAAGTGCACGCGCAGGCTGAAGTCCGGCAACTCCACCAGGAAATGCTTGCCCCAGCTGCGGAAGGCTTCGATGCGCTGGTGCAGCAGCCGCTCCTTCTCGATCGTGGTGTTGCCCGAGACCCGCTCGATCGTCTTGCCGAGGAAGGGAGTGACCTGCTCTTTCAGGATGACGATCGAAGGGCCTTCGGGCATGCCGCTAATATGCTCGACCGACCCTTCCCAGCGAGACCTCTGTAACGCCATGCAAACCATCCAGCTCGGCCAGAGCGACCTGCGCGTGACCCCCATCTGCCTGGGCACCATGACCTTCGGCGAGCAGGTGAACGAGCACGACGCGCACGCCATCCTCGATCGCGCGCTGGAGCGCGGCATCAACTTCATCGACACCGCGGAGATGTATTCGGTGCCTCCGCGCGCGGAGACCTTCGGCGCCACGGAGACCATCCTGGGCCACTGGCTGGCCGCGCGTCCGGGCCTGCGGCAGATGATCGTGCTCGCCACCAAGGTGGCGGGCCCGTCCCGCGGGATGCCCTGGGTGCGCGCGAACAGCGGCCTGGCGGCGGCGGACATCGTCGACTCCTGCGAGGGCTCGCTGCGCCGGCTGAAGGTCGACGTCATCGACCTGTACCAGATCCACTGGCCGGAGCGGCACGTGCCCAGCTTCGGCGAGATCTACTACGACCCGAAGAAGGAGCAGTCCCGGACTTCCATCTACGAACAGCTGGAAGCCCTGCAGAAGCTGGTGCGTGCCGGCAAGGTGCGCTTCATCGGCCTGTCGAACGAGACGCCGTACGGCGTCCACGAATTCGTGCGGGTGGCGGAACAGTTCGACCTGCCGCGCATCGCGACCGTGCAGAACCCGTATGCCCTGTCCAGCCGTGGCCTGGACAACGGCCTCGACGAAACCATGCACCGCCTGGGGGTCTCCCTGCTCGCGTACTCGCCGCTCGCGTTTGGCGCGCTCACGGGCAAGTACGACCAGGGCGGGCTGGACGCCCCCGAAGTGCGGCAGGGACGGCTTTCGAAGTTCGAGCGCATGCGCGGCCAGCGCTGGGCGCGCCCCGCCGCATTGGCTGCCGCCCGGCGCTACAACGCGCTGGCGCGCGAACACGGCCTGACGCCCACCCGCATGGCGCTTGCCTGGTGCTATGGGAACTGGCGCGTGGCCAGCACCATCATCGGCGTCACGTCGCTCGCGCAGCTGGAAGAGGACGTGGACGCCTGGGACACCAAGCTGTCGCCCGAGCTCCTGGCCGCGATCGACCAGGTGCGCTGGGAGATGAGGGACCCGGCGGCCTGACCCGGCATGGCGAAGAAGGCGCACGTCAGCGAGACGCCGGCCACGGCCTTCCTGAAGGCGCACGGCGTCCCCTTCACGGAACATCCTTACGAGTACGTCGAGCACGGCGGCGCGCAGCACAGCGCGCAGGTGCTCGGACTCGATCCGTTCACCGTGGTGAAGACGCTGGTGATGGAGGACGAGAAGGCACGGCCGCTGCTCGTGCTGATGCACGGCAACCGCACCGTGTCCACCAAGAACCTCGCGCGCCAGATCGGCGCCAAGTCCGTGCAGCCCTGCAAGCCGGAAGTGGCCAACCGCCACAGCGGCTACCTGGTGGGAGGCACGTCGCCCTTCGGGACGCGCAAGCAGATGCCGGTGTACATCGAGGACAGCATCCTGGCGCTGCCCGCCATCGTTCTCAATGGCGGGCGGCGCGGCTACCTGGTCGGCATCGCCCCGGAAGTTTGCGTTCGCCTTCTCGGCGCGCAGCCGGTCCGCTGCGCGCTGGAAGACGAGTAGGGCGTTCGCCCGCCCTCAGGGCTTGAAGTCGATCTCGTTGGCTTCCACGCTGCCGGTGCCGCCGATGGGCAGCGTGCCCTTCACGCGGATGTTCGCGCCTTCGACCAGGTCGGCAGCGACCGTGCCGTCCTTCTGCTGCGTGCTGCCGCTGTAGTGGAAGCTCACGCCGCGCACGACGAAGGTCTGCGCCGTCTTGTTGACCAGCGAGGCGGTGCCGCGCACGTCGACCTTGGCTTCCTCGGCTTCGTTCTCGACCTCGATCTTGCGCGCGACGAGCACGCCGTTGCTGAGCGAACCCTCGATCTCGACGCGTTGGCCGACGGGCATCACCGTGCCGCTGGGCAGTGCCGACGTGTTGATGGTGATGCCGTTGACCGACAGCACCGTGCCGTTCTGGACCAGGATGCCTTCCACCTCGGCCTCGCTGCGGTCTTCGACAGCCTGGCGCAGGTCGATCCGGTTGACCACCCATTGGCCGCTGCTGTTCGCCACGGTCTGGGTGCGCACGCGCACGAACAGGCCGTTCGCGAGCGCCGTGGTGGGCAGGCGGGTGGCCGACGCGTAATTGAAGGTCGCCGCCCCGATCTGGAAGGTCTTCGCCGTCGTGTTGAGGCCGGCGATGAATCCGCGCACCTTGAACTCCGTCACCCCGACCTCGCGTTCGATGCGCGAAGCCGTCACCACGCCCGCGGAGTCGGCGAAGCCATGCACCTCCAGCACGTCGGCCGGTGCGATCGCGGAGAAAGTCGTGCCCGCGAATACCGTGGCGGCGGTGACCCGCACCGTCTGGCCGAACACGACCAGCGTGTCGGGCGCCGTCTTCGAGAGCACCGGTCCCTTGATCTGGCTTTCGATGGTGATGCTGGAGGCCGTCGTGTTGGGAAGCACGTCGCCGCTGCCGGCCGTGATCGCGCCGCCTTGCACCCGCACCACCATGCCCAGCTTCAGGTCCTGCGTGGTGAGCACCTTGGCCTCGTCGTCGTCATCGGCGATGCGGGCCGCGTTGTCCTCGAAGCGCACGCCGTTGACGATCACCGAGCCGAAGCCGCTGATGCGGCCGGTGGAGAACGAGCCGGTGCCGCCGGTGTCGACCCCCGCGATGGAGCCACCCCCACCCCCACCCCCGCCACCGCCGCCGCAAGCGGGCAGGACGACCAGGCCGGCCGCGCCGAGCAGGGTGACGAGCGCACGCCGGCGCGGCATGCGCGGCGATGCAGGGGAAGTGGGCAGGTCGGACATGGCTAGTTCTCCTTGGGGGGTGAGACGGGCGTTGCAGGCGCCGCATCGGGCGCAGGCGTCATGGCGTCGGTGTAGGCAAACAGGCCGATGCGCAGCCGCTGTTCGGCGGGGCGGCCGGCGGACTTGTCGGCATCGATCAAGGCCTGCAGCGCCGGCGCGAGCGTGTTCA
Organism: Ramlibacter sp. P4_H7; assembly: GCF_056400765.1. Lineage (NCBI taxonomy): Bacteria > Pseudomonadati > Pseudomonadota > Betaproteobacteria > Burkholderiales > Comamonadaceae > Ramlibacter > Ramlibacter sp. P4_H7. The sequence continues at coordinate 75,153 of NZ_JBFUKP010000017.1, forward strand.
GCAGGCGCTGCCATTCCGTGCTGACCAGTTCGCGGACTTCGGCCAGCGAGGCATCCGACAGTTCGTCGGCGAAAAGGGCCTGCTCGAAATGGCGGCTGCCGTCGGACAGCACGTTGTCCACCGCGGCGGCGAGATGGTCGCCCACGTTGGCGCCGAGGAAGGCGAGCATCCGGTCCAGGTCCGCGCGCGGGACGAAGGCGCTGTGCAGCAGGTGCACCCGGCCGTCCGCTTCGTCCACGCGGGCGAGGCCGAGGCGGGTGAGTTCCTCCAGCAGCGTGCGGGGATGCACGTCGCGGGTGACCGAGTTCGCCAGGCTCTCGAAGCTGGGCGAAGCGCCCTGCGGAGGCAGCGCCATCGGGTTGCCATCCGCATCACGCAACGCGGGGTCGGAGAGCCACCGGGTGAAGACCTGCGTGGCGGGCGAGGGGCGGGCGGCGGCGGCTTCACCCGCGCCGCGTTGCATCAGGCGGGTCACTTCGCGCCGGTTCAGGCCCGTCGTGGCGCTGACGCGGCTGACAGCGCGATTGGGCACCACACCGGGGTGGGCGGCTCGCGCAGCTTCGACGAAGCATTGCTTCAACGCTTCCTCCAGCTCTCCGAAGGGCAGCCCGCGGCCCACCGCAAGCCGCGCGATCGGCCGCAGCACTGCGCGGAAGGCGCGCAGCAGCGCGCGCTGTTCGAGCGGCGAATGGGAGCCACCCGCCAGTGCGGCCTCGAGTTCGGCGGGGTCTGGAGAGACGCGGAAGTCCATGGAAGGTTCTCAGTGCGTGCAGTTTGAAATGGGCAAACTGCACAGTCAAGAGGAAATGTGCAACTTGCACAGTTACATATTGCGGGAAGGTTGCATGCTAACGACGACATCGGCGCTCCTCCGCTGCTGATCGCACGGCGGACAGGCAGGGGTCAGCTTCGCAGTGCTACACCCGCTTCCAAGATCAAGACAACACAACAGGAGACGACATGGCTTGGCAGCAGGTTTACGACCCGATGGGCAGCATGGTGCTTTCCACGTTCCTGGCCGCGATCCCCGTGGTCGTGATGCTGGTCGGACTCGGTTTTCTCCACTTGAAGGCGCACGTCGCCGCGTTGGCGGGGCTGGTCGCCGCGCTGGTGATTGCCGTGGCGGCCTTCGGCATGCCCGCCGCGATGGCGGGCCAGGCGGCCTGGCTGGGCGCGCTGACCGGGTTGCTGCCGATCGGATGGATCGTGCTCAACATCATCTTCCTGCACCAGCTCACCGAGCGAAACGGGTCGTTCAAGGTGCTGCAGGACTCGATCGCCGGCGTGACCGAGGACCGGCGCCTTCAATTGCTGCTGATCGCGTTCTCCTTCGGCGCGTTCTTCGAAGGCGCTGCCGGCTTCGGCACGCCGGTCGCCGTGACCGCCGCCATGCTGATCGGGCTCGGCTTCTCGCCACTGGCGGCCTCCGGCCTGTCCCTGATCGCGAACACGGCCCCGGTGGCGTACGGTGCGCTCGGCACGCCCATCCTCACGCTGGCGAAAGTGCATGGCTACGACGTCAACGCGATCTCCGCGATGGTCGGCCGGCAGCTGCCGTTCTTCTCGCTGCTGGTTCCGTTCTGGCTGATCTGGGCCTTCGCCGGCCGCCGCGGCATGCTGCAGATCTGGCCGGCCATCCTGGTCACCGGCGTGTCGTTCGCGATCCCGCAGTTCCTGGTGTCCAACTACATCGGCCCGGAACTGGTCGACGTGATTTCGGCCGCCGTGTCGATGCTCGCGCTGGTGGCTTTCCTGCGCGTGTGGAAGCCGCGCGAGATCTGGACCTCGGTGGTGCCGCGCGGCCACGAGGCAGATGCCGGCGCCGCCGGCGCCGTGACACCGCGCACCGTGCACCCCACCGGCGACGTGCTGCGCGCGTGGCTGCCCTGGGTGCTGCTGGCCGTGTTCGTCTTCCTCTGGGGCCTGCCGCCCATGAAGGCCTGGCTGAACGGAATCTTCGCGCCCAACTATCCGATCGAGGGCCTGCACAACATGATCGAGCGCGTGCCCCCGGTCGTGCCCAAGGTCACGAAGGAGGGCGCGGTCTACGCGTTCACCCTGCTGTCCGCGACCGGCACCGGCATCCTGCTGGCGGCGGTCGTCGGCGGCCTGCTCGCGCGCTACAACCCGGTGGAGATCGTCCGCATCTACGGCGCCACCTTCTGGAAGGTGCGCTATTCGCTCGCCACCATCGCGCTGATGCTGGCGCTGGGTACCGTCACGCGCTATTCCGGGCTCGACACCACGCTGGGCCTGGCGTTCGCCGCGAGCGGCGTGTTCTATCCCTTCTTCGGCACCCTGATGGGATGGCTGGGCGTGGCGCTGACCGGTTCCGACACCGCCTCCAACGTGCTGTTCGGCGGCATGCAGAAGGTTGCCGCGGACCAGCTGAACCTGCCGGTGAACCTGATGGGCGCGGCCAACAGTTCCGGCGGCGTGATGGGCAAGATGATCGACGCGCAGTCGATCGTCGTGGCCTCCACCGCCACCGGCTGGTTGAACAAGGAAGGCGAGATCCTGCGCTACGTGTTCTTCCACTCCATCGCGCTGGCCGCCCTGGTGGGCATCCTGGTGACGCTGCAGGCCTACGTGCCGCCGTTCACCGGCATGGTCGTGCGCTAGCACGCTGGCACGGCTGGCCGCGTGTGGCCCGCTGGCAGAATAGCGGGCCACACGAAGGAGAAGCCCGGCATGCAAGCGATCTACCCCTTGGTGGCCGTCGTGGCCGCCTACCTGCTCGGCTCGCTCGCCTTCGCGGTGATCGTGAGCAGGGTGATGGGGTTGTCGGATCCGCGCACCTTCGGCAGCAAGAACCCGGGCGCCACCAACGTGCTGCGCTCGGGGAGCAAGCCGGCCGCGGTCGTCACCCTGCTGCTCGATGGCCTGAAGGGCTTCGTGCCCGTGCTGCTGGTCCAGCGCTTCGGCCATCCGTACGGGCTGGAGGAAGGCACGATGGCCATGGTGGGCCTGGCCGCCTTCCTGGGCCACCTCTATCCGGTGTTCTTCCGCTTCGAGGGCGGCAAGGGCGTCGCCACCTTCATCGGCGTCGTGTTCGGCATCCACTGGGTGCTCGGGCTGGCCACGGCCCTGACCTGGCTGATCATCGCCTTCTTCTTCCGCTATTCCTCGCTCGCTTCGCTGGTCTCGGCGGTGTTCGCCCCGGTGTATTACCTGCTGGGCGATCGCCTGCAGTGGTACGCGGAACGGCCGGTCGCGGTGGCGCTGTTCGCGATGGCGCTGCTGCTCGCATGGCGCCATCGCGCCAACATCCAGCGGCTGATGCAGGGCAAGGAATCGCGGCTCGGCGCCAGGAAGGCGGGCTGACGCCTACTCCTGCTCGATCAGGTAGCGCGTCACCCGCGGCGGCTCCTCGCCGACGTGGAACGCCAGGCGCCGGTCGCGCAGCGCCACGTCGGCGCCGCTGATGCGGTCGAAGCGCCGCAGGTGCTCGGTCCACGACGCATCGATGATCTGCTCGACGTAGTGCGCCGGCTCGTACAGGTCGTGCAGCAGCTGCCAGTCCAGCGCACCCTGGCGCAGGCGGCTGCGCCGGCTCTCGTCCATCAGCGCCAGGAATTCGGCGGCGCGGGCGGGATCGATGCGGTACTCGACCCGGACCTGGACCCGGCCTGCGCGCGGCGGCTCCTGCATCTCCGGCACCTTGAGCACGCGCGAGGGCGTCAGGTCCTCCTCGGTGCCGCGATCGATCACGGTGCGCTGCGCGAGAATCATCAGCACCACGCTCGTGAAGGCGGAGATCGCCAGGGCATGGGGGATCGAGGTCCAGGTGGCGACCTGGCCCCACAGCGCCGCACCCGCGGCGGTCGAGCCCATGAGCGCCATCTGGTAGATCGACATGCCGCGCGCGCGCACCCAGTCGGGCAGCGCCATCTGGGCGGCGACGGTGAGCGAGTTCGCGACCGTGATCCAGGCGGCGCCGGCAAACACCATCGCCGGGGCCGCCAGGTAGATGCTGGGCGAAAAGGCGACCACCACCGCGGCCACCGACTGCACCGCCGTGCCCACCAGCACCCGCGGCTGCAGCGGCAGCCAGTCGCGGATCTGCGGCATCAGCAAGGCAGCAACGATGGCACCGGCGCCCATCGAAGCCAGCAGCACCGTGAAGGTCCCGGCCGCGCCGCCGGGAAAGCCGCGCGCCACCAGCGGCAGCAGCGCCAGCAGCGCGGTCGAATGCAGGAAGAACAGCGCGATGCGCAGCAGCACCGCGCGCATGCGGCTGGACTGGCGCACGTACTGCAGGCCGACGCGCATCGCACTGGCGAGCGGCTCGCGTCCCAGCGGGCTTTCCTGGTGGACGCGCCGCCAGCGCATGATGGTCAGGCCGGCGATGATGGACAGCGCGGCGTTGAGCACGAACACGTAGGCGCTGCCGAAGCTGGCGATCAGGGCGCCGGCCACCAGCGGGCCGATGATGCGCGAGGCGTTCATGGCGATGCCGTTCAGGGCGAGCGCCTGCGCCAGTTGCGGGCGCGGGACCACCTCCGGGATGATGGCGGCGAACACCGGCCAGCGCATCGCGAGGCCCACCCCGTTGGCGAAGGTCAGTGCCAGCAGCAGCGGCGCCGTCAGCTTGTCCATCAGGATGACCACGCACAGGATGGTGGCCACGCCCGCGACCCAGAACTGCGTGGTCATGAAGTAGCGCCGGCGGTCCACCGTGTCCGCGAGCGCGCCGCTGGGAAGTCCCAGCAGGAAGACCGGCAGGGTGGAGGCGCTTTGCACCAGCGCGACCCACAGCGGCGAAGGCCCGATCGAAGTCATCAGCCATGCGGAGGCGACGTCGTTCATCCACATGGTGGTGTTCGCGGCCATCCACGTGAACCACAGCATGCGGAACACCGGGGCCTTCAGCGGCCCCAGCGCGCTGTCTGGCGGAAGCGGTTCGCGCGGCGGGGGAGGGAACTCGGAGTCCGGCAAGCCTGGGCCTAGTACCTGCGTTCGAGGACCAGCTGGTCGTTCTGGCGCGTCATCTGGAATCGGGTCAGGAAGCTGTTGCCCAGGAGGATGTAGGGCATGCCGGCCGGGACCACGTTGCCGTCCACGTCGTAGATCTCCACGTCGCCGATGCGCACCGACGCCAGCTTGACCATGTAGGTGGTGACGGTGCCGTTGGCGGTGCTGCTGCGTCCCAGCTGGCCCTTGCGGTAGTCGATGCCCAGCCGCTCGGCCTCCTGCACGCTCATGGACACCGAGGTCGCCCCGGTGTCGACCATGAACTGGGTCGGCCGGCCGTTGATCGCGCCCGTCGTGAGGAAGTGGCCGCCCGTGCCGGCGGTCAGCACGATCTTGCTGCCGCGCGCAGCGGTCATTGCGCCGCCGACGCTGGCCGGCGCGTCGCCCACGCGCAGGGTGTGGCGCCGCCCTTCGATTTCCACCACGGCCTGGTCCCCCAGCGTGGAAAGCACCTTGACGCCCTTGTGCGTCTCGCCGGGGGCGACGCTCCTGGGCGGCGCGCCGTCGACGATCAGCAGCGCCTTGCTGCCGAGCATGCCCTGCAGGGCCACGGATTGCGCGAAGGCGGTCCCCGCCGCCAGTGCCAGGGAGACCGCGATCAGGCGCCTCATGTCAGTCCCGGAAGTTGGTGAACGACAAGGGTAGCTCGGCCATTTCCTTGCGCACAAGGGCCATCGTTGCCTGCAGGTCGTCTTTCTTCGTGCCCGAGACACGAACGACGTCGCCCTGGATGGCCGCCTGGACCTTCAGCTTGCTGTCCTTGATCAGCCGCTGGAGCTTCTTGGACGCTTCGGACTCGATGCCGCTGCGCACCTTGATCACCTGCTTGACCTTGTCGCCGCCGGCCTTCTGCACCTCGCCCTTGTCGAGGAAGCGCACATCGACGTTGCGCTTGGCCATCTTGTTCACCAGGATGTCCAGCACCTGCTGCAGCTGGAAGTCGGCATCCCCGGCGAGCGTGATTTCCTTGTCCTTGAGGTCGATGGCGGCCGCCGTGCCCTTGAAGTCGAAGCGGGTGCCGATCTCCTTGGCGGTGTTTTCCACGGCGTTCTTCACTTCCACCATGTTCGGCTCGCACACGGTATCGAATGACGGCATATTGGGTTTCCTCCTGCACCTGTAACGCGGCTGCTTGGTCCACAATTCTCCCATGATCGTGGAGTCCAACGCCCCGCTGCAGCCGTACAACACCTTCGGGATCGTCGCGCGCGCCCGCAAGCTGGTCCGGGTGAGGGGCGCTGCTGACGTCCACGCGGTGCTGGCTCATCCGGAATTGCAGGACGAGCCCAAGTTCGTCCTGGGCGGCGGCAGCAACATCGTGCTGACCGGCGACGTGAAGGCGGTGGTGCTGCGGGTGGAAGTCCCGGGCCGACGGATCCTGGAGGACGGCCCCCGGGCCACGATCGTCGAGTTCGGCGCCGGCGAGAACTGGCACGAAGCGGTGGCCTGGACCGTCGAACAGGGCCTGGGCGGGCTGGAGAACCTGGCGCTGATCCCCGGGACCGTGGGCGCTTCGCCCGTGCAGAACATCGGCGCTTACGGAATCGAGCTGCAGGATCGCTTCGAGTCCCTGGACGCCGTCGACCTGATGACCGGCCGCGAGTTCACGCTGGACGCGACCCAGTGCGCCTTCGGCTACCGCGACTCGGTGTTCAAGCATTCACCGGCGCGTGACAGCGATTTCGGGCTCGCCGGACGGGCGCTCATCCTGCGCGTGCGCATGCGCCTGCCCAAGCCGTGGAAGCCGGTCCTGGGCTACCTGGACCTGCACCGCAAGGTGACGGAGACCGGCATCACCGACCCGAGCGCGCGCCAGATCTTCGACTGGGTGTGCGCGATCCGCAGCGCCAAGCTGCCGGACCCCCGGGTGATCGGCAATGCGGGCAGCTTCTTCAAGAACCCCACCGTGACCCCGGAGCAGTGCCAGGACATCATCGCGCGCGACCCCGGGATCGTTCATTACCCAATGCCCGATGGCTCGGTGAAGCTGGCGGCGGGCTGGCTGATCGATGCCTGCGGCTGGAAGGGCAAGTCCGTGGGGCAGGCGGGCGTCTACGAGAAGCAGGCGCTGGTGCTGGTCAACCGGGGCGGCGCCACCGGCGGGGAGGTCGTCACCCTCGCGCGGGCCATCCAGACCAGCGTGTACGAGCGCTTCGGCATCCGGCTCGAGCCGGAGCCGGTGGTCGTCTAGGAACTCTCCTGCTGCTCCCAGGAGGCGGCGAACTCGTCGTCGGTGAGCAGCACCCACAGGGCGAGGGCTGTGACGGCGCCGCCGGTCACGATGCCGTTGAGCAGGGCGGGCCAGACGGAATCGAAGCCGAGCAGCGCCGGCAGCAGCATGAGGACGACGCCCAGGAAGACGTCGAGCCATTCCTCCCAGGCCTGCGGCACCTGCATGGCGCCTGCGCTCGATGCGATCAGCAGGGCCCCCACGGCCATGGTGCTGACGGTGGCGACCACCACCCCCTGGAAGCCGAGCACCCAGGGCGACAGCAGCAGCCATCCGCCCATCAGTGCGTTGACGGGATCCTGCCAGTGCTTGACGCGCTTCATGACGGACTCCTCGGGCCGCGACGGGGCGGCCCCGTACGGCGCATGTTAGACCTGCGGCAGGGGACTGTCACCTCGCGTTCCCGGGACCCGCCGGCGAGCGTGATTCCGGCTTGGGCCTAGCGGCCGAAATAGCCCTGCACGGTGTCCCACGCCACGGTCTGCAGGTGGCGCGCGACGGCGGGGTCCAGCCCGGCGGTGTACGACGAACCCACGGGTGAACGCTTGAAGAGCGCCGCGTAGCTGGTGGCCGCGGCCAGGTAGGTGCCGGCCAGGCTGGGATGGCGCTTGTCGGCCACGTACAGGTTGATGTCCGGGCGCTGCGCTACCGAGCGGGCGAACGCCAGCCCGGCGGGGATCACGAAGGCATCGTTGTTGTTCGCCTCGCGCGTGTACGCGTCCGCCAGCTGCGCGGTCATCTCCGGCTTGTCCTGGTAGGCCCACGACATGAAGTACACCGGGCGAGCCCCGTGCTTGCGGACCGTGTCGGCATTGCTCTTCGCGTACTTGACGAACACCGGCGCCAGCTGGGGATGCAGGGGGCACTGGCTGCAGTCCATCATGATGGCCACGTCGAACAGCCGGTCCAGCTTGTTGAACACCACGTTGTTGCCGGCGTCGAAGGAATAGGCGCCGACCGCATTGGGGCGGAAGTAGGAATCGACGTCGTGCCAGTCGAAACCCGAGCCGCTGATCGTCACCGACGTGCCGCGGTGGCGGAAGCCCGGCATGCCGGCCGCGATGAACTGGCCCACGTGACCGTGCATGCTGTTGTTGTAGTAGAAGAAGCTGTTGCCGATCCAGATCGCGGAGGCCGGATCGGTGATGCCCACGTCGGCCAGCTTGGGTCGCAAGGGAGCCTGCGCGCAGGCGGTGGCGCATGCGACGAGCAGCAGGGTGGACAGCAGGCGCGCGAGGCGCTGGAGCAGGTGGGGCATCGTGTCTCCGCGGGTTGGAAGCGGAGGCGAGGATAAGGCCGCCGTCGCCCGGCGAAGGGCGGGGAAATCCTAAGGAGTGCGCGACTAGTTCGCCGTCGGTGCGGTCGGTGCGGACGATGCCGAGGAACCGCCCATCTTGCTGGAAGCCTGGTTCAGGGCACGGGTCGTGGCCTGCGCTCCGCGCTGGATGCCCTTGGCGGTCGCCTGCACGCCGCGGTCAACGCCTCTCGCGGTGGCCTTGGCCCCGCGCTCGATGCCACTGGCTGCCGCCTTCGCTCCGTGCTCGACGCCGTGCGCCGCGGCCTTGGCGCCATGCTCCACACCACCGGCTGCGGCCTTGGCGCCGTGCTCGACGCCGCCTGCAGCCGCATGCGCACCGCGGGTGACCGCATGTTCCGCGCGCGCCGCCGTCCCGGGCGCACCGCCGGAGCCGGCAGCCGGAGACTCGGCGAAGGCCGGCAAGGCATGGCATGCGAGGACCAGAGCCGTCGGCAACGCGGCGAGCGTTCTTGCAAGGTGGATCTTCATGCGGTTCCTGCGATGGAGGCTCCAGGCCTGACCAAGTCTATCCGGCACCGGATCGGCGCGGGTGGCCGGACCCGGCCCGTCGGTCGTCGGACCTCCGCCGTCAGTCGCTGCCCAGCGAGGGCAAGGGCGCATCGCCGTCGTTGCTCAACAAGCCGGTCCGCGCGTAGATGCCCAGCTTGCCGCGCGTGTCCGTGATGTCCAGGTTGCGCATGGTCAGCTGGCCGATGCGGTCCCGCGGGGAGAAGGCGGACTCGCCCTTTTCCATCGTCAGGCGCTCGGGGTGGTAGGTGAGGTTGGGCGACTCGGTGTTGAGCAGCGAGTAGTCGTTGCCGCGGCGCAGCTCCAGCGTCACTTCGCCGGTCACCGCGCGGGCCACCCAGCGCTGCGCCGTCTCGCGCAGCATGATGGCCTGCGGATCGAACCAGCGGCCCTGGTACAGCAGGCGGCCAAGTCGCCGGCCGTTGTCGCGGTACTGCTCGATGGTGTCCTCGTTGTGGATGCCGGTCACGAGGCGCTCGTAGGCGATGAACAGCAGCGCCAGGCCGGGGGCTTCGTAGATGCCGCGGCTCTTGGCCTCGATGATGCGGTTCTCGATCTGGTCGCTCATGCCCAGGCCGTGGCGGCCGCCGATGCGGTTGGCTTCCAGGATCAGCTCCACCGGGTCGTCGAAGGTCCTGCCGTTCAGCGCCACGGGCTGGCCTTCCTCGAAGCGCACGCGCACTTCCTCGGCCTTCACCGGCACTTCGTCCTTCCAGAAGGCCACGCCCATGATCGGATTGACGATCTTGATGCCGGAGTTCAGGTGCTCCAGGTCCTTGGCCTCGTGGGTGGCGCCGAGCATGTTGCTGTCGGTGGAATAGGCCTTCTCGGCGGACATCTTGTAGCCGAAGCCGGCCGCCGTCATGAAGGCGGACATTTCGGCGCGGCCGCCGAGTTCGTCGATGAAGGCCTGGTCCAGCCAGGGCTTGTAGATGCGCAGGTGCGGATTGGTCAGCAGGCCGTAGCGGTAGAAGCGCTCGATGTCGTTGCCCTTGAAGGTGCTGCCGTCGCCCCAGATGTGGACGTCGTCCTCCTTCATCGCGGCCACCAGCATCGTGCCGGTCACGGCGCGGCCGAGCGGCGTCGTGTTGAAGTAGGTGACGCCCGCGGTGCTGATGTGGAAGGCGCCGCACTGCAGCGCGGCAATGCCCTCGTGCGCGAGCTGCTTGCGGCAGTCGATCAGCCGCGCCTTCTCGGCGCCGTACTCCATGGCCTTGCGCGGGATCTCGTCGTAGTCCGGCTCGTCCGGCTGGCCCAGGTTGGCGGTGTAGGCGTAGGGGACCGCGCCCTTCTTGCGCATCCAGTGCAGCGCGGCGCTGGTGTCCAGGCCGCCGGAAAAGGCGATGCCGACCTTCTGGCCCAGGGGCAGGTTCTCGAGGATGGTGCTCATTGGAAATCTCTCCGCGCTACGCGCTCGATGCAGTTCGCCTGACGGCGGCGGGGCGACGGACCCGCTCAGCCGAAGTGGCAGATGTAGTGGTAGGCGTCCGCCACGCGGATCTCGAAGCTGGAGTTGCCCGGCACGGAGAACTTTTCGCCGGCGGCCGATTGCTTCCACTCGTTGCTGCCCGCGAGCTTGTACTCGCAGGAGCCGGCCACGCATTCCATGATTTCCGGCGCGCCCGTGTTGAACGTGAGGCTGGCCGGCAGGATCACGCCCACCGATTTCTTCGTGCCGTCCGCCAGCGTGATGGCGTGGCTGATGCACTTGCCGTCGAAATACACGTTGGCCTTGGTCGTGACGGCCACGCCGTCGAATGTCTCGGTGGTCATGATGGAAGGCTTCGGGGAAACCCGCAATTTTAGGCGAGAGGACGCGAGTCCCCTTCGGGCATGAAAAAGGGCGCCTCGCGGCGCCCCGGGAACCTGGCCCTGCGGCGCTCAGCGGTGCCGATGGCCGCCGAACACGAAGCCGAGCGACACGCCGACCGGGAAATACGGGCGGTAGTACGGGTAGCCGTAGCCATAGGCGGGATAGGGCGGGTAGGCCGGATACGCCGGATACGCGGGGGGATAGGCCGCCGGGTAAGCGGGGGGGTATCCCGAGTACACCACCGGCGCCGCCGCCGGCACGACGACCGCGCCGGACTGCACCACCGCACCCGACTGGACCACGGCGCCTCCGGGGGCCGTGTTGCCGCCCTGCACGGGCGGGGCGACCACCACGTTGCCGCTGGGAGCGGACTGCGCGACCGGGCTGACCTGCAGGCGCACCGTCGGGCCCGGGTCGTAGGGCATCTGCACGGTGTTCTGGCGGCCGGCGTAGTCGTAGGTGACGTTGTAGCCGACGATGCGGTTCTCCAGCGTCATTTCGGTCATGCACTGGGGCATGCTTTGCGCGGCGGCCTGCGCCTGCAGGTTGCCGGCTTCCACGTTGTTGCCGGCGATCGCGCCGATCACGGTGCCGGCGAGGATGGCCGCCGCGTTGCCGGTGCCGTGGCCGATGGTGCTGCCGATGCCGCCACCCACCAGGGCGCCGACGATGCCGCCGCCGCCGGAAGTCGGGGGCGCCATCACGGGGGCCGGCTGGTTGCAGACCTGCCGGGGCACCTGCACCTGCTGGACCACCGGGACACTGGAAATCACGTTACCGACTTCCTGCGCGGCTGCGCCGAGGCCGACCAGGCCCAGCGCGGCGAAAAGAAGGGTTTGTTTCATGGCGAGGACTGCTCGTTGGACTGCTGATGCTGAAAGTTTAGACAGCGTGCCCCGAGCCCGCTGAGGTTTCCGGTAAAGCCAGCGTAAATGCCCTGGAAAAAGTACCGCCTCAGGGGTGCGATCGCAACGTCCATTGCGCCGGATCGAAGCCGACGGTGATGCTGCCGTCCGGCCATTCGACCACCGGTCGCTTGATGACGCTGGGCTGTTCCAGCATGAGCGCGCGTGCGCCCTCGGCATTCGCACTGCCTGTCTGAACCGCTGGATCGAGCTTGCGCCAGGTCGTGCCCTGGCGGTTGAGCAGCCGGTCGGGCCCTACCGCGCGCAGCCAGGCGTCCAGCCGCGCAGGGGGAACGCCCTGTTTCTTGAAGTCGTGGAAGGCGTGCGCCGTGCCGTTCTCGGTGAGCCAGGCGCGGGCCTTCTTCACCGTGTCGCAGTTGGGGATGCCATAGAGGATCAAGGCCATGCGGCCATGATAGTCAGGCCCGCTGCGCGCACGCGGGACAATGGCGGGCATGAACGAACTCAACGAGTGGCTGGCGCACTGCGAACGGCTGCATCCGAAGACCATCGACATGGGGCTGGAGCGCGTGCAGGCCGTGGCGCAACGCATGGGCCTGCGCTTCGAGTGTCCGGTCGTCACGGTGGCCGGCACCAACGGCAAGGGTTCCACCTGCGCGATGCTGGAGGCAATCGCATTGCAGGCGGGCTGGCGCACGGGCGTGTACACCTCGCCGCACCTGGTCCATTTCGAGGAACGCTGCCGCATCGGTGGCGAGATCGTGCAGGGCGCGTCGCTGGTGCCGCACTTCGCGCGGGTGGAAGCGGCGCGCGAGGGCACCACGCTCACCTATTTCGAATTCACGACGCTGGCGATCCTGAGCCTGATGGCGGCGAGCGCGCTGGACGTGGCGATCCTCGAAGTCGGCCTCGGCGGCCGCCTCGACGCCGTCAATGCGATCGACACCGACTGCGCGATCCTCACCAGCATCGACCTGGACCACATGGACTACCTCGGTCCCGATCGCGAGAGCATCGGCCGCGAGAAGGCGGGCATCCTGCGCGCGGGCAAGCCGGCGATCGTGAGCGATCCCGTGCCGCCGCACAGCGTGGTGCAGTACGCCCAGGCGATCGGCGCCGACCTGTGGCTGCTCGGGCGGGATTTCAATTTTTCCGGCGACAAGCAGCAGTGGGCGTGGGCCGGGCGCGGCCGCCGCTATCCAGGGCTGGCCTATCCCGCGTTGCGCGGCGCCAACCAGTTACTCAATGCCTCCGGCGTGCTGGCCGCCCTGGAGGCGCTGCGCGCGCGTCTGCCGGTGACCGCCCAGGCGATCCGCAACGGGCTGGCGATGGTGGAACTGCCGGGCCGCTTCCAGATCGTTCCCGGCCAACCCTCCCTGGTGCTGGACGTCGCCCACAACCCGCACGCGGTCGCGGCGCTCGGCGCGAACCTGGATGCGATGGGCTTCTTCCCGACCACCCATGCCGTGTTCGGTGCCATGGCGGACAAGGACCTCGCCCCGATGTTCGCGAAGATCGGGCCGCTGGTGGACCGCTGGTACTTCACGGACCTGCCCACGCCGCGCGCCGCGTCGGCGCAGGCGCTGCTGGAAAAATGGCAGGCGCAGCCGGGCCGGCGCGACGTGCCGGCGAGCACCCACCCGGACCCCGAGCAAGCACTGCGCGCCGCCGTGGCCGCTGCAGAGCCCGCTGATAGAATTCTCGTGTTCGGATCCTTCTACACCGTGGGTGGCGTGCTGAGGCAGGGAGTGCCCCGCCTGGCCGCCAAACACCTCGGCTGACCCTCACCCCATGGCCTTGTTCAAGTTGCGCAAGAAAAAGGTCGACGAGCCGGTGGCCGCGTCCTCCCCAGCAGAAAGCGTCGAAGTCATGCGGCGGCGTGCCCGCCACCGCCTGATCGGCGCGGTGGTGCTGGTGCTCGCCGGCGTCATCGGCTTTCCCCTGCTTTTCGACACGCAGCCGCGGCCCGTCGCCGTCGACATTCCCATCGAGATTCCCGACCGCAACAAGGTCAAGCCCTTGCCTGCGGCGCCGCAGGCCGCCGGCAAGGTGGCGCAGGCGCCTGCGCCGGTGCCGGCTCCCGCCCGAGCCGCGTCGATGATCACGGAGAGCAGGCCCGAACCGGCGCCCGCGCCGGTGGAAAAGGCCGAAAGCAAGCCGGCGCCCCCGGAGAAGGTCGCGAAGGCCGAGCCCGCCCCCGAAAAAAAGCCCGAACCGAAGGTCGAAAGCAAGCCCGAGCCGAAGGCCACCGAAACGGCCAAGGCGCAGGCGCTGCTGGAGGGCAAGTCGGTGGACGCCGGCAGCGCGCGCTACGTGGTGCAGGTCGGCGCGTTCGCCGAAAAGGACAAGGCGCGCCGCGCGCAGCAGAAGCTGGAGCGCGCGGGCTTCAAGAATTACACCAATGTGGCCGAGACGAAGGATGGCACCCGCATCCGCGTGCGCGCGGGTCCGTTCGCGTCGCGGGCCGAGGCCGACAAGGCGGCCGAGAAGATCAAGGGCCTGGATTTGCCGGCCGCTGTCCTCACGTTGTAAGTGGCCGTCCTGGACTGGGTGGTGGTGGCCCTGCTGGCGGCCTCGGTGCTGCTGGGCTTGTGGCGGGGCCTTGTGTACGAGGTGCTCTCCGTGCTGAACTGGATCGCGGCCTTCGTGCTGGCACAGTGGCTGGCGCCGCGGGCCGCGGCGATGATGCCGCTGAGCCGCGCGGGCGAGTCCGTCCAGTACGCTGCGGGTTTTGCCGTGGTGTTCATCGCCGCGCTGTTCGTCGGCGGCCTGCTGGCCTGGCTGACGAAGAAGGCGGTGGAGGCGGTGGGCCTGCGGCCGATCGACCGGGTGCTGGGCGGCGTGTTCGGGATGGTGCGCGGCGCGGTGGCCGTGCTGGCGATGGCGGTGCTGGTGCACCTGGCGAAGCTGCAGGACGGCGTGTGGTGGACGGAATCAGTGACGGCCGGCGTGGCGACGGTGGCCTTGCGCAGTTTGAAGCCGGTGGTGCCCGAGCGGTTCGGCGCCTATTTCCCGGCCTGAAGGAAAGCGAAAACTTATGTGCGGAATCGTCGGGGTCGTGAGCCCGGGCCCGGTCAACCAGCTGATCTACGACGCGCTGCTGCTGTTGCAGCACCGCGGCCAGGATGCGGCGGGCATCGTCACGCTGCAGGGCCGCAAGGTCTTCATGCACAAGGCCAAGGGCATGGTGCGCGACGTGTTCCGCACCCGCAACATGCGCGCGCTGCCGGGCACCGCGGGCCTGGGCCAGGTGCGCTACCCGACGGCAGGCAATGCGTACAGTGAAGAGGAGGCGCAGCCCTTCTACGTGAACGCGCCGTTCGGCATCACGCTGGCGCACAACGGCAACCTCACCAATGCCCAGCTGCTGAAGGCGGAGCTGTTCTCCGCCGACCACCGCCACATCAACACCGAGAGCGACACCGAGGTGCTGGTGAACGTGCTCGCCCACGAACTGGAGCGCACCACCCGCGGCCTGCCGCTGACGCCGCAGGACGTGTTCTCGGCGGTGGGCAACGTGCACCGGCGCATCAAGGGCTCCTATGCGGTGGTGGCGCTGATCGCCGGGCACGGACTGCTCGCTTTCCGCGATCCCTACGGCATCCGACCGCTGTGCATGGGCCGCGGGGCCGATGGCACCGTCATGATCGCCAGCGAATCCGTGACGCTGGAAGGCACCGGCCACAAGTTCGAACGCAACATCGCGCCGGGCGAAGCGGTGTTCGTCGACATGAAGGGCAACGTGCACGTGCGGCAGTGCGCGGACAACCCGCAGCTGTCGCCCTGCATCTTCGAATTCGTCTACCTGGCGCGGCCGGACTCCGAGCTGGACGGCATCTCCGTCTACCAGGCGCGGCTCAACCTCGGCGAAACGCTGGCCAAGCGCGTGATCTCGACGGTGCCCCCCAACGAGATCGACGTGGTGATCCCGATCCCGGAATCGAGCCGGCCGAGCGCGATGCAGCTCGCGCAGTTGCTGGGGCTGCCCTACCGCGAGGGCTTCGTGAAGAACCGCTACGTGGGCCGCACCTTCATCATGCCGGGGCAGGCGGTGCGCAAGAAGAGCGTGCGGCAAAAGCTCAACGTGATCACCAGCGAGTTCAAGGGCCGCAACGTCCTGCTGGTGGACGACTCGATCGTGCGCGGCACCACCAGCCGCGAGATCGTGCAGATGGCGCGCGATGCCGGCGCCCGCCGGGTGTACATGGCCAGCGCAGCGCCGCCCGTGCGCTTCCCGAACGTCTACGGCATCGACATGCCGACGGCCTCCGAGCTGGTGGCCCACGGCCGCACGGTCGAGGAAGTCCGCGCGATCATCGGAGCCGACGCGCTGATCTACCAGGACGTCGAGGGCATGAAGAACGCCATCGGCAAGCTGAATCCGCAGCTCAAGGGCTTCGATGCGTCCTGCTTCGACGGTGTCTATGTCACCGGCGACATCAATCCCGAGGACATCGCGCGCATCAACGAAGCACGCATCGGCCAGGAAGATCCGCTGGAAGAAAACACCACGCGCCTCGCCATCCCGAATCCCCAGGAAGCCTGAGTGACCGAGAAGAAGAAACTGCCCCCAGGCCTGCACCGCGACACGCTGGCCGTGCGCGTGGCGCTGCCCGCGAGCCAGTGGGGCGAGAACTCCGAGGCGCTGTACCTGACCAGCGGTTTCGTGCAGCCCGACGCCGAGACGTCCGCGCACCGCTTTGCCAATCCGCAGGAGGGCTACACCTACGGCCGCACATCCAATCCGACAGTCACCAGCTTCGAGCAACGGCTGGCGGCGATGGAGGGCACCGAGGCCGCGATCGGCACGGCCACCGGCATGGCGGCCATCCTGCTGCTCGGCATGGGGCTGCTGCGCGCCGGCGACCACGTGATCTGCTCGCGCTCGGTGTTCGGCTCCACGATGAACCTGTTCGCCAAGGAGTTCGGCAAGTTCGGCGTGGAGTCCACCTTCGTCTCCCAGACCGACATGAAGGAATGGAAGGCGGCGCTGCGTCCCAACACCAAGCTGCTGTTCGCCGAGACCCCGACCAACCCGCTGACGGACGTGTGCGACATCCGTGCGCTGGCGGACCTCGCACACGGTGCGGGCGCCATGCTGACCGTGGACAACTGCTTTTGCTCGCCGGCGCTGCAGCGGCCGACCGAACTGGGCGCCGACCTGGTCATCCATTCCGGCACCAAGTACCTCGACGGCCAGGGGCGCGTGATGGCAGGTGCCATCTGCGGACCGGAGAAGCTGGTGGTCGACGTGTTCGCGCCCATCGTGCGAACGGCCGGCATGACGCTGGCGCCGTTCAACGCCTGGGTGGTGCTCAAGGGCCTGGAGACGCTGGCCATCCGCATGCAGGCGCAGTGCGCCAATGCGCTGGCCGTCGCGAAATTCCTGGAAGCCCATCCCAAGGTGACGCGCGTGTACTACCCCGGCCTGGAGTCGCATCCGCAGCACGCGCTGGCAATGCGCCAGCAGTCGGGGCTGGGCGGTGCCGTGCTGTCGTTCGACGTGGTCGGCGACGATCCGGCATCGCTGCGGCGCAATGCCTTCACCGTGATCGACAGCGCCGAGGTGATGAGCATCGCCACCAACCTGGGCGACACCAAGACCATCATCAGCCACTCCGCGACGACTTCGCATGGACGGCTGACGGAGGAGCAGCGCCAGGCGGCCGGCATCGGCCAGGGCCTGATCCGGCTGGCTGTCGGCCTGGAGCACGTGGAAGACATCAAGGCCGACCTCCTGCGCGGCCTGGACAAGCTGTGAAAATCAAGACCCGCTTTGCCCCGTCGCCGACGGGCTTCATCCACCTGGGCAACATCCGCTCGGCCTTGTACCCGTGGGCCTTCGCCCGCTCGCAGGGCGGCACCTTCGTTCTGCGCATCGAGGACACCGACACCGAGCGTTCTTCGCAGGAGGCGGTGGACGTCATCCTGGAAGGCCTGCAGTGGCTGGGGCTCGACCACGACGAAGGTCCCTACTATCAGATGCAGCGCATGGACCGCTACCGCGAGGTGCTGGCGGAGATGCGCGAGAAGGACCTCGTCTATCCCTGCTACATGAGCGTGGCCGAACTCGACGCCTTGCGCGAGCGGCAGATGGCCAACAAGGAAAAGCCGCGCTACGACGGCACCTGGCGGCCCGAGCCGGGCAAGACGCTTCCTCCGATACCGGATGGCGTGCACCCGGTGCTGCGCTTTCGCAACCCGCTGGGCGGCTCGGTGGTGTGGGACGACAAGGTCAAGGGCCGCATCGAGATCCGCAACGACGAACTCGACGACCTGGTGATCGCGCGCCCCGACGGCACGCCTACGTACAACTTCTGCGTGGTGGTGGACGACGTCGACATGCAGATCACGCACGTGATCCGCGGCGACGACCACGTGAACAACACGCCGCGCCAGATCAATATCTTCCGCGCGCTCGGCCACGAACCGCCGGTGTTCGCGCACCTGCCCACCGTGCTGAACGAGCAGGGCGAGAAGATGTCCAAGCGACGCGGCGCGAAGCCGGTCACCTGGTACCGCGACGAAGGCTTCCTGCCCGACGCCATGGTGAACTACCTCGCGCGCCTGGGCTGGTCCCACGGCGACGAGGAGATCTTCAGCCGCGAGCAGTTCCTGCAATGGTTCGATCTCGACCACCTGGGCCGCAGCGCGGCGCAGTTCGACGAGGCGAAGCTGCGCTGGGTGAATGCCCAGCACATGAAAGCGACCGGGGACGAGGTGCTCGCGCAGCTGGTGGAGGCGCGCCTGAAGCAGCTCGGCATCGCGGCCGACGCGCGCCTGCCCGCGATCTGCGGCCTGTTCAAGGACCGCTGCGACACGACGGTGGTGCTGGCGGACTGGGCGCAGCGCTTCTATGCCGACATCACGCCCAACGTGGACGAACTGGCCAAGCACGTCACCGAGGGCGTGCGTCCCGCGATCAGCATGCTGGCGAAGATGCTGGAAGGCTCCCCCTGGACGAGGGAAGCGATCGCGGAGGCCGTGAAGGAAACCCTGCGCGCCACCGGCCTGAAAATGCCGCAGCTGGCCATGCCGGTGCGGGTGCTGGTGATGGGCACGGCCCAGACGCCGGCGCTCGATGCTGTCCTGAGCCTGTCGGTCCGCGAGAAAGTTTTAGAGCGCCTGCGGGCCGCCTGAAAAACGACATATAATGCGAGGCTCGACACCTGCAAGGGGGTATAGCTCAGCTGGGAGAGCGCTTGCATGGCATGCAAGAGGTCAGCGGTTCGATCCCGCTTACCTCCACCAAAGCGGATGTCGGAAAATATGTAGGTGCGCGTCTTCCGGGGCGCGCGTCCCAGGTTTTGACCCTATCGTCTAGAGGCCTAGGACATCACCCTTTCACGGTGAGTACCGGGGTTCGAATCCCCGTAGGGTCGCCAAACAACGCAAGTTGCACAGGCACAAGGCCGCAGCCCTTGGCTCGCAAGAGCAGACGCTGCACAGACGCGGAGTGGTAGTTCAGTTGGTTAGAATACCGGCCTGTCACGCCGGGGGTCGCGGGTTCGAGTCCCGTCCACTCCGCCAAGAAATCAAGGGGTCAGCTCTCACGGGCTGACCCCTTTTGTCTTTCGGCGCGTGTTCGCACGGCGACGACCTGCCGTGAATTTTGTGGCGATTGGAAAGAACGCGCCGCCACTCCATCGTCGCGCTGGCCCTTCCATCAGTTGACGCATCCCGGGGTCCGCAGCGCGGAATAGTCTCCGGGGCATGAGAAGGCCCTTTGTCCACCACGTCGAGAGTGCGAGCCAGCACCTGCAGGTGGCCATGGACAACCTGATGATGCAGGACTGGAAAGAGGCCGTCGTCTCGCTGCGCTGCTTCGCGGAACAACTCCAGCTGGCGCAGCGCCTGGCCGGCACGCCGGACTGCCAGCTGGTCGTGGCGGAGCTTGGCAACGCAGCGCGCCTGAGCGAGGCCTTCATCAGGCGCACCACATCCGGCCTTCGCACCTCGTCCTCCCGGGGAGAAGAAGGCAGCCGCTAGTCCGGTCCTGTCGGCAGCCTCGCCGCCAGATCCAGTGATTTCCCGGTAACCACATCGCCGCGAGCGTCGCGGCGCCCCGCGAGCATCCACGCAGGCACTCCGTCGCGCCGATCAGGCCGCGCCCAGCAAGTGCCGCAGCTTGATGAACGCAAGCGCCGCCATCACGGCGTCGCTCAACGCGTCATGCACCGCATCCATCGGCAGCTCCAGTGCGCGCATCATGGTCGCGAAGCGCAGGTCGATCTGGGCCGGTTCGTAGTACGGCGGCAGCTGGCGTCGCTGCCAGTCGTAGAACATCGCGGACACCTCGATCTTCGGCTGCGGCAACCCCATGCCCAGGCGCGGAAAGATGGCGCGGTCGATCATGGCCACGTCGAACTCCAGGTAGTAGCCCACCAGCGGCCGGCTGCCGATGAAGCGCATCAGCGCCATCAGGGCTTCGTCCGGGTCCATGCCCTGCTGCACGTCGCGCTCGCGCAGGCCGTGGACGCGCACGCTGTCGGGGGACACCCGGCGCTTGTTCGGGCGCACCAGCAGCTCCAGCCGCTGGCTGGTGAGGATGCGGTCGCCCACGATGCGCACCGCGCCGATGGAGACGATCTCGTCCCGGTGCACGTTGAGCCCGGTCGTCTCGCAGTCGAGCGCCACCCATTCGCCGGGGGGTGGCGGGTCCCACATGAACCGGAAGCGCTCGTCGCCCAGGTGGTAGAGCAGCCATTCGCGCTTCAGCGCCTCGAGCCAGTGCAGGGGCGACCAGGTGGTCATGGCGCGCTCCCTGTCCTTGCCGCCGACCCCGTCGCGCGCGTGGGAACACCCGGAAGCCACCACCACAGGCTCACAGCATGTCCAGGTGGTAGCGGTGCCGCAGCAGCGCCTTGAAGCGCTTGACCACGGCCAGAGCGTCCTTCAGCAGGTCGCGCTGCAGGCCGCTAAGTGACTCGAGGTGGATGGCGCGGCCGTTGCCTTCGCCGCCGGCGTGCAGCGCGTCCAATCCCGCCTGCAGTTTCAGGCCCATGAGGAAGTGCAGGCTGTCCACCAGTTCCGCCGCAACGTCGGGCGGCAGCCGGCCCATCGCGCGCAGCGCCTCGATGCGCTCCACGGTGTTCGTACAGGCGAGCCGCGCCTCCAGGGCGAGGCTGCGCACGCCATGCACCAGCGGGAAGATGCCGGCCTTCTTCAGGTCCAGGCCGGCCTTGTCGCCGTCGCCGAGCGTGAACAGGCGGATCCACCAGCCACTGCCCTGCTCGAAGGCATCGATGGCCGCGGCGAAGCGCGCGATGAGGGCGTCGCTGTCGACCAGCATCCGGTCGACCTCGCCGCGCACCTGCGCGAGCAGCGCCTCGTCGCCGCAGACGGCACGCGCATCGATGAAGATGGCCAGCGCCATCAGGCTCTCCGCCTCGGGCATCAGCAGCCAGCGGCGCACCGTCTCCCCGAAGGCCTGCGCGGACTGGCGCCACTGCGGGTTGCTCACCATGATGCGGCCCGGGCACTCGGGGTAGCCGAAGTCCGTGAGCGCGTCGGAGAAGCGCTGGCAGATCGCCGCGAGGTCGGGACACTCGTAGCCGTCGCGCAGGACGAGGCCGTTGTCCTGGTCCGTCTTCAGGACCTGTTCGCCGCGGCCTTCGCTGCCCATCACGAACAGGCAGCTGTTGGCGACGAGCTCGGGCGGTGCGATCAGCTGCCACGCGCGCTCGAAGAGCTTGGCGTTGAGCTCGCCTACCAGCCGCGCGATCGCGCCCACCTTGGCGCCACCGCGCCACAGCAGCTCGGTGAGCCGGGTGACCTGAGCGGCGGCGCTTGCCAGCGCCGGGATGTCTTCCGCCTGGACGATCTGCACGGTGATCAGGTACGAGTGGTTCGACAGGAAACTGAGCAGGTCCAGCTGCTCCAGGAATCCGAGCACCTGCTCTCCATCCACCACCACGAGGCGGTGCACCTGGTGGCGGATCATCAGCGCAAGTGCCTCCACCAGAGAGTCCTGCGGCCGCACGGTCACCAGCTCGAAGGTCGCGAATCCGCGCACCGCCAGCCGGTCCAGCGGCGTGCCGTCCAGCGCCGCCTGCTGCAGCCCGGTGGTGGTGAACACGCCCGTGCGCGGCGGCTGCGTGCGCGTGTCACGCACCAGCACGTTGCCGGTGCGGCGGGCCTGGAACACCTTGACCACTTTCACGATGTCGTCGTCCGCGTCCACCACGTGCGCCGTGCGCAGGTAGGCCTCGCCGACGCGCCCGAGCGCCAGCGACTGCCGTTCCTGCGCGCCGGCTTGCTGGGCGAGCGCATTGAGCTTTTGCGAGAGGTCGGCGAACAAGAGCGCGCCAAACGTGGCATTGCGCGAGATCAACTCGGTCACCGCCTGCCGCGCGACCAGGTGCGCGAGGACTTCCTCCTGCGCGACGAAGCGGCTGCTCGCCTTGCCGGCCACCAGGGCGCGGCCGTCGAAGCAGTCGCCGGGTCCGTAGTTCGCCACCGCCTCGTCGCCGTCGAACTGCTGCACGCGCCCCTTGATGACGACGAACAGGTGTTCCGGTTCCACGCCGGGCGCGAGCAGCGTTGCGCCTTCGCGGTAGTAGCCGACGTCGACGTGGTCGCGCACGAGCCGCTGCTCGTCTGACGTCAGGCAGTCGAAGGGCGAGACGGAAAAGTCGAAGGTCGCGGTCACGTGCGCCGATCATCGCGGCTCGCGGCGCCCACCGCTTGCGCTGGCTCAAGCGCCGCCACCTGCCGCCGTCAGTTCCGGGTCAGGAGTTGCAGCGGGTCAGAATCGGGTCAGTCTGCCTCACCACACTCGCGCCTTCGCAAAGCACCGGAGACAAACGTGAGTGATGCAGCAGCAGCGGAGCGAATCCGCAATGCCCGAAAGGGCCAGTCGACACGGGCCGACGACGTGACCGAGCGCATCCGGGTCCATCCGAAGTACCTGGAACTCCGGCGCAAGCGCAATGTCTTCGGGTGGTCGCTGACCGTGGCGATGATGGTCGTGTACTACGGCTACATCGCACTGATCGCGTGGAACAAGCCGTTCCTGTCGCAGCCCATCGGCGCCGGCGTCACCACGCTCGGCATCCCGATCGGCATGGGCGTGATCGTGTTCACCATTCTCATCACCGGCTACTACGTGCGCCGGGCCAACAGCGAATTCGACGCACTCACGCGTGCCATCCTCGAGGAAGCAGTGAAATGAACTCCACCCGACGCATCCTCGCGGCAATGGCCGCAATGGCCGCACCGCTCGCCGCGCTGGCCGCGGGCGACGGCCCCGGCCTGGCGGCCAAGCAGGCGACCAACTGGACGGCGATCAGCATGTTCGGCGCATTCGTGCTGTTGACCCTCTGGATCACCAAGTGGGCGGCGGCGCGCACCCGCTCGGCGGCCGACTTCTACACGGCCGGCGGCGGCATCACCGGCTTCCAGAACGGCCTGGCCATCGCGGGCGACTACATGTCGGCGGCGTCCTTCCTCGGCATCTCGGCGGCCGTGATGGCCACCGGCTACGACGGCCTGATCTACTCCATCGGCTTCCTGGTGGGCTGGCCGGTCATCACGTTCCTGATGGCGGAGCGGCTGCGCAATCTCGGCAAGTTCACCTTCGCCGACGTGGCCGGCTACCGCTTCCAGCAGACGCCCATCCGCGCCTTCGCCGCCTCCGGCACGCTGGTGGTCGTGGCCTTCTACCTGATCGCGCAGATGGTGGGCGCGGGGCAACTGATCAAGCTGCTGTTCGGCCTCGACTACTGGATCGCCGTGGTGCTGGTGGGCGGGCTGATGATGGTGTACGTGCTGTTCGGCGGCATGACGGCCACCACCTGGGTGCAGATCATCAAGGCCTGCATGCTGCTGGCGGGCGTGAGCTTCATGGCCTTCATGGTGCTCGCGCAGTTCGGCTTCAGCCCCGAGGCGTTGTTCGCCAAGGGCGTGGAGGTCAAGACCTTCATCGCGGCGGCCGCCGGCAAGAGCGCGGCCGAGGCGGGTGACGTGGGCGGCTCCATCATGCGGCCCGGGGGCTTCGTGAAGGACCCGATCTCGGCGATCAGCTTCGGCATGGCGCTGATGTTCGGCACCGCCGGCCTGCCGCACATCCTGATGCGCTTCTTCACCGTGCCCGATGCCAAGCAGGCGCGCAAGTCGGTGTTCTGGGCGACCACCTGGATCGGCTACTTCTATGTGCTGATCTTCATCATCGGCTTCGGCGCCATCGCGCTGGTGCTGACCAATCCCGAGTTCTCCGATGTGTCCAAGGGCATCATCAAGGGCGGGGCGGGCACTGCCAACATGGCGGCCGTGCTGGTGGCCAAGAGCGTGGGCGGCGACGTGTTCTTCGGCTTCATCTCGGCGGTGGCCTTCGCGACCATCCTCGCGGTGGTGGCCGGCCTCACCTTGTCGGGCGCGTCGGCCGTCTCGCACGACCTGTACGCCACCGTGTTCAAGAAGGGCAAGGCCGACAGCGCCAAGGAACTGAAGGTCTCGCGCATCACCACCGTGGCGCTGGGCATCGTCGCCGTGGTGCTGGGCATCGTCTTCGAGAAGCAGAACATCGCCTTCATGGTGTCGCTGGCCTTCGCGATCGCGGCCTCGGCCAACTTCCCGGTGCTGTTCATGTCGGTGCTCTGGAAGGACTGCACGACCAAGGGCGCCGTGATCGGCGGCTTCCTGGGTTTGATCTCCTCCGTGGCGCTCACCGTGGTGTCGCCGTCGGTGTGGGAAGTGACGCTGGGCAACCCCAAGGGCAGCGCCTGGTTCCCCTACACCTCGCCGGCCCTGTTCTCGATGACCATCGGCTTCGTCGGCATCTGGCTGTTCTCGATCCTGGACCGCAGTGCGCAGGCGGCGACCGAGCGCGGCGCCTTCGCGGCGCAGCAGGTGCGATCGGAAACGGGCTTCGGCGCTTCCGGAGCTTCGGGACACTGAAACCCTGGTTTCAGCCTCAGGAGAAGGGGACAGCGCTCGCGCGCTGCCCCCTTTTTGCACTTCAGGCGGCGGATCGCGGCCGGGGTGCGGCGATGCCGGCGGGGGCCGGGGCCAAGTCGGTCAGGGACGGGGCGGAGGCCCTGCGGGCCAGCAGGAAAGTGCTCACGCGCCCCAGAAGGTAGCGAACATCCTGGAGGCGATGCGCGAACGAATCGGCCGACGCTGACAGCTGTTCGCGGGTGAACGACTCGAAGCTCATTTCCGGGGAGAGCAGGTCCAGTGCCACGCGGCGGTGCTCCCAGCCGGCGCGCTCGAACTCCCGGGCCAGAGGGTGCCTGCTGAAACGCGCGAGATCCTCGTGCATGAGCGCCGTGAGAACGGCGATTTCGCAGGCCAGCTCCACCAGCCGCAGGCGCGCGCGTTCGCGCGCGTCGCGCCCGAGCCCTCGCCACGGAAATGGAGACCTGCTTCGCATGTTGTCGGACCCATGTGGTGAACGCTGCCGCAGTTCGCGGCGGACCTCGCGATGAGGTCGAAAGTAACAATGTGTCACAGACGGGCACGGGCATCGGCGAATGCGTAAGCCTGCTCCAAGACCCAGTGGCATTTCAACCCGGAACCCGCACCACGACCTGCTCCAAAAGGAGGAGGCGACGCCCGTGAATCTCGGGCATCTGATACATTTGGTTTCATGATGGCCGAAGCTTCCCGGGAGGCGGTTCGCCCCTTACCAGAGTCGACGCGCGATGACCCGATCTCCTGCTCCCAAAGACGCTGACGTCCGCAAGGCGTTGCTTCGCCTGGCGCTCAAGAACGTGATGCACCGCAACTGCATTCCCTCCGAGTTCGTGGCCGCGGAGATCGGCCGGAGCCTGAACGAGGGCGATGCCGTGATGCACGTCCGCCTGGTCGCGCGCTCCACCGAACCCGGCCTGCTGGCCAACCTCTACGACATCCAGCGAGCTTTCGAACTGGAGGTGCACGGCGTCGATCCCTCGGCGGAGGATTGGCTCCAGGGCGTCTCCTGGCGGATCCAGTTCCACGAACTGGACGAGGACACGGCGCTGCCGCCTCCGGACTTCTGGCAGCAGCTGCATGCCGAGAGGCGCCTGCGCGGCATGGCCAGCGGGCAGTTGAAGCGCACGCGCGAGGAACTCGATTCCGAATTCAGCGTGTTCGGCCGGACCAGCGCCTTCCACCACGGCGACGACTTCCAGGACACCGAGCCCACGCGCTGGTAAGTCCTCCTCCGGAGTCCGCTGCAGTGCCGGTGTGAGCGTCGTTCGGGACGCGGTGCGTGATGCTTCCATCGCGCGCCCGGATCACCATTGGTGTCCCCGTTGATGCACGTCAAGGCCAACCCTCCCGCGAAGCCATAAGGTGCGTTACCGATACACCTTTGACAAAAACACCGGAGGGTCCCTTGAGAACATCCAACCTGTCCCGCTGCGTCCGCGCGCTCCTCACCGCGGCCGCGTTCTGCGCACCCCTGCTCACGCTGGCCGCACCGAAGGAGCCCGGCGACTTCGGCCCGCCCCAGGGCCCGGCGATCCGTGCCGTGCTCACCAGCCCGCCGCACGTGCCGCCGCCGACCAACCGCAAGTACCCCGCGAAAGTGATCGTGGACCTGGAGGTGGTCGAGAAGACGATGCAGATCTCCGAAGGCGTGAACTACACCTTCTGGACCTTCGGCGGCTCGGTGCCGGGCAGCTTCATCCGCGTCCGGCAGGGCGACACGGTCGAGTTCCACCTGAAGAACCATCCCGGCAGCAAGATGCCGCACAACATCGACCTGCACGGCGTGACGGGTCCCGGCGGCGGCGCGGCCTCGAGCTTCACCGCGCCCGGCCATGAATCGCAATTCACCTTCAAGGCGCTCAACGAAGGCATCTACGTGTACCACTGCGCCACGGCGCCGGTGGGCATGCACGTGGCCAACGGCATGTACGGCCTGATCCTGGTCGAACCGCCCCAGGGCCTGCCGAAGGTGGACCGCGAGTACTACGTGATGCAGGGCGACTTCTACACCACGGGCAAGTACCGGCAGAAGGGCGACCAGCCCTTCGACATGGAGAAGGCGATCGACGAAAAGCCCACCTACGTGCTGTTCAACGGCGCCGAGGGTGCGCTCACGGGCGACAAGGCCATGACCGCCAAGGTCGGCGAAACGGTGCGCCTGTTCGTGGGCAACGGCGGGCCGAACCTGGTCTCCAGCTTCCACGTGATCGGGGCGATCTTCGACCAGGTCCGCTTCGAAGGCGGGACCAACGTGCAGAAGAACGTGCAGACCACCCTGATCCCGGCCGGCGGCGCCGTGATCGCGACCTTCAAGGCCCGCGTGCCCGGCAGCTACGTGATGGTGGACCATTCCATCTTCCGTGCCTTCAACAAGGGCGCGCTCGCCATCCTGAGGATCGACGGCAACGACAACAAGTCCATCTACTCGGGCAAGGAATTGGACGCCGTGTACCTCGGTGACCGCGCCGGCCCCAACCTGGCTGCCGTCACGACCGCGACGCAGAGCGCCGCCGCCGGCAAGCTGACGCAGGACGAGCAGATCAAGGCCGGCCAGGCGCTGTTCGCAGGGACCTGCTCGGTGTGCCACCAGGCCAACGGAGCGGGCATGCCCGGCGTGTTCCCGCCGCTCGCCAAGTCCGACTTCCTGTCGGGCGACATCAAGCGCGCCATCGACGTCGTGCTGCACGGCCTGACCGGCAAGGTGACCGTGAACGCCCAGGAATACAACTCGGTGATGCCGCCGATGAACCAGCTGAACGACGACGAGGTGGCCAACATCCTCACCTACGTGATGAACAGCTGGGGCAATCCGGGCGGGACGATCTCCAACGAGGACGTGAAGAAGCAGCGCGCGGCCACGCCTCCTGCCAAGCCCGTCGCGGCGCACTGACCGATCGGCTGCAATGCGCCTCCTGACCGCCACCTTGCTCGCTGCGACCCTTGCGCTCCCGGCGCACGCAGCGGGGTACGTGGACGTCCCGGGCGGCCGCTTCGACAGCGTGCTGCCGCAGGGACCGGTCGCGACCCAGTCCGCGCCGGTCGACGTGCAGCCGTTCGCGATGCGCGCGACGCCCGTGACGGTCGGCGAATACGCCAGCTTCCTGCGCACGCATCCCGACTGGCAGCGCGGCCGGGCCCCCGCGGTCCTGGCCGATGCGCGCTACCTCCTGCAATGGCGCGCGCCGCTGGATCCGGGCGCCGCCTTGCGCGCGGACGCACCGGTGACGGAAGTCAGCTGGTTCGCCGCGAGCGCGTTCTGCGAGGAGGAGGGCGGCCGCTTGCCGACCTGGATCGAATGGGAGTACGCCGCTGCCGCCGACGCCACGCGGGTGGACGCGCGCCGCGACCCCGCATGGGCCCGGCGGATCCTGGCCTGGTACGAAAAGCCCGGCGGTGCCGCCCTGGCCGCGGTCGGTGGCGAGTCCAACCTCTGGGGCGTGCGCGACCTGCACGGCCTGGTCTGGGAATGGGTGGACGACTTCAACGCCCTCTTCATCGCCGGCGACAGCCGGACCCAGGGCGACCCCGACCTGCTGAAGTTCTGCGGTGCGGGCGCCATCAACATCATCGACCGCGACAGCTACGCCGTGCTGATGCGCATCGCGCTGCTGTCGTCGCTGAACGCGGCCGACAGCACCAGCACGCTGGGCTTCCGCTGCGTGAAACCCGTGAAGAAGACACCATGACCGACTTGTCCCTCACGCGGCGCTCGGCGCTGCTTTCCTTCGGGGCCGTGGCGGCGGCCGTCGCCATGCCGCGCCTTGCCCGCGCGGCCCAGGCCACGCCGCCGTCCGACTCCATCTACCGGCTGCAGGCCACCCTCGTCGACCAGGACGGCAAGGAGTTCCAGCTGGCCTCCCTGCAGGGAACGCCCGTGCTGGCGAGCATGTTCTACACGTCCTGCGAGATGGTCTGCCCGATGATCTTCGAGACGGTGCACTCGACGCTGCGGGCGCTGCCGCCCGCGGAGCGAAGCGCCATGCGCATGCTCATGGTGAGCTTCGACCCCCCGCGCGATTCGCCCGCGGTGCTGAAGAAGTACGCCGAAGCGCACGGCTGCGACGGCCAGTGGCTGCTGGCGCGCGGCGACGAGGCGACCGCGCGCAAGGTGGCGGCGGTGCTCAACATCCAGTACCGGCGCCTCACCAACGGGGAGTTCAACCATTCGACCAAGATCGCCGTGCTGGACCGGCAGGGACGCATCGCGGCGCAGTCCGGCAAGCTGGCGGCCGCCGATCCGGTCCTGCTGAACGCGGTGCACAAGCTCTTCCCCGCCTGACCCGCGCAGCAGCGCCCCCGCGAACGGGCCGGCTCACTCCGGCTTGATCTTCGCGCGCTCCACCACCTGCTTCCAGCGCTTCTGTTCCAGTGCGATGAACTGCGCGAACTGCGCAGGCGTGCCGCCGATCGCCTGGGCCGCGTCGGCGTTCAGGCGCTCCAGCGAGCCCTGCGACTTCACCGCCTTCTGCGTTTCGGCGGCGAGCTTGTCGATGTTCGCTTGCGCCATGGAGGCCGGCGCCAGCATCCCGTACCACTGCGTCATCTCGAAGCCGGGGAAGCCCTGTTCGGCGACGGTGGGCACGTCGGGCAGTTGCGGCAGCCGCTGGGTCGATCCGGTGGCGATGCAGCGCAGCTTGCCGGCCTTGATGTGCTGCAGGATCGCCGACGCGCCGACCGAAGCGGCGTCCAGGCGCCCGGCGAGCAGGTCCGTCAGCTGCGGGCCCGTGCCCTTGTATGGAATGTGCGTGATGAAGAGGTTGGCCGTCATCTTCAGGTACTCCATGGCCAGGTGGCCGGCGCTGCCGTTGCCCGCCGACCCGTAGTTCATCTGGCCGGGCTTGCTCTTCACCAGCGCGATGAAGTCCTTCAGGTCCTTCACCGGCAGGTTCGGGTTGACGACGTAGAGGCTCGGCACCTTGGCGAGCAGGCTCACCGGCTTGAAGTCCTTGTTGGGGTCGTACGGCAGCTTGTCGTACATGTAGGGGTTCACGGCCAGCGTACCGATGTGGCCCAGGATGAGCGTGTGCTGGTCGTCGGCGCGCGCGACTTCCGCCATCGCGATGTTGCCGGAGGCGCCCGGCTTGTTGTCCACGAAGACGCTTTGTCCCAGGGTCTTGGACAGCTCGCCCGCGGTGGAGCGCGCGACGATCTCGGAACTGCCGCCGGGCGCGAAGGGCACGACGAAGCGCACCGGCTTGGCGGGCCAGGCCTGCGCGAAGGACTGCGCCGGCAGCAGGCCGGCGAGGGGGAGGCCGGCGCCGGCGGCAAGGAAGGAACGTCTCGTGGGCATGGTGGGATCCTCTGGAAGGTGGGTGGTGAGGCCGGGCCCGGCCCGATGGGCCCGACCGCGGCGTGCAGGTGGCATTCTGTGCCGTGCGGGCGGTCCCTGGTCGAACGGTTCGACCCAGGGTTGCGCATCCCGGCCTTTCGGCTATTATAGATCTAGTCCTCTAAAGGTCTAGATGTCTCCGAGAAACATTCCCCCACGGCTGGAACTGGTCGGCGACGATCCTGGCGTGAGCCGCTACGCGGCCCTGGCCACCGCGTTGCGCACGCGGCTGCTGCAGGGCGAATGGCCCCCCGGTTCGGCGATGCCGGCCGAGCAGGTTCTGGCGGCCGAGCACGGCGTCGCCCTGGGCACGATGCGCCGGGCCCTGTCCGTGCTGGCGGACGAGGGACTCATCGAACGTGTCCACGGCCGCGGCACCTTCGTGCGGCAAGGGCTGAGCGGCGCGCCGATGCTGCGCTTCTTCCGCTTCGGGCAGGGCACGGGGCAGGTGCCCCAGTCGCGCATCCTGTCGCGGGACCAGGTCGGGGCGACGCGCCAGGTCGCCCGGCTGCTCGGCGTGGCGCCCGGCGAGCCCTGCATCCGCATCCAGCGCCTGCGCCTGATCGATGGGCAGCCCTGCCTGCACGAGGACATGTTCCTGCCGCTGCCGCTGTTCGAGCCGCTGCTGCAGGTGCCCACCGCCGACTGGCCCGACCTCCTCTATCCCTTCTTCGCCACGCGCTGCCAGGTGCACGTGCACCGCGCCGTCGACGAGATCGGCTTCGGCCAGCTCACCGCGGGCCAGGCCCGCCATCTCGCGCTGTCGCCGGGCCATCCCTGCGCCGTCGTCACGCGCACCGCGTTCGACCTGCAGGGACGTCCGGTGGAAGCCCGCACGAGCCGCGGCGACGCCAACGCCTTCCACTACACCGTCACGATCACCTGACAGGAGACAGCACATGCCCGCCCCTTCCTTCCTGCCGCCGCGCCGCCGCAAGGTGCTGCTCCTGGGCGCGGCCGCCGTCGCCGCGCCCGCCCTTGCCTTCGCGCAGCAGCCGATCGCCGGCGGGCGACCGATCAGCCTCGTCGTCTCTTATCCGCCCGGCGGCGGCGCCGACCTGGTGGCGCGCCTCATCGCCCAGCCCATGTCCAGGTTCCTCGGTCAGTCGGTCGTCGTGGACAACCGCCCGGGCGCCAGCGGGCAGATCGCCGCCGGCTACGTGGCGCGGGGCAACGCGGACGGGAGCACGCTCCTGCTGGACGCTTCTTCGTTCGCGGTGAACCCGTCGCTGTTTCCCAAGCTGCCCTACGACAGCCAGAAGGACTTCGCGCCCATCGGCGTGGTGGCGCTCTTTCCGAACGTGCTGGTCTGCACGCCCGGCTTCCCGGCGCAGAGCGTGAAGGACCTGGTGCGCATGGCCAAGGCCGAGCCGGGCAAGATCGCCTTCGCCTCGTCCGGCAACGGCTCGGCGCAGCACCTGGCCGGCGCGCTGTTCGAAAGCCGCGCCGGCGTGCAACTGGTGCACGTCCCGTACAAGGGGGGCGGGCCGGCCCTGAACGACGTGATGGCCGGACAGGTGCCGCTGTTCTTCGCCAACGTCGCTTCCTCGCTGGGCCACATCTCGGCGGGCAAGCTGCGCCCGCTGGCCGTGACGACCCGGCTGCGCGCCAGGGCGCTGCCCGAAGTGCCTTCCATGGAGGAATCCGGCGTCCCCGGATACGAAGTGCTGGAATGGAATCCGGTGCTCGCCCCCGCGGCCACGCCGGCTGCCGTGCAGGCGCGCCTGCGCGATGCCTTGCGCGTGGCAATTGAGGACCCGGAGGTGCTGGCCCGCATCCGCAGCCTGAGCGGCGAAGTCTTTCCGCACCGCGATCCCGCCAAGGTGGCCGCGTTCCTGCAGGCGCAGCAGGAACAATGGGGCAAGCTGGTGCGCGAACGCCGGATCGTCGCCGGATGACCCAGCCAGAGGCGCGCGATGCCGTCCCACCGGGCTGGGATTGCCATGTCCATGTGTTCGACGCGGACGCGCCGCGGCTCTCGGGCCATTACGCGCCGGCCCCCGCGCCGCTCGCAGAGATCGAACGGCTCGCGGCGAAGCACGGCGTGGGCCATCTCGTGCTGGTGCAGCCCAGCGTCTACGGAATCGACAATTCGCTGCTCGTGCGCGCCTTGCAGCGATCCGGTGGGCGCCACCGTGGGGTGGCCGTCGTGGGCCGCGACACCAGCGAAGCGGAGATGGATCGGCTGCACGAAGCGGGCGTGCGCGGCGTGCGCTTCAACCTGGTCTCGCCGGTCGGCAACGACGACGAGGCCCTGGCCGTGCTCGCGCCGGCCCTGCGCCGCCGTGGCTGGCACGTGCAGTGGTATGCGCACCCGGCGCAGCTGCCGAGGATCGCCGACCTTCAGGCCCGCACCGGGCTGGTGTTCGTGCTGGACCACCTGGCCGGTCTGCGCGCCGACCCCCCCGCTACGCCTCAGGTTTGGCGCGCGCTCGAGCAACTGGCCCGGGCCGGCAGCTGGATCAAGCTGAGCGGTTGGTACCGGCTGGGCGCCGATGCGCCGTACGAGGTCCTCCTGCCCGTGATCCGGCAGGTCTCGGAGAACTTCGGACGGCACAAGGTGTGGGGCTCCGATTGGCCGCACACCTCCTTGCCTGCGGGCGGCGGCTCGCGCATGCAGGCGCTGCTGGAGCCCGTCCGCGCCGCGCTGGGAGCGGAGGAACTGGGCCGCTGCCTGCAGGACGATCCTCGGGCCTTGTACGCCGGTTGACGAAGCACGCCGAGCGCCGCTGCGGAGCTCGCGTGATCGCTCCAGTCAGGCGGGCGGCTGGGCAGGCAGCGCAGGCCGGTTCTTGCGGTACGAGTTCTTGACGACGATCCGGTCGCCGCGGAACGTGAACACGTCGCATCCGTTCACTTCCACCCGGGCGCCGTCCTGCCGAGTTCCCGTGAAGATCCACTCGGAAACGCCGCGGTCCCCGCACACGAAGTGGCGCGGCGCGTTCCATTGCGCGTCCGGGTAGGTCATCCAAACCTCCTGGAAGGCGCGTCGCACGGCGTCCCGGCCGACCGCGGACGCCCCGCAGACCTGCGGCCCAGCGGAGGCCTCGAACACGCAGTCGTCGGTCATGAAGGTCATGAGCGCTTCGATGTCGTGGCGGTTCCACGCATCGGCGAAGGCCTGCAGCAATTCCACGGTCATGGTCGGCATGGTCGGCTCCGCGAAATGCAGCGACTTTGCGGCACGGGCCGCCGAAGGTCCATAGGAGGGATGTCCCGCGCCCGCCCAGCATCGCCGGCGTCACACGGCTGCCACAGGCCGGCTGGATCATCGCGCCCAGATGCCCGGCCAATCAGCCGCGGCCGCGTGGAGGACTGCCGAAATGACCTGCATGAACACCGTCGGGAAACTGCTCAGGACCAGCTCCATTTACCTGGGGCTCGCGGCGAGGCCTGCCTCCCCGTGGCTGTCTCCACGGAGCCCGGCGAACTCGCGCACGGACGAAACCGGTATGCTCGACCGCATCCCATGTCCCAACTCGTTCCCTTCCTCCTCCACTGGGGCATCACGGCCCTGTCGCTGTGGGCGGCCAGCCATGTGTTCAAGGGCCTGCATTTCGACAGCGGCCGCTCCCTGCTGATCGCCGCCCTGGTGCTCGGGCTGGCCAACGCGATCGTCCGGCCCATCCTCGTGGTGCTGACGCTTCCGCTCACGCTGGTCACGTTCGGCATCTTCCTGCTGGTGATCAACGCCCTCATGATGATGCTGGCCTCGCGGCTGGTGCGCGGGTTCAGCGTCAGCGGTTTCGGCACCGCGTTCTTCGCGAGCATCTTCGTCGCGCTGCTGAGCCTGTTCATCGGTTCGCTGGTGAGCCAGGGCGATCCGGGATCCGAGATCCAGCTGCCCCGCGGCACCGTCTGGCTCTGAGCCTGCGGCCTCAGGCCGCCCCTGCTTTCCGCCCGGCATGGGCAGGGTTGTCATGCCGGGTCGCCGCGACCTGTGCCGGATCGGTGACGTCGTAGGCGCCGAACACTTCCTGCACCGTCTTCATTTCGGGCAGCACGTAGACGACCGCGCCATAGGTCGCCACCGCGGGCCTGGCGACGGTGTCGTAGAAGGCGGCCGGCAGGTTGATGCACCCGAAGGAAATCCGGTTGTCCTCGGTGCCCGGGCTGGCCAGGCGCTCCAGCCGGTGCTCGCGGGCCACCGCGGTGCGCACGCGGTGCATGGAGATGGCGTCGCGGTAGTCCACCCAGATCACGTCTTCCTTGTTGGCGTTCACGCCCGGCTCGGCCACGAACCGGCCCGCCGGCGTCGTCTTTTCTTCGGGCCTCAGCTGGGAAGGCGACTTCTCGCCCGCGCCGGGCAGGATGTCGTCGCCGGGTGCCGCCCCCAGCAGGATCGGGGCACTCCCCTGCAGCCGGCCATCGGGGGCCAGCACGTGCACGCGCGCGTCTTTCTTGTCCACGATCAGCAGGGCGTGGTTCGCGTTGTCGTGGGTCGCCAGCGCCCAGTTCGCGACCAGCCGGGCGTCGGGCGAGGGCACTGCCTGCCCGAAATCCGCCAAGGCCACCGGGACGTGCTGCACCTCCGGCGAGGTAGCGCCGGAGGCCGCGGGCTGTGAAGGCGGCGTCGTCCCGTGGTGGTGTTTCCAGACGGCCGGCACCCCCAGCACCAGCAGCGCCAGCCCCAGGAGCAAGGCTTTCGTTCGGTGTCTCTGGACGAAGTGGATGCCTTGTTGCGGCTCCCTGGGTTCCTGGTTCTGCATGCGGCCCTCCTGCGGCTGGATCCAGTGTGGTGCAGGTGCGCGGCGCCGGCTGTGCGCGGACGAGGGCATCTTGCGTAGGCGCGCGGCAGGACCCCCGTGGGCAGGAGGCGAAGGCCGCGTCCACTGGGGGCGAAGGGGCTTGTGCGGCGGCGCCCTACACGCGCGCAACATCCGGGCTTGCACCTGACGGCCAGCTCAGCGATGAAGGTTCCCTGCCTTCCCGCACGAAGGCGGCGCAACCTTGCCACAATGCAGGGGCAGAGAGTCCGTGATCAACCCACCGGAGTTGCGATGAAGTCGAGGTCCGCGAGTCCAGTGGCAGGCACATGGGTGCAGTCCCTCTCCCGGCGCGTTCGCACGCTCTGGGTGACCAAGATGGTCGGCACCACGCTCGGGATCTCGGGGTTCTTCGTCCTGTACTTCTGGGTCATGCGCAGCATGGCCGCCGAGGCGGTCACGGTGCCGATGACGCCGGTCGATGCCTGGATCCAGGTCAGCGAGCTCGCGTTGCTGCCCTACGTGTCCCTGTGGCTCTATGTCTCGCTGGCGCCCGCGCTGGCCGCCAACATGGCGGCGCTGCGCATGTACATCGCCGGCGCCCTGATCATCTCGGGACTGGGCCTCGCCACGTACTGGCTCTTCCCCACGACCACGCCGGGGTTCGGCGTCGACTGGGCGGACTATCCGGCGCTGCAGATCCTGAAGGCCTCGGACCTGGGCGGCAATGCCTTTCCTTCGCTGCACGTGGCGTTCGCCGCGTATTCCGCCGTCGTCATCGCGAGCGAACTGCGGACGCTCGGTGCTCCCTCCTGGGTCCGCGGCGGCAACTGGTTCTGGTGCACGGCCATCGTCTATTCGACGCTCGCGACCCGCCAGCACGTGGTGCTGGACGTGCTCGGTGGCCTGTTGCTGACCTACGTCGCCGTGCGCATGTGCCGCAGCCGCGCCATGGAGCAGTTGTTCCGGGGCCGCTTCCACGCGCGTGCGGTGCGCGAACCCGGCGCCGAATAGCAGCGCGCTTCCGCAGCACCGGAGCGTGCTGCCACGGCCTCCGCCCTCGGCGGTCCGGTAGCATCCGGGCTTCACGAACTCCGGGCCCCGGATGCACCCGATTGCCGTCATCGACTTCGAGACCACCGGCCTGTCCCCCGCCATGGGAGACCGCGCCACCGAAATCGCCATCGTGCTGCTGGAGGGAACCCGCGTCGTCGCGCGCTTCCAGTCGCTCATGAATGCGGGCATGCGCATCTCCCCGTTCATCGAGGCCTACACCGGCATCAGCAACGAGATGGTGCGCAGCGCGCCACCCGCCGCCGAAGTGATGGCGGAGGCCGCCCGGTTCGTGCAGGACGCGCCCCTGGTCGCCCACAACGCGTCGTTCGACCAGCGCTTCTGGGCGGCGGAACTGGGGCGGCTGGGCGGCGCCGCGCGCGCGGACCATGCCTTCGCCTGCACCATGCTGCTGTCGCGCCGGCTGTATCCGCAGGCGGCCAGCTACCGACTCGGCTCGCTGGCGTCCTTCCACGCCATTCCGCCCGCGGGTCGGGCCCACCGGGCAATGGCCGATGCGGAGGTGGCCGCCGCGCTGCTGTCACGGATCCGGTGCGACATCCAGCGGGACTACGAGGTCGAGGAGGTCCCGCACGATCTGCTGATGCGTTTGCAGCGCTGCCAGCGCAAGGCGGTGCCCAAGGCCATCGCGGGCTACTTCCAGGCCTTGCGCGAACACTGAGCCCGGCCCGCGCGCCGGTGTGCGAGCGCAGCACGGCATCGGTCCCTCCCTCCCGGATCGCAGGAACTGCGATGTGGGTCCCGGCCGACAAGGCTCATCCGCCCGGGACTGCGGCGTCGTCGGACGCAAGCGACCTCCTCACCCTTGCCCGTGCAGCTAGCGTGATGGCTCACCCATCCAGCCAGCGCGAACGCGGGGCCATCGCCCCTGGTGCCGACGCTGGCATCCAATCCAAGGAGATCTCATGAACGATCACAAACGCGACCTGACCGACAAGAAGGACCACCCCGCCGCCAAGGGCGTCGGTGCCGTGGTGGGCGGCGTGGCCGGCGGCGTGGCCGGCGGAGCCGCCGCCGGCGCCGCTGTCGGCGGCATGACCGGGC